>JAXHSV010000181.1:0-6373 GCA_034190305.1 Planctomycetota bacterium | reverse complement strand
GATGGGACAGCGTACTAGCAGTCCGTGGCGAAATTGCTTCTCCGGCGAGAGCGCGGGATTTCGCCCGGGCACAAGGAGCGAAAACGCGGGTGAATCCGGGAGATTCGTCGAGTTTTTGCGACGCAGTGTAACGGGTGAAGGACCCGCTCGCAGCCAGAATGACTTTCACCACGGGCTGATAGGTCGAACAGAGCAGGCATTTCCGGCAGTTCCGCTTAAGTGTGAATGCGATGGCAGTTACCATAGAGATTATCCAGGGGCCTGATAAAGGACGGGTCTTTCAGATTAGCACCGAAGCCATTATAGGCCGACAGAGCGACAGCCTACCGTTGTCTGATGGTACTGTTTCGCGCCGCCACGCACGCGTGGGCATGCGCAACAAATCCTGGGCAATCGAGGACGTCGGCTCGGCAAACGGGACTTTCCTTAACGGTTCTCCGGTAAAGAAGCCGATGGAGTTACATCTTGGCGATCAGATTCGCTGTGGTCAGACGCTTTTGGTATTCGGGGGTTCGTCTTCACGTGCGGCAACGCCAATGAACGTGAATGATGCCAAGAGGAATATGGATGCCGCCATTATGGCGACTGTTCCGGCCAGTGACGATTCGATAATTATCCCTACACCCGAAGCCGGTGCCGAAGCCATCGGCAACCTACGCATTCTCTACGACCTTACTACGGAACTGACGTCCATCCTGGACCTGGACACGCTATTGCAGCGTACAGTAAACGTCGTCTTCAAGGTTGTTCCCGCCGATCACGCATTTATCCTTCTGGTCGGCGAGGACGGCCGGCTTATCCCTAAGGCGGCGAGATACCGCAACGGAATAAAACCTTCCGATTCCGACGAGGATTCGCACAAAGAACTACCCACGCCCGAAACCCCCATACCTATCAGTCGAACCATTATCAATGAGGTCCTGACCAAACAAGTCGGCGTTTTATCGTCCAACGCCATGCGGGACAAGCGTTTCGGTCCGGGTAAAAGCGTGCACGAATACGGAATCCGCTCCGCCATTTGCGCACCGATAAAAGGAAGAGACAGAATTATCGGAATTATCCACGTCGATTGCAGCGTTTCGGATCACGTTTATTCAACGGAGCAATTGAGGCTGTTGACCGCAATCGGTTATCAGGCGGGTCTGGCTGCGGAAAACGTCAGGCTATACGAAGCCGCCGTCAAAACCGAACGCCTGGCTGCCATAGGAGAAACCGTCGCTTTCCTCAGTCACCACATCAAAAATATCTTACAGGGACTAGTCAGCGGAGCCGACCTTGTGGAGAAAGCCATAATCGAAGGCAATACAAACAAAGCCGGCGATGTCTGGCCCGTCGTCCGCCGAAGCCTGGACCGAATCAATATCGTTATCCTGAACATGCTGGCGTTTTCCAGGCCTAAACAACCGTTGCGTGCGTCTGTCGATGTTAATCACATCATAAATGAGTGTATCGATCTGCTGACGCCTCACGCCGATGAACTGGGCGTAGCGCTGATAACAGAGATGAACAACCTTCCGGAGATACCGGCTGATTCCACCGGACTGCACCAGGCGCTGTTGAACCTCCTGACCAACGCCCTCGACGCCGTCAGCAACAACACAGGCGTCATCACCGTCTCCAGTGAATTCGACTCCATGAACCGTCAGGTGATCGTTCGCGTAGTCGATAATGGCGTCGGTATTGCGCCTGACCAGAAGGATCATATTTTCGACATCTTCCACTCCGCCAAGGGGCAGAAAGGTACAGGTCTTGGGCTGACGGTAACGAAGAAAGTCATCGATGAGCACGGCGGTAAAATCCGGGTTGAAAGCACCCCCGGAGAAGGAACGGTTTTTACTGTAACGCTTTCAACCCAACCGGACGAAACCACCTCCCCCGACGACACGCATACGCCGTAATCGCAGAAGATTCTTCCTCTACAATCGACTTGCCGGAAGCCAGGGAGGCGGCCTGCGTCTGACTGTCTCTCCAGTCCCTTCCAGGTGCTACTTTTAAGGCGAGTCATGGGGGACGGATTGTGCATTTTCCGGCGAACCCGCACCATCAGTTAAAACCTTCGCCGATGCCACCACTCGATCTTCGGATTTGAGAGTTATCATCCTCACGCCTTGAGTCGCTCGTCCTATGGACCGCAGGTCGGCCACGCCGATACGAACAACCATGCCGCCTTCGGTAATCAGGACCAGTTCGTCGTTGTCACGAACACTCTTGACGGCTACAACTTTACCGTTGCGTCCGCTGGTCCGTATATTGATAACACCCGTCCCGCCGCGCGACTGGACGCGATATTCCTCAAATTTCGTCCGCTTTCCGTATCCGTGCTCGCAGACTGTCAACAGCGAGGCGGTCGGATCGACCACCGACATAGCCACCACTTTGTCGCCCTTGCGCAGGTTTATACCCCGAACGCCGACAGCGGTTCGCCCCATCGGTCTGACGTTTGTTTCATTGAATCGGATGGCCATACCGTCGCGCGTACACAAGATAATCTGATCATCGCCGCGAGTAACGGCGACACCTATGACGGTATCGCCTGTGCTCAGTCCAGCCGCCTGGATGCCGCCCTTTCGCGGGTTTCCATAGGCGGACAGGACGGTTTTCTTGATCTGCCCCTTCATCGTGGCGGTTACAAGATAGCGGTCGTCGAATTCACGCACTGCGATGACGGCGCATATTCTCTCGTTTTTCTGCATGCTGAGCAGATTGACGATGGCCCTTCCTTTGGACTGCCGGCTCATCGACGGTACGTCATATACCTTCTGCCAGTACATCCGCCCGGTGTTGGTGAAGAACAGCATGTGGTCGTGCGTAGAGGCGATGAAGAGTTGCTCGATGAAGTCGCCTTCCTTTTTGTCCGAACCGATAACGCCTCGCCCTCCCCTGCCTTGCAGACGATAGGTCGTCAGCGGCATGCGTTTGATGTAGCCTTCGTGGCTGAGCGTTACGACAACGTCCTCTTCGGCGATAAGGTCCTCGATTTCAAAATCGCCGACATCGGTTATGATTTCGGTCCGGCGCGGATTGGAATATTTGCTCTTAATCTCGTAGATGTCCTCGCGGATAACATCCAGCAGGAGGCGCTCATCAGCAAGAATGGCTTCATGCCCGGTAATCTCTTCGACCAGGGTGGAATAATCCCGTGCAAGTTTCTGGATTTCCAGACCCGTCAGACGCTGCAACTGCATCGCCAGGATAGCATCGGCCTGAACGGCTGTGAGGTTCATACCGCCTTTTTTTGACGCTTCTTTGATAAAGGGCTTCGGCAGAAGTTTGCGAACGGTCGCCTTTTCCGTCAGTCTGAGTTTTTTGGCCATCAGACGATCTTTGGCGATCGGCACGTCGGGGCTTTTCTTGATGATGGAGATAATTTCGTCGATGTCGGCAACGGCAAGGATCAACCCCTCCAGCAGGTGCGCCCGCTGGCGCGCCCGGCGGAGCAGGAAAGTCGTTCGCCGACGAACGACCTCCTTGCGGTGCTCCAGGAAGGCTGCGAGCATCTGCCTGATGTTCAGCGTCCTCGGCGCGCGGTTGACCAGAGCGATGTTGATTATACTGAAAGTGTTCTGGATCGGGGTGTACTTGTATAGTTGATTAATCACAAGTTCCGGTTCGGCGCCTTTTCTCAGTTCAACGACAATTCGCATTCCGTCTCTGTCGGAGTGATCGTTCAGGTCGGCGATGTCGGGAATCCGCCCGTTTTTAACGCAATCGGCAATCCGTTCGATAATAGTGGTTTTTATGACCTGGTATGGAATCTCTGTAATGATGATCTGTGTTTTCCCGCCGCGGACCTGCTCGGTGTGAATCCGTGCGCGAAGGGTAACGTGCCCCCTGCCTGTGGTGTACCCGTCGTGGATGCCGCCCCTTCCGCAGATTACCCCGCCGGTGGGAAAATCAGGCCCCGGAATAATTTTCATCACTTCTGCGATGTCGGCTTCGGGATTATCTATAAGGTGCACCAGGGCGTCGCATACTTCACCGAGGTTGTGCGGGGGAATGGAGGTGGCCATTCCGACGGCGATACCCTGCGAACCGTTAACGAGGAGGTTCGGAAACTTCGAAGGCAGGACGGTCGGTTCGGTACGGGTGTCGTCGTAATTGGCCTGCATATCGACGGTGTCGTACTGGATGTCTTCGAGCATCTCCGAAGCCGGTGCGGTCATGCGGGCTTCCGTGTACCTCATTGCCGCCGGCGGGTCGCCGTCGATCGAGCCGAAATTGCCCTGCGGATCGACCAGCGGGCAGCGCATGCTCCATTCCTGTCCGAGCCTCACCAGCGTGGGATAAACCACACCTTCGCCGTGCGGATGATAGTTTCCGGAGGTGTCACCGGCGATTTTTGCGCACTTTCGGTGTTTGCTGTGTGGGCCGAGGTGAAGGTCGTGCATCGCCATCAGCACGCGACGCTGCGAAGGCTTCAGCCCGTCGCGGACGTCCGGCAAGGCGCGGTCCATTATCGTGCTCATCGCATAGGTCAGATAGGAATCGCGCATCTCCTCTTCGATGAGGAGTTCCTCGATCTGCTCGTTTTCGAATGTCAGTTCAGACGGCGCTTCGGCGACCGCCGCAGCCGATTCGTTATCAGCATTGTCGGGCGTAGCCGATATCGATTTACGTTTCGCCACAAATCTACTCCTGCCAAAATCAGTGAAAAGGGGATTCTCAAGGTGTTACTTCACCTTGTCTTTGCGTTCCCGAAAATATATTATCGCATCAAAATCAATGGATTGCAATCCGCGGTTTATGCACCTTTTATAACTATTTGCCTCCCGGTCCGCTTGCGGGTAAGGTTTCTGCAAGAAAGGGAAAAAAAGACATGGAATCCGCGTCGGAAACTATCAGGAAAAAACGTGATCTGCCTCTCTGTCTGTGGTTGGGGTTGCCTCTGGCGTCTATAGCCCTCCGGCTGGTTGCCCCGGCGATACTGGATGCGGAGGGATGGAAGCAGCAGATGACCGAAGAGTTCGGGCTTGTACAGAATCTGACGGTCGTTTTTCTTCTGCCTGCGGTCGTGGCGGGCGTATTGATTTTCCTTCGTCGCCGCCAACTGCCGCGAGGCGTCGGATGGGTTATGTTGTTTTTTGCCCTTGGAGCCTTATACTTCGCAGGTGAAGAAGCCAGTTGGGGACAGCACTGGATCGGATACGAAACGCCCGAAGCCCTAAAAAAAATCAACACACAGGACGAATTCAACGTTCATAACGTACACAACATTTTCAACAACATTCCGAGGCAGTTGATGTTTGTCGGGACAATCGGGTGTATCGTCATTCCGTTATGGTTGGCGGCCTGGCCGTGGCTAAGCACGCATTTCGAGTGGCTGAATAAACGTTTTCCGCGACTCAGGCCTGCGTTGCAACAGGTAAGCGACAAACTCCAATCACCTCAAAGCGCCTGGTATTGGCTGGCGCCGAATAAGCGCCTGATGCTCATATCACTGATGGTGATTTTTCTCAGATTACCCAAACGCCTGGAAGACGTGCTGGGAGCGCCGCCAAGCGGTAGTTACACCGACATGGCCTTTTTCCAGGGCTCCGGCGAATTCAAGGAATACTGCTACGCACTGGTGATAATGTTTTACATTTTGAGCGTATATCTGAGGATGCGTTCCCGCAAACCCGCTCCGGAAACGGATTCCTAATCGTCGTCCTGTTTGCCGGAGACATGCAGCGGTATTCGAGGCGTCCCGGAAACGCGAATCGGACGCCGCAGGCGTATCAGGTATATCCGTCTCCACCCCTGTGAAATGACCGGCCTGCTCCGCGCCTCAACCAGGCCAAGGTCCTCCGGCATCATTATTTCGGTTGGGACCCCGCCGACATTGACAATCTTTGTCGCGCCGAGCCTTATCAGCCCCTCATCGCAGGTAATCAACCAGGGAATATCGGAATTATTGAGCAAATTGACGGTCCAAAGATTAGGCCCTGGCGAACCGTGTGGTTTCGCCCACCGGCCGAAGCGGCCAAGGTATAATTCAACAGCCAGTTTATGAGCGCGGTGAACCGCAAATTCGTCCTTGCCGATTATCGTCTTTGCTTTCCGGGCCAGTGCGACCATTTTTTCGCCGTCGCGAGTTCGGGCGTGCCGGCTGAACATGTGCCGGTCGATGAATATGACGCCCAGCATCCCCACCACCGCCACGGCTGCGACCCGCCGCACCCGCCACTGCAAAGACCATCGCACCGCCAGCACTAACACCACAACACCCAAACCTGTCAGACCGGTCAGAACCCACCATGTCGGCGCAGGCACAGCCGAGGGCATCCTGATATTCTTTGCAATAAAGCGAGGCATATGGTCGTAGTAGAGATAAATCAGTGGCAGCAGGATTAACGCAACTCCGATGACAACAGGTGCAGCTGCGATAACGTGA
>JAXHSV010000180.1:0-6391 GCA_034190305.1 Planctomycetota bacterium | reverse complement strand
CCCGGCGCTCCGCCCGTTCCTGTGTAGTGCCCCACATCCGCCCAGGCGGACGTCAACGAGCCATTAACCAGTTGCAAATGGGCGTCGTCTCCGACGTCATATCCGACAAACAGCAGGTCCACCACGTCCAGGGTCTGACCGCTCAGGTTGAAGATGATCTCTCCGCTTCGGACTCTCATCTCACCCGCCTGCGCCGACGCGGCGAAAGACACAGTGTAGGCCGACAACTCGCCAAGATTGAAGATCGCCGCCGTCGTCGAATCGGGAACACCGTTGTCCCAGTTGCCGGAGGCGTTCCACGAACCCCCGCCGGCATTGGTCCAGTACGTATCTTTCACTATCCCAGCGGCAGCCGAATGCGCCAATATCAATATAAGCGCGCAGCTAAAACACACAAAGCACAACCCGTTTCGACTAAACATGACTTGCCTCCGTTGCTCTGGCGGAATTCTTCTGGGAAAACCTCCGCCTAGGCGCCGTCGGGAACTCGACGTGCCGTAACCAACACCCATTATCCGGGATTCCCCAGATAACCCCTGCCCGGCTGCGCCGCCGGTCGATTTGAATTTACAATCTTCTCAATTCTACCGCTAACCCCCTGCAGCGTCAAGTACTTTGTGCCTAAAATGAGGCGTTTCTTTGGGTTACCTTGATTGCTGAACGTACCAGTCGATGGTTCTGCGCAAACCTTCGTCAAGGTCCATTTCGGCGCGGAAGTCGAAGAACTCCGCCGCCCTGCTGGTGTCGAGGCATCGCCTGGGCTGGCCGTCGGGCTTGGAAGTGTCCCAGACTATTTTACCCTCGAATCCAACCATTTTTCTGATTTTCTCAACCAGGTCGCGGATGGTAATTTCAAAGCCCGCGCCCAGGTTGACCGGTTCGGGCCCGTCGTACTTTTGTGTCGCCAGTACCAGCCCCCGGGCGCAATCCTCAACGTAGAAAAACTCTCTGCTGGCGTTACCGGTGCCCCAGACCACAACCTCATCGTCGCCGCCCCTCCTGGCAGAGACGAACTTCCGGATAAGTGCGGGGATGACGTGACTCGTCTTCAGATCGAAATTGTCTCCCGGACCGTAGAGGTTCACCGGAAGAAGGAAAATACCATTCAAACCGTACTGCCTGCGATAGGACTGAAGCATAACCAGAAGCGCCTTTTTGGCGATGCCGTAGGGCGCGTTTGTCTCCTCGGGATACCCGTTCCAGAGTTCTTCTTCCCGGAATGGAACGGGGGTGAACTTCGGATAAGCGCAAACCGTTCCGACCTGGACGAATTTTTTCAGGCCCGTCAGGCGTGCATGCTCAATGAGATGCAGCCCCATGGCCATGTTGGCATAGAAGAACCGGCCTGGTTTTTCCCTGTTGGCGCCGATGCCTCCAACCTCGGCGGCGAGGTGAATCACCACCGTGGGCGTCATGTCGGCGTACATCCGCCGGACATCCGACTCGCTCGTCAGGTCGTAGTCCTCTATAAGCGGTACGAGAATGTTTTCGGTTGAAACGCCGACTTTATGCAACCGGGCCTGAAGAAATGTTCCCAGGAAACCCGCCCCGCCGGTTATCACTATTCGCTCTTTGCCCAGATTCATAATATAGACGCCTTTTAGGATGAGGATGAGTCCCTGTGTTCTTTTAATACTCGTTCTTCCTTGGCGAGTTCCCAATCGTGCTCGACCATCATCCGTGCGAGTTCCCTGAAGGTTACCTTCGGTTTCCAGCCTAGTTTCTTTTTCGCCTTCGAAGGGTCTCCAAGGAGCAGGTCCACCTCTGCGGGGCGGAAATACCTCGGGTCCGTCTCCGTGTATTTCTCCGGGTCCAGGTCCAATATACCGAACACTTCTTCCAGAAATTCACGGACCGAATGAGTTTCACCGGTTGCTATGACATAGTCGTCCGGTTCGTCCTGCTGAAGCATCAGCCACATCGCTTCGACGTAATCGCCCGCAAATCCCCAGTCGCGCTTGGCGTCCAGGTTGCCGAGAAACAGTTTCTTCTGTAATCCTTCCTTAATGCGAGTGGCTGCACGGGTGATCTTGCGTGTTACGAATGTCTCGCCTCGGCGGGGGCTTTCGTGATTGAACAGTATCCCGTTACAGGCAAACATGCCGTACGCTTCTCGGCAGTTGATGGTCTGGAAGTAACTGAAGACCTTTGCGCAGGCATAGGGGCTTCGTGGATGGAAGGGTGTTTTCTCCGTCTGAGGGGTTTCGACGACCTGGCCGTACATCTCGCTGCTGGATGCCTGATAGAAACGTACGGGCAGGCCCAGGTCGCGGATTGCCTCCAGCAGGCGCAACGTACCGATGGCGTCCACCTGGGCGGTGTACACAGGCTGGTCGAAACTGACGCGAACGTGCGATTGCGCGCCCAGGTTGTACACCTCGTCAGGCCTGCAGGACGTCAAAACCTGGCGAAGACCCGTCCCGTCGGTCAAGTCGCCGTAATGCAGGAACAGGCGGGCATCGGGGTCGTGCGGGTCCTGATATATGTGCTCGATTCGCTCCGTTCCGAAGGTGCTGGACCGGCGGATCAGGCCGTGGACTTCATATCCCTTCTGGAGAAGCAATTCCGCCAGGTAACTACCGTCCTGCCCCGTGATGCCCGTAATCAGCGCCTTTTTAGCCATATGAATCAATCTCCCGGGAAACCCGCATTATACAACTATGTTATCCAGTGTATCGTACTTTTATCCGGTTTCGGTAAGTAGTTTCTTTAGGCCCGGAAATGCGCCTGCAATAATCGGTCCTGACATAATTTTTTCCGTAAATACTCCAGGTAACGTCTCGTGGAGATGTTGCGGGCGAAATTCTCTTCCGCCGCCCTGCGGGAAGCCGTTTTGCATTTCTCCAACAATTCGCGGTCGCCGCAGAGGCGACGAACCGCTTCAGCCAGGTCTTCGGGACGGTGGGGAAGAATATGGAATCCGCATTGATATTGCTTCACGATGTCGGTCAATTCCGTGTTGTCACGGCTTATCGCCAGCAATGCACTCCCCGCCGCCATCGCGTAATAAGTCTTGGAAGGGACGGAGAGTCCTTCATAGCCTTCGTCGAGGCAGACGATTGAGCAATCCGCTGCCGGCAGGGAATAAGGCAACATGTCAAAGGGTTGGAACGGCAGCAAGGTCAGATTGGGCAGGTTTTTCTGCTCGACGAGCCGCCGGACCTCCTTGCGGCGAGTCCCACCTCCTATAAGCAAAAAGTGCACTTCGGATAAATCGGTGAGCATTTCGGCGGCTTTGACAATCGATTCGACGTCGTGGGTCGCGCCGAAAGCGCCGCTGTAGGTAACGACGAATCGGTCTGTCAGTCCATGTCTGGCTGCAAAGGGGTTTTGGGCTTTTTCGATGGGTCGGATGAAGTCCGTATCGGCCCAGTTTGAGATAACTTCTATCGGGCATTTGTCGCCGCTGCACAGGTGGCCGACGAGCGTCTCTGCCATGTAAGGCCCCAGTGTGATTACACCATCGGCCTCAAGTAGCGACTTTCGACTCAAAAGTCGCCACAGACGTCCAATCAATCCGCCACGTCGCATCCTGCCCATCCGCTCCAGGACATCCGGGTAGATGTCGTAGATCAGAAGGACATAACGCAGGCCCAGGATGCGCTTCAGCAACGGCATAAGTAGCATAGGCCAGGGCGGATTGGTTACCATCAGGACAGGCGTTTTTCGGTGTCGTATCATCCGCCGGCATGCCTGCAGGGTGAACAACATCCAGCTCCAAATCCGCTTCAGGTTCGGCGACTTTTCCAGTTTCCCGGCAGGGATGATTTCAAACGGTAGTTGCCGCGGGTTTTCAGAATCCACCCACCCGGTTACGATTTTACAACAGACGCCCGCGCGACAGAAATCCTCCAGCATCTGCACCATCAAAGGACCGGCGACCTGGTTGACCACCAGAAGGTCATGCAGACAAGGCTGCGAGGAGCGAGAATCTTTATGTGAACCATTGACCATTGTTTTAGGTTATAAGGGCAGTTTACGCAAAGGTTTGTGCGAGTAACCACCAGTGCGTGCAATGGAACCCTGCACCGCTCATTGCCTAAACTGATTTTGTGGATTCTACGAAAGAAATCATTGTTTGACCAGCGTAATAGCCATATCGGTCTTTGGGGTTTCCCGACGGCTGTTGACGTCGGTTAAGTAAAGGCGCATCCTTGTGCATGACGATAAGCGGTATGGGTCAATCCTTTCGTCGGGAAATGGCGAAATCCCATCCGCAGGTAATGACAACAATGGATACAAATAACAATACACCTACAGGTCAGGCGGTTCGTGTCATGCGGGCCGGGTCACAGCATATCAACGGCATGGCTCGCTGTCATATCGCCTGTTTTCCCGACCAGTTTATTAGTCGTATGGGTTTGCGTTTCGCCAAGTCCTTCTACGAAGCGTATCTGATCGAATCGGATGGCTTGGCTTTCGTAGCCGTCGATGAGGGCGACGGCAGGGTTGTGGGCTTGGTTGCCGGTGGCGATCCTGACATCCGCGCGACATTTCTGGGAGTAGCGCCACACCGATTCCCGTTCGTTCTTCTGTGGAGATACCTAACTGACTGTGTGGTGCGTTCGGCTGTGTTAAGGCACTTGAGAAGCAAACTGGGCCGTGGTGGAAAATCCAGAATTGATGAAGAAATCTCCAATTGGCCCCAGCCCGGCGATCTGCCTTGGGCGAAACTCCAGGTAATCGCCGCCCTGACCGATTATCGTGGTAGCGGAGTGGCAACGGCGCTGATACAGGCCTTCCAGACCGCTTGTAGAGAAGACGGGTATCGCAGCATGGATTTGAGCGTTCACACCGACAATACCCGCGCTATCGCGTTTTATAAGAAGAACGGATGGCAGATCGTTAAAAAAACGAAAGGCACGACCTATATGCGTCGCAGCAGCAACGATTGAGAGCATCATGATGGTAAAAGGAGCGAAACCCTGCGGATATTGATCATATGTTACGTGCATCCTCCGGAGGTTGCACCGGCTGGCGTGATGGTCCGCGAACTGGCGGATGACCTTGCTGCTGACGGGCATCTGGTTACGGTTCAGACCGGTTGGCCTAACCATCCACGCGGCAGGATATTCGACGGCTACAAAGCACGCTGGCGATTCGTGGGGCGAGACGGTCAACATCGACTGATGCGCGTCGGACACGCCATCGCCCCTAAGAGTTCTCCGCTGCGCCGCCTTTGGGTGTATCTTACATTTGCGATCAGTTCGTTCCTGAACGGCCTGACGCTCGGTCGGCATGATGTGGTGGTGTGCCTGTCCACACCCTTGTTCGGCGTCTGGGCAGCCTGGGCGCTGGCGAAACTGTGGCGAGGCCGGTTTGTTAATATAATCTTCGACCTCTGGCCTGAGGCAATCCGCAATGCAGGGTTGATAGGTGAGAATTTCCTCTACCGTCTCACTCGCCGAATCGATACTCTCAACTGTCGCTGCAGTAACGCGATTACAACGCTCGGAGAAGGCCTGAAGGCCGAAATCACGGCCCGCCGGATCGATCCGAACCGGGTTGAGGTGATTCCTTTCTGGGTGGACACGGAGAAAATCCATCCATTACCACGGGACAATCCGTGGCGGCAGGAGTGTGGTATCGGCACCGATACATTCGTAGCGCTCTTCGCCGGAACCATAGGATATGTCAGCGGCGCACAAATCCTCGCCGAAACGGCTGCTTGCCTGAAAGACCGTTCGGACATCCTGATACTGATTGTGGGCGAAGGGGTAGCCAGGGATGAACTGGAGCAATTGTCAAAAAAGCGGAATATGAGCAACATCCGATTTCTACCGTTCCAGCCGGCGGAGCGATTGGCCGAAGTCCAAAGCACCGCCGACGTCGGACTCCTGACGCTCCTGCCGGAATCGGGAACTTCCAGCGTACCGAGCAAAGTCCTGGGATACATGGCTGCGGGCAGGGCGGTGATTGCCTCATGCCCGGAAACCACCGACACAGCCAATTTGCTTCGGGAAGGCGGTTTCGGCATCGTTACGCCGACACAGGACCCGCAGGCCCTGGCCGACGCCATTCGCACACTGGCCGACGACCGGAAACGATGTGAAGCCCTGGGGGCAAAGGCACGAGACTATCTGCTGAAGCATTTCTCAAGGCAGGTCGTGGTCGAAAAGTACAAGAAGGTGATCCTGGGCGATAAATATTCACAGTAACTTAAGCCGATATAATCTGCCAGAGACAGGATCGTCTATGCATACAAACCATATCAAGTGCAGGGAACCCTTTGCCGGCACCGAACCGAGCAACCGGCTGTGGAAATTGAAGTACGCTATGGAATGGGTCGCCGCCCTGCTCGGAACGATCGCCATCAGTCCACTCTTGGCGCTGCTGTCCATTCTGGTCAAAATCACCTCTCACGGGCCTGTCTTCTACACCAGCGAACGCC
>JAXHSV010000018.1:0-20916 GCA_034190305.1 Planctomycetota bacterium | reverse complement strand
CGCCACCCTCGCTGAAACCTACAGAATAGTCCACAAATTACACGAATTAAACGAAATTATTTAAACCACTCAAAGAATCATTTGTGTAATTTCTGCCTGTCGGCAGGTGAACGTGGACTTGTTTCATCCTTTGGTATTTGCGTCCGACAATACCCATAGAACTGGGGCTCCGTCTTTGCTAATATCTATGAACATATGAACAGTTCCGGGCGTTGTTTTTTCGACACAGAGACACAGAGGAACAGAGATATAGAAAAACAGAGGTTTTTATTACATTCTCTGAATCTCTGCGTCTCTGTGTCGCATAACCATGCTGACAGATTTGAGGTTGACAGAGTACCAGGGTAAAATCAACCTTGTAAGCACGGAGGTTATTTTGTTATAATATATTCGTTATTGGAACGCCGCTTGCATCAAATCGCAGGCGCATTTTAAGTCCGATGTATTGATGCACTAATGATTCGAAAGTTAACTCACCGGACGGGCTTTACAAGACTCACGCCAAGCAAGCCTGCCCAAGCGGGCCCCATCTCCAGACGGCTCGGAAAGGGGCGCCTGGCCCGCCTGATGCCGACGTATGCGGCACAATAGTTACTAATTATTGAAGCGGCGAGTTCTTACTGTTAAATTAAAAGGTAGCCGCCTTACAGGACAAGGTTGAAAAATGTCTTGTTTTCCGCAAATAGCCAACAGGGCAGGGAGATAAACCATGACTGTTGAATTTCGATGTGAAAATTGCGGAAAGTTATTGAACATCGAAGGCAAACCGTCCCCGAAGATTAAATGCCCTTATTGCAAGGCAAGGATATTGACTCCCGCCGCTCTGGCGTCCTTTTCCGGGCAACAGGCTCCCCCCCGGGTTGATAACCCCGCTTCACGACCCGAGCATCCTTCCACACCGCCGGTCGAGGAGGAAATATTGGTTCAGGAAAGGCCCGATGCACTGACCGGAGTGATGGCGACATTGATGCCGTGGGTCATCAGCCTGTTCTTCCACGCCGGCGTGCTGGTGATCCTGGCGTTCATCATGATTGTAACGAGCAGGACCTCGCTCAAGGCCAACGTTGTCGTTCCGGATGTCCCGCTTACCGAGGATCTTAGCGAAAGCATAGCAGGGGAAATGAGTCCCGAACTGAACCCAAAATCCTTCGAACAGGCGGACGACCGGTGGGCCCAGCGGGATTCGAGGATACCGTCGGCCGATCTGGGTCGGACCGAGAATAAAATTCAACTTTACGGCAGCGCCGGCGGCGCAACGGGAGGAGGGGCCCGCGCCCGGTTCGGACTACCGACCGGAGGTAAACCCAAAAGCCGGTTCTTCGGTACGGGCGGAACCGCCTACCACATCGTCTATGTAGTCGATCGATCCGGATCGATGCTGGAGACTTTCGACGAGGTTCGAAAGGAAATAATCAAATCCTTCAGCAAACTGGTCCCGCAGCAGACTTTCCACGTTATCTTTTTCGCGTCGGGCAAACCCAAGGAGAATCCCCCTCAGCGGCTGGTCTATGCCAATTCGGTAAACAAGCGAGCGGCTTTGAAGTTTCTTAAGGTCATAACTCCTGAGGGGCAAACTGATCCTATTCCCGCTCTCAAGAGGGCATTTGCCGTCCTGAACAGGCCGCCCGGAAACAAGCAGGGGAAACTCATCTATCTGCTGACTGACGGACGTTTCCCCGACAACGAGAAGATTTTAGCGGCTGTCAGGGAGATGAACGCCAAAAGAGACGTTCACATAAATACTATCCTGCACCATTTCCGCGACCCGGAATTTGAGAAGGTCCTCGAACAAATCGCCGCCCAGAACGGCGGGAAATTCAAGTTTGTCGAACCGAACGAATGAGCCGTATTAAGCAAAAAATATCGTTGTTGAGCGCAACGGCGGTTCTGGCTGTTGCAGCGTCGGTGCGCGCCGATTCGATTAAACTGACCAACGGCCTGACTTATGACCCGGTAATAATCCTGGGCGTTTCCGACGGAGCGGTCCGCTTCCAGATGAGAAGCGGGAGCACCGTAAGCAAGTCGATAAGCGAATTGGCCCTCGTTAGTATTTCAGGCGACAATAATTTTACGCTCGCCGAAGGCCTATTTGAGCAAGGAAGGAATGCCGAGGCTGAAAAAGCCTATTCCACAGCCAGGGGTCTCGCAACCGACGCTTGGAAGAAAACGCTGATTGATTATCGCCTTCTGGCGGTAAGCGACTCTGCCGGGCAGATCGACAAAGCAACAGCCCGCTGGTTGAAGATAGTCGATGACGCTGACGCTTCGTTCGGTGTTCTGGCCATGAGGCCTAAGAAACTCGCGCCCGCTCAAAGCAAGGCAAATGACACGGCCATCACTCTGCTGAAAGGTAAGATCGAGGAAACGACGTCCGATGCCTGCGCCAGGGCGATCCGTCAACTGCTCGTTGATCTTTACGAGCGCCAGGGTCAACTGGCCCAAGCCAGGGCAGAGGTGGTTAAACTGGCCGGTAAATCCGAAACGCCGGGCGCCAAACCTTCCAACGCGGCGACAACAAGGCAGGGAACTCCGCCGATCGGTTCGTCCGACGTTCAACTGCGCCTGGCGTCTCTGTCATTCAAGGAAGGCAAGTTCGAGCAGGTGGTCGGGCAATTGCAGCCTAAGATGAAACATCTCATCGACGACGACCTTCCCTCGGCAATGCTGCTGCTGGGTCGCGCAAAACTGGAATTGAGCAAACAAACCCCGGATAAATCCGTCGCTGAAAAGATGCTTCTTGAGGCGGGACTTGACCTGATGCGCGTGGTGGTGTTCTTCGGCGCCGGCGACGAGGCGCCTCATGCGCTGCTGTCGGCGGGGCGGGTTAACGAGCGTCTGGGAAACGCCGAAGCCGCAAAGGCTGCCTATTCGGACGTGGTCAAAATGTTCGCCCAATCCCCGGCGGCAAAGGAAGCCAAAAAGGCGCTGGAAACAATGAAAATAAGGGAGTAGGGCGTAGGGCAGAGGGCGTAAGAGAAAAAAGAGAATGTTGAATATTGAGCGGAGAATTTCGAATTACGAAGTAAAAGAAGTAGAAGAAACTTCACTTCAAAAGCATTTTGTTTCTTTTACTTCGAAATTCAACACCTGCCTGCCGGCAGGCAGGTTCCATGTTCGTTATTTGACATTCATTTTTTTACCTATGCCCTACGCCCTTTGCCCTAATAAAAAATGTTTTGTCGGGCAAAGGAAGGCCAGCAGATGGATATTGAAGCAGGGACGTTAGCGTGACTCACTTATACGACGAGGAGAACAGGTGCGGCGAAGGATATTAATTTGCGTGGTGTTTTCGGTAATTACGGTGTTGTGGTTTGCGGGCGCCGCCGTGGCGCAGCCGGCTGCGTCAGAGGAAACAAAAACGCCATCCATCAGTTACGGGGAGTGGTTTATCATCAAGGGCGGTCCGATCGGCTGGCTGCTGATCCTTGTTAACATAGCCAGCGTTGCGATCATCATCGAATACTTCATTGCCATCCGCAGGACGAACATACTGCCCGAGCCTGTTCAGACGCATATTGGCCGGATGGTCAATGAAAAAAAGTACAAGGAGATGCTCGAATACACCGAAACCGAGCCGTCCGCCCTGGCGTACATGATTCACCAGTCATTGTCCGAGGCCTCGCACGGATACGCGGCCATGGAACGAGCCATGGAAGAGGCTTCCGAAGAGCGCACGACAAAACTACTGCGTAAGATCGAACTGCTGAACGTCATCGGCAACGTCTCGCCCATGATGGGTCTGTTGGGCACCGTCTATGGGATGATCAAGGTTTTCAGCAAGATCGTGCAGGCCGGCGGTATGCCGGACGCTTCGCAACTTGCCGACGGCGTTGGAACCGCACTGGTAACGACGTTCTGGGGACTAATCGTCGCCATTCCCGCCCTGGCTGTCTATGCCGTCATGCGAAACCGCATAGACGCGCTGACCAGCGAAGCAATGACGATGGCGCAGGAAACGATATCGGCCTTCCGCCCGGGTGCGAAGAAAAGCGGATAATTACCACGAATTGCACGAATGAAGACGAATTACACGAATAAAAACGAATTATTTGTTGTAATTTGTGTAATTCGTGAAAATTCGTGAAATTCGTGGTAACGGAGAAGAGAGTATGGCTATGAGCGGAGTTCATAAACCAGGTCCGGCGGAAATGACGGTCAACATGACGCCGATGATCGACTGCATCTTTCAGTTGCTCATCTTCTTCATGCTGACGACCCAGATGGCGTCGGCGGACTTCGTTAACATGAAAGTCCCCAAGCCGGATTTCAGCCAGGCTAAAAAACCACAGGAAGGGAACAAGGCGGTTGTGAACGTCGAGCCGTTCACAAAAGAGGAAATCAGCGAAAACATCGCAAGAAAAGGCATGACCAAGCAATATAGCCTCGCTGGCCTGAAAATCGAGAGAGGAAATACGGAGAAACTCATCCGCGAGCTGGATAAGGCCCGGCGGACCAGCGAGAAGCCCAAAGAGTTCGTCGTCGAACTGCGGGCTGACAAAAGCATTCGTTACGACCAGATTGAACCGGTTCTCCGGGCGATGCAACGGGCTGAACTGGGGAAAATGTTCATAACCGCGATGCGGGAACAACAAGGCTGAACAAGCATGGCGCGTTCGCAAAGAAAGATAGCCGGCGACGAGACAGTCCATTATGTCTCCGCGCGCCGACAGCGCGAAAGAAAGAAGAAGCGCCGTTCTACTGCAATCCAGCCGCCGTTGACGCCGATGATCGACATCGTATTTCAGTTGCTTCTGTTCTTCCTGCTCGCCTGCCAGTTCCGCGCCGACGAGGGGCACATAGCGGCCAATCTGCCCGATATTTCCGGCCCACCGCCCAGGACCATATCAATCGAACCTATTGATATAACGCTAAGGGCGACGGGGAGCGAAAACCTCGGCGTACTCATTACTGTACAGCATACCGATGCGCCACTTACGACCGCCGAAGAATTACATAATTACCTTCTGCAAATGAAGCAGCGTCACGGAAAGAAGGCGGACGAGGTGCCGGTAACGATAAAACCTCTTGGAAACGTCCGGTGGATGCACGTAGTGAACGCCTTCAACCAGGCAATCAGGGCGGATTACAAAAAGGTCGGTTTCAAACCAAGCGAATAAAAGCGTAGTAGTCGGTAGTATGCTCAAACTGACCGAGTTTGAAATATGACCGGGAAATTGTTTAGCGGCGGGCCGAAGGCCCGCCTTGATGCCACCGTATCGGCGGCGTCTGAAATGAGCGATTGTTCGCGAAAATTGCTCTCCGTAAAAAATAACCATGAATAAGTCAGTTTGGACAAGGTTGTTTCCGGTAGTGGTATTGTGCACAGCCTGTCTGCCTGTTCAGGATGGGTGGGCTCAGCAAAAGCAAAAGAGCGCGTATGAAAAACTGGACCAGGCGCGCCTGGCCGAGAGACTCCGAGCCTACGGCATGAACGAACTTCTGGAATCGCTGGTCCGGTCCGACAAAGGCGCCGACACCAAAAGCGCCGCCCTTCTGGTTCAGGCCAGGATTGCCGCAGCCGCAAAGGCCGGGGACCGGGCCGAAAGCGACAAACTGCTCGACGAGGCAACCGTCCTGCTTGACAAACTCATAAAGGCGACCGCCGCCGCCGAAGACGACCAGGCCAAACTTCAGCATTATCGTTTCATGCTGGACCGTATCGTCATTGAGGGCGCCACCAAAACTGCACCTTACGTCGAGCGTTTGTCGTATTTTCACGCCAGAGCGAGTGACGGCGAAATCGTCGCCAAACTGACGCAAAGCGCCATCGACATCCTGGGCAGCCTGAGAGACAAACTGGAAACGTTGCACTACGAATGGGCCGGCGATGATGAGCGAATGGTTACCGGCGTGCTCTGGAGGCTGGAGGATTTTATCCATGAAGTCCGCTACCGCGGCGCGTGGATCCGGATGTATCGCGCCATGGTCCTTCCGCCCGACTCCGACGAGCGCGCCATGCAGCTTCAACAGGCGATTACCGATGTCTCCGAGTTCGCCGGCGCAGAGGATGACTCCGGCGGCGTGAAGTTCGATTCGCTGCTGCTGTCGGGGATGTGCGCTCGAATGCTGGGCGAATGGCACAACGCATCAGATTTCCTGAAACTCGCCGATGACAAGAACGCCTCGGCCGATATCCGCCTGAGAGCCAACTTTGAAACGGTCCTCTGCCTTATCGACCAGAAGCAGTTCGACGAGGCGCAAAAGGCCGTTGAGAATTTCATCAGGCAGTCCGGAACGCTGCAAGTGCAGAAGGTGGTGGCGGACTTTTATGCGATTCTGCTGAAGAACCGCCTCCTGGAAATCCAGGCCGATGCCGTCAAAGAAGAAGACCCCGACAAATCAGCGAAACTGCTTGAAGAATCCCGAAAAACACTGCTGGACTTCGTTGAAAAATATCCTGACTATCGCGACCAGATTATGGAGATTATCGTCGGTAAATACGACCAGGTCGATACGAAGGACATCCCGCCGGGAATCAGGGTGCTTGTCGGCGTCAGTGAGTTCACCAAAACGGTGCGGAAGGCTGACGAGGCGAAGAATAAAACACCGGATTTCACCAAGGCTGAAAAAATCTTCACCGAAATTCTGTCCGACAAACGCAGCGGCGATTCAGGCCTGGCTACCGCCCTGTGGTACATGGGCAACATCAGGAACATGCAGCGGAGTAATTACCAGGCCGCCCAATATTTCATCCAACTGACCGAAAAATTTCCCGACGACTTGCGAGCAAAGGATTCCGCGCTCAACGCCGTAAGGAGCCTGCAGGGTATCCTGGAAGAAAAGGAGACCACCGCCGCTGAGTTGGGAACGGAATTCGTCAAGCAATACGCCCACTGCCTGGCGGTGCTGGTCGGGAACTGGGGCGAAAAAGATCCGAAAATCCGCTCGTACAACTATGAACTCGGTAAAACGTACGATATTCTGGGGCGCAACGACGAGGCTCTGTCGGCCTTGAACAAGGTTGACCCCGATTCTGAACTTTACCTGCCGTCACGGTCGCGGATACTGTCGCTACGGGCCGAGATTCTGTTCGACAGCACCGCCGGGCAGGAAACAAGACAGCGCATCGCCGTTGATTTGATTCAGGACCTTAATTCTTACTGCCGGCGTGCAAGGGCGTACGCCGACAAAACCACAGATAAGCAGCGCAGGCAACAGGTTCTCGAATGGGGCGCTGATTGTGATATGGTGATAGCACAAATTCTGAAGGACGTGCTGAATCAACCTGCCCAAAGCATTGCTCACGCCGAAAAATCTACGCGCAACTGGCCTGAAATTACAGACCTTGACCGCCGAAGCCGGGAATTCATCATCCGCGTCCTGCTGGAAAGCGGACAGACCACCGACGCCGTCGAAAAACTGCTCAAACTGGTAGAACAAACACCCAAAGGCTCCGAGGTTCTTGTTACCAAGGCAATCGACCAGATTCACGTTCGCATACTCCGTCTGGAGTTCCGCTCCGACGACAAGTCCCGAAAAAAACTCGCTGACCTGCGGAAGGCATACCGGGTTTTCGCCGAAAAGTTATACAAGTGGGCCGGGCAAAGCAGGACGCCCGCCAGTCAGATGTACGGCTATGAACAGGCGCTGGCGATAGCCTACGCGTCTTCCGACAAAATCGAAGAGGTGAACAAGGCGCGGGATATGTTTGAGCGGCTGGACAGGGAAAAGCCAAACCAGACTATGAATGTTTTGGGTCTGGCGCGGTGTTTCCGCCGGCTGGAGAAAAATACCGATGCGATGAAGCAGTACGACAGGTTGATCAACGGTCTGCCGCCGAAGTCCGCCCAGTGGTGGCGGGCGCAGCTGGAGCGGCTTCAGTTCGCCCTTCAGATATACGGCGACAACGCTGAAGGGCTTGAGAGCATCAGGCTTCAGGTTCGAGTGCTTCGATACAAGGACCCGAAGATGGGCGAATATTGGGAATTGTTCAACACAGCGGATAACCAGGCCGGTAAATTGCTCAGCACAATCGAGAGAAAGAGCGGGAAATAATCTCAACAAAAAGTGAGCCTGATATCCAAACCTGAATGGAAAATGCTGAATGGAAAATGATAAACTGCGAGACCGATGGACCGGATAGACGATTATTCAGCGTTCAGCCTCCGGCGTTTAACATTTAACATTTAGCGTTTAACATTTGGCATTTAACATTTAGCATTTAGCATTTATCGTTTATTGCGCTCAACTGATGATTTGCACCCGGCTGCTGCCGGGTTTATACTTGCCGATATAGTCGGCGGCATAGCCAAGCGGACTAAGGCGACGGATTGCAAATCCGTTATTCGTGGGTTCGAATCCCACTGCCGCCTTCGGATGTGAAAAAATCGCATCCTTTACTGAAATTCTGTGTTAAAGCATATGTGGTAAGGATAAGACCATGACAGGCAAAGACATACTGACAATAATTGCGGTCGTCGCCCTGGTAACGACATTTGCCATACCGGCCCAGCAGGTAGTTATCCTGAAGAACGGAGGGCGAATTATCGGGGAGGTAACGAAGACTGAAAAGGGTTATCGTATCCTCACCGACACAGGTATCGAAACCGAATACCTCACCGAGCAGGTTCTCAAAATCGAGGACATCGTAACGCCGAAAGACGAACTGGCCGAACGCCTCGACAAGGTGGATACAAAGGACGCCGAAGGATATTACCAGGTTGCCCGATGGGCCTACGAGCAAAACCTACTGGACGACGCACAAAAAATCCTTAAGAAGGTCCTTAAACTCAAACCGGACCACGAAAACGCGCCGCTTCTTCTGAAACTGGTGAAGATGCGTCAGGCCGGACCTGATGAATCGCAACCCGCTACGACCACCGCGCCCGGGTCGGATACGACCCCGTCACTGAATCCGTCAGACTTCCTGAATAAGGAAGATATCTACCGCATCAGACTGATGGAACTGAAACCAAGCGACAGGGTGTCAATCCAGTATCGTAATGATGTGCTGAATCGATTTATCAAGGCGATGCGGGGAATCGGCGATTTTGAAAAGCCGGGCTATGAGAGGAAATTCCGCGGATATTCCAAACTCGAGCAGGTCCTGTACATTCGCGAGAACACGGATCGCGAAAACACCTCAATCCGCAACGATATCCTCATCAAGAGCGATCCGAATGTGATGAAAGAATTCAAGACGCGCATCTGGCCCATAATCGCCAGAACATACGCCAAACCGACTTGCTATGGCGGAACCAAGGGAAGGGACGGGCTGAAACTCTTCAGTTTGTCGCTCACAGACGACCGTGTCGCATACACCAACTTCTATATTCTTCACAAGTGGGAGCGGGGCGGGCAGAAGATGATCGACCGCGACAATGTAAAAATGTCGTTACTGCTTCAATACGGTCTGCCGAGAAAACTCGCCAAACGCCCGCGACCGGATTATGTTCCGGGCCCGATTTTCCGCAGCCAGGACGACCGCAACTATAAACTCATTGAGAACTGGATCGAATCTCTTCACAGGCCGTTCTTCTCGCCGGGATATCAGATTGACTTCAAACTTCCCGGACAGGACGTCGCCAAACCGGAACCGCCCACCACCGAACCGGAACCGCCCACCACCAAACCGGCGGATGAGTAGGGAAGTCAGAATACAGATTACCAGCCACCAATATGCAGTTCGCCTTCCCGATTATTCTGATTGTGGCATTAGGGGTCGGAATGATTCTATTGGCATGGATGGGCTGGTCCCGTCGTCGGCGACTTATGGGCTTGGCGCGGACAGCGAACGAAATGGGTATGAGATTTTCACCAGACGACCCCTTTGGTCTGACAAAGCATTACTCGGGATTCGTCCTGGCGTCAGCAGGACACAGCGGGCGAGCGGAAAATGTGGTGTTTGGTCGATACGACGGACGGGATCCCCAAACGCGAAATAATGCGTCCGGGGTCCCCTGGATGCTGCGGGCGTTTGATTATTGTTTCGAGGTCGGTCACGGCACGCGCCGCCTGTCGAGGCGATACGGCGTAATAGCAGCCGACACCGACCTTGACCTGCCCGACCTGCTGATGTGGAGCAGCGAGGACTCCGAGCATGTCCCGCTGGCCGCCGGCAGACCCCTTGGCCGGAGCGGTCAGTGGATGGTAATAACCGGAATGGAATTCGCCCGAACCATGACTGAAGCGTTTAGCAACTACTCTGACAGGCCAATCGACTTGCAGATTGACAACGGCTCGGTGATGATCTGCTCTCCGGTCCGATGGAAACCGGCGGAACTCGCCGCCGAACTTGCCCGCGCCGTCGAATGCCTGCAGCGACTGCGAAAAGAAAGCCCCCGCTTGACCGAGTAAGTCTATGTTGCATACAAGAGGCAATTGTGATATAAGTACCGCCTCGGTTTAAGAAACAGATGGAAGGAGACTGGAAAAGTGCGATACGGCAAATGCCTTATGATTGTTCTGCTGATATGTGTCGTCCTTACCGGATGCAGTAATTCCAAAAGGGATTCCGCCGACCGTCTTGCCGGTCAAATCGACAAAGCCAGCAGGCTTTTCGATCACGCTACCGCCCTTTTGGCCAATCCGCCTAAGCCGCCGGGCGCCGATAAATCAACAGGCTCAGAAACCGAGGATAAAGACGTCGATGTGCCTGAGCCCAGGCCCGTTGACAACACTCAAGTCGAAGCAAAACTCGCCCAGGCTGAGAAAATCCTCGTCGAAGCCCTTCCAGCCAATCCCGACGCCCCGCTTGCCACCAGGGCAGAAGCGCTACATCTGCTTGGTCAGATTCATCTCGCCGCCGGAAAGCACCATGCTACCGCCGCCGAACGCCTTCGCAGAAAGGCTGACAGTATCAGAATGCAAACGCATAATGCCCTCGCACTCGCCAGGAGCAACACGATACAGGCCCGGTTCGGCACAAAACTGGCCAACCTGCCGAAAGACAAGGTAATCGCCCTGCGGGATGAACAAGTCAAACAGTTGGCCGTCTTGAACAGCGCTATTGCAAATATCGACGACAAAATTGCAGTGAAAACCAACGACAACGACATACTGATTAAGGAAAACGAAGCACTGTTGTTACGGTCGCGATCTCTCCGAGATCAAAGTGAAGTTATAGGAGGACCAAAAGGTCTGGAACTTCTCAAAGATGCTCAGACCATTGAGAGCAAGGTCAACAGCAAAATCAGCAGGATTTCCGCCAACCAGAAGGAAATCGCGGTTCTCATGTTTGATAAAGCCCGCCTCGGGCAGAATGTGCGGGACACGGGGGTGAAACTGGCGACGATAAGGAAACGCCTCGAGGAAACGGACCAGTTCGCCCTCAGTACGATGAAGGATGTAAAGATCACTCAACGGCAGGCAACCCGGCAGCAGAAGAAGGCTGAAGAATGCGCCGCTCAGGTCGTTGAATGTTGTAAGGACATCGCCGGTCAGGAAAAACTTGCTATCGATGCCCTCGATAAGGCCGGAACGCGCCTGGGCGAAGCCCAAAAGACACTCCGAAGCCGGATAAACGCAGCCAAAGCCGAAATGACCGAATCCGGTAAGACCAACGAGATGCTTCAGAGCAGCAGCAACGAGGGACGACTGGTAATAATTATTACCGCCAGGGCTTCGTCCAGTCTGGCTCTCGGCGACCTTCGACGCCGGCAACTCGCCGGCGACAAGGCCAACGTCGCACTAGTCGATGCCATAGAGCCTCAATCAACTACGCTCGCCGACGGCCTGAAAGGATACCTTGCCGATGCGAACAAAACGCGGAACCTCGCGGAAGAGAATTATAAACAGGCAGAAAACCAACTGGAAGAAATCATGAAATTGCGCCTAAAAGGCGACATGAGAAATACTATGTGGTTGTCCCAAGCCATGTTGGCGGACGCATACCTGGGACACTACGAACTGACCGGGCAAAAAGATATCCTCGATCAGGCCAGACAGTTTGTCGATGAGGCGTTAGCCGACAAAAAAGCATCGCCGTACCTGAAGCGAGTTGTCGAGTTGCAACAACTTATCCAGTCAGCAGGATTGTAACAGCGTAAAACAGGGGGCACAACCGGGCAATATTCACCAAGTGGGAAGAGGAATGGGCTTGCACCTCCTGCTCTTCTACAGCGTTATCATTCTTATCCACAAGTAGTTATAACTATTTCATGTTTGAGTTCTTATTTTCCGGCACGGTCTTTGCTTTATTTTCTTAAAAACCACAAGTCCGCTGCTGTTGCGGATAAGTGAGTTATTTTTGTACTCTTGGCTGTTATCGGTTATAATGTACTCAGCAGGGGCCTGAGGCAATGCAAGGCTACAAAAACGAACACATAGGAGAATTGGCCAGGCAACTATCGGCTGGTCCGATGCGCCTGCGTAAGGGGTACGTCGATTCCGCCGAAGCCCTTCTTGGGATCATCGAGCCACATACTGATTATCCTTACGAGTTTGTCGTGTACCGCCTTACGGGTTATCGTTCGCGTCGGCGCGGATCGGCCGAAACCGTCGGCGGTCAGGACCTTATTGGGGACCTTCATCGTCTCATCCTGGAAGTCTGCGACAGTTTTGACCTTCGGGTCGTCGATTACGACGAAGCAGCCTTCGATACTCCCTCGCTTGCCGGTAAATTCGGAGTCTCTATCAAGACGATCCGGCGCTGGCGAAAAAATGGACTTGTAGCCAGGCGCATGGTGTTAAGCAATGGGAGAAAACGGATCGCCTTCCTGGAAAGTTCCATTCGCACCTTCGCAAAGCGCCGACGGAAGCTGATACTGCGTTCGGCGAGGTTCACCCGTCTGACCAAATCCGAGCGCAGAAGTATTGTCCGGCAGGCAAGGCGGATGGTCGCCCGAAGCGGATGCCGTCTTATGGAGGTCAGCAAACGTCTGTCGGCCCGAACGGGAAGAGCGCCGGAAACCATCCGTTACACCATTCGCAACCACGACCGCCGACATCCCGCCGAGGCTGTCTTTGGCCGCCACGTTCCACCTCTGGATGAGAAGGCAAGAGAAGTCATCTATAGATGTTTCCTCAACGGCGTCTCGGTCCGGTCACTGGCGCAGCGATACGAGCGAACCCCCGGAAGCATATACCGGATCGTCAACGAGATGCGCACCAGGCAGTTACTCGACCGGAAAATCGACTACATTTACAATCCGCAGTTCGACCTGCCGGGAGCGGATGAGTTAATCCTCACCGAACCGCCCGCCGAGAGCGATACCGACGAAAAGCAGACTCGCGCACCGAAATCCCTGCCGCCATACCTGGCGAGCCTGTACGAACTGCCTCTGATGTCACCCGAAATGGAACGGTGGACGTTCCGAAAATATAATTACCTCAAGTTCCGGGCCGACCACCTGCGAAAGGAACTGGACACCAATCATGTCAAATCGGCGCTCGTTCGCCGGATCGAGCGGCTTCTCGCGCAGGCGCAGATAGCCAAAAATCAGATAACCCGCGCCAACCTGCGACTGGTCGTCTCCATCGCCCGCAAGCACCTTCACGGTTCCCAAACGCTCTTCGAACTCGTCAGCGACGGAAATATCTCGCTGATGCGGGCAATCGAAAAATTCGATTACTCCCGCGGCTTCAAGTTTTCCACCTACGCTTCGTGGGCCATTATGAAGAATTTCGCCCGATCCGTTCCGAAGGAGCGGTACCGTCTGGACCGCTTCGTTACCGGCGCCGAGGAGGTAATGGACGTTATCGGCGGGCTGGACGGTTACGATCCCCACGCCTGTTCGATGTCGGAGTTGCGCGATTCGCTGGAAGTGGTCCTGGCGCAACTCTCCGCCAGCGAGCGATCCATTCTTGTCGGGCATTTCGGGCTCAATTCAGCCGGTCGGACCCGGACGCTCGACCAGATCGGACGGCAGATGGGAATATCCAAGGAGCGCGTCCGCCAGATCGAGCGGCGCGCCATGGAGAAACTCCGCTCGATGCTCAAGCCGATAAGTTCCGACCTGATGCGGTGAGCAAAAAGAACATCGAATGCCGAATGTCCCCGTAATCTGTTACGGTTATTTTATAGTGTAACCAATACGGCGGATTATCCCTTCGGCGTAAAATCTTCTCCGAGTCCGAGCAATCGGAAACCGTTCGGGTCCGAACCGGCCCGAATTGGCCCCAACGGTTCCCATTCGTTCCGGTTCGTTCTGTTTGCTTCACAAATGTAAACCTGCCTGCCTGTTGGCAAGTCGGCGGGTGAAGTCAATCAGGCGAGTTGCATTTTTTGTTATTTATGAGAACATTATCAGAACTCATACGTCAAAGGCATAATAGGGGCGGTAATTAGGGTTGCCCGGAAACTCTTATATGAAAGGAGCACCGAAGATGAAAACCGCAGCATCACTATTAGCGATTGTCGTCTGCATGGCGATGGCGGCGCCGGTCTGGGCGGCAGAGGAAGCCGCCGTTCCGGTTACAAAGGTAACGGCCTTCAGCAGCGGCGTAGCCTACTTCGAGCACAACGGCGAGGTCGCCGGCGACGCCGAAGTCCTTCTGAAATTCAAAGTCGAACAGATTAACGACGTCCTCAAGTCGCTTGTTGCGATGGACCTCAGCGGCGGCAAGGGCGGCGTTACGGGCGTCAGTTACGCCTCGCGCGACCCGATAAGCAGGGCGCTGAAGAGTTTCGGTATCGACATTTCAGGCGAGCCTACGCTGGGACAATTGCTCAAGCAGATTCGCGGGGCGCAAGTCGTCATATCCGCGCCGGAAAAGATTACCGGTAAAATCCTCGGCGTCGAGATCAAAACGAAGCAAATCCTTCCTTCCAACACGCTGATAAGGCAGGAAATCCTGAACCTGCTGACGCCCGAAGGAATTAAATCCATCCCGCTGGATTCGATATCAAACCTGGTGCTGGCAGATGAGAAACTCAATTCCGAACTGAACAAGGCCCTTGCCCTTCTGGTCGAAAGCCGCGACAGCAACCGCAAACCGGTAAAGATTAACTTCACCGGAGACGGTAAGCGCCCCGTCCGAATCGGGTACATCAACGAGGCTCCGGTCTGGAAGACCTCTTACAGGCTGGTCCTTGGCGGGCAGAAGAAGGACAAGGCCTTCATGCAGGGATGGGCGATTGTGGAGAATACGTCCGATTTCGACTGGGAGAAGGTGAACCTGACGCTTGTTTCAGGCCGACCTATTTCGTTCATTCAGGACCTCTACACGCCGCTGTACCTGCCACGCCCTGTGGTCCAGCCGGAATTGTACGCCTCTCTGCGCCCGCAGAGATATGAAGAAGGTATCGAGGCCGAAAAGGAGATGCTCGCACTGAAGCCAAGTCCGCCCACAGCAGCACCAGCACGAGGGCGGCGGGCCGTCGAGAGGCGTCGCATGGCGGGCCGGGGTGGTGCAGCGACAGACGAAGCCTTCAACAGCCGGATAAATTATCCAGCCGATTGGGACAAAGGCATCCGTCGTGGTGTAAGTTCAGTTGCGCAGGCCAAGGCAGTCGGCGAATTGTTCAGTTATCAAATCGAGACGCCGGTAACGCTTCCGCGGCGCAAGTCCGCAATGCTTCCCATCATCAACCAGGATGTCTCTGCCCGCAAGGTAAGCATCTACAACCAATCGGTAATGGCAAAGAATCCTCTCAACGGCCTGTGGCTTACCAACGACACGGGCATGAGCCTGCTGGCGGGACCTGTAACGGTCTTCGACGACAATACTTACGCCGGCGATGCGCAGATAGGCAACCTCTCGGACAAGGACAAGCGCCTGCTCAGTTATGCAATCGACCTGAAGGTTACGGTGGACCCTACGGAAAGTTTCACTTCGAAGATCACCTCGGCGAAAATCGTCCGCGGCGTGATTTACCTTACGCGCAAGTACGAATATAAGAAGGCCTACGTGATAAAGAACAAGGCCGACGCCAAGCGGACGATGGTAATCGAGCATCCCCGCCGCTCGGAACGGAAACTCATCAGCCCGGACGAACCGGCGGAGAAGACCGCCTCGGTCTATCGCTTCGAGACGGACATCCCCGCCGAAAAGAGCGGTAAGTTCGAGGTCCGCGAGGAGCAGGTAACCCGCCAGACCACAGCCATTCTTCCCACCAGCGTCGGGTCACTGGTGTGGTACACCACCAGCGGCGAAATTTCGCCGAAGGTCCGCGAGGCTATCGCCGAAGCGATTAAGAGGAAGAATGCCCTGACGGCGGCTGAACGGAAAGTCAGCGAGATAGAGAGGCAGATCGCCGTACTCAACCGTGACCAGCAGCGAGCCCGCTCGAATATGGGCGCTTACAGGGACCAGAGAAGCACCGGATACCAGCGGTTCGCCAAGAAGGTTCTGGACATCGAGACGAAGATTGAGCAACTCCAGGCCCAGTTGACCGAGGCCAGAGCGAACGTCATTAGTCTCCGCAAGGCGCTGGAAGATTATGTCAACAACATGAACGTGGACTGACTTGCCTTCTTTTCAGGCCGAGGGTATAAAGCCGAACGGCAAGCCGACGTTGAGGGTCGGCTTGCCGTTCGGCTGCTTTTTTGGATTTCGCTGAAAGGACGCATTGAATGACCGATACGCACACGGGTCAACCGTACGGTTTTTCGTTTTCGGATTCGCTGCTGGCTGAAGTGGGGAATGTTCTCCAGTCCGCACTGCATCACGACGCCGACGCCATCTGCCGGGCATACGAAGCCGTAGTTCCGGTGGCAGAGCGACTTGGTGTTGATCCGCCGCAGCCTCGGCTGGCGGGTTTTGCCTATAATCACGCCTCAACGCTCGGTGCGAAGATAACCTTCAAACCCGACTCACCCGAACCGGGCATCAGTCCGTGCATCGACATCCTCGAAGACATCGACCGGTTGACCGAGCCGGCGGACTATCTCGCCGCCGGCATCGTCCCGCAGCGTCTGGAGGCGCTTCGGCAACTGAAAGCACGTCGGCCCGACGCCGGCAACCACATCGGTCACGATTACGAAGGACCCATCACCACGGCGGTGCTGCTGATGGGGCAGAAATTCCTCATGCTTCCGTACGACGATCCCGTCAGGGCGCATCGGTTGCTGGAGTTCTGCGTCCGCAGCGCGTTGAATTACACCCGTATCTTAAAGGAACATCAGAACCGTCCGACAGGTCCCCAACCAGTGGGGATGTGCGATGATTTCGGCGGGATGTTCCCCCCGGAGAAGTTCGGCGAGTTCGTCGCGCCCTACTGGGAAGAGATGTACGCCGGACAGCAGGCCACCGACCGCTTCCTGCACTCTGAATTGCTCCGCCGGGAGCATCTGCCTTTCCTTACCGGACTGAAGATAAACACCTTCGACCCCAGCGTCGATGAACATATCACACCCGAAATCCTGCGGGAGGACTGTAAGGTGCCGTACATGCTGAGAATCTGGCCGGCGTGGATGCAACAGCAATCCACCGGGGAATTGGTTCGTCTGTACCGCCGCCTGGCGGGTTTCGCCCCGACGCATATTAGTTTCAGCCTGGACCGGCTGGAGGATGAGCAGAAAGTCGCCGCTGTACTGGAAGCGGCAAGGGAGATGGCGTGAGCGGTCCTTGCGGAAGATTCGCCTTGGCCGATCCGCCTGTCCGTCTTCAGGTTAGCGCCTCTTCGACGCTGTCGTAGATGTCGAAGAGTTTGGTCAGGCGGGTCGTTTCCAGCAGTTCTCGCACGGACGGGACGGGCGAAACCAGGCGGACCTTCCCGGAGTGATGTCGGCACTTGAGGTGCCCGACAATTATCGCGCCAAGCCCGACCGAACAGATAAAATCCATTTCCTTCAGGTCCAGAACGATGACGGAGACCCGCTCGGCGGCGAGTTCTTCCAGTTTTTCCTGGAGCCGTTGTGCGTCGGTCATGGAGACCGAGCCGGCAATGGCGAGGACGACGGCGTTTTCGCACCGCGTTATATTCATCCGAAACGGTTTGATGTGAGACGAGTGTGTCATAGTCGCCTCCTTCAATGTCGCCCGGTGGCGTGAGGCAGCCCCGAGCACCTGCGTTTGGCCATGCGGACTTCGTTTCCGCGGTCGTTGTAGGACACTTCGTCCATGTAGGCTTTCATCAGCATAATTCCCCTGCCGGAGGGCTTTTCGAGGTTTTCGTCGGTGGTCGGGTCGGGAACGGCGTCCGGATCGAACCCGGCGCCGTCATCGCAAACGGTTATGGTTGTTTGATCTTGCCCGACGTCGGCCGAGACTGTAACTTTCCTGGCGTGGTCGAATTTATTACCGTGTTTGATTGCGTTTATCAGCGCCTCTTCCAGCGCCAGACGGATGGCAAAGCGGTCATCTTCGCTGTATCCGACGCCTTCGACACGACCGAGGATCTCCTCGGTAAGATGCCGGGCTGCGGTTAAATCTGTGGGAATACTCTTTTCAATCATGTACGCCAAACCCAACCCCGGCAATCTCAAGAAGCCGCTTCAGCCAAAGCCTTTTCCAGACTGACGCATATCTTAAAAACCTCGTTCAGACGCGTGATAGTGAAGGCCTCGTGAATCGGCGGGCTGATATTGCACAGCACCAACCGACCACCGTTCTGCTGCACGTGTTTGTTAATCGTTATCAACATGCTCAAGGCGCTGCTGGACATATGAACGATACTTTTAAAATCCAGTACAAGCCGTATCCCGTCAGCCTTGTCGATAATGTCAGATAACTCCTCACCGATCTGTGCTATGCTCACCTCGTCGAGTATCTTCCTGTCGGTCAACTCTACAACAGTTACGTCATCTTCGGTGATAACATTCAGCCGAGGGGTCTGGTTTTCCATCGGTTCACTCCTTCTTATGCGACATCCGACGGAATGATAAACCGGAAGCACAGATAATGTCAAGCGCGCTAAAACCGACCGCCTATGCTACACCAGCGCCAGGATGATGTTGGCTATAAGGCTTATCGCCAGCAGCGCCAGCAAGATGTAGATTAAAACAATCTGTGTATCGGAGATCGGGGAGGACGTTTCCAGAACGGGTTGCTCTTCCTGCGCCAAGGCCGAGAGAGAATGAGCGTCCAGTATCCTGTGGACCTGCAAAGGCGGCTCGCCGCGCGCAACGGATTTCAGATCGATCAGCAGGTCGATGGTGGAGGCGTATCGATCCTCCCTTTGCTTTGCCATCATCACCTCAACGACCTCGCCCAGTCCCACCGAAAGAGAGGTATTCACATGGTCAGGCGGGAGCAGCGGCTCCTTGAGATGTTTGTTCATAACGGCTACGGGTGTATCGGCTTCGAACGGTACTTGCCCGGTTACCATGTGGTACAGCGTCGCGCCTAGCCCGTAGATGTCCGCACGGAAGTCGATGTCCATTTCGCCTCGAATCTGCTCCGGCGAGATGTAGTACGGCGTACCGTAGGCCTTTCCCGCCTCGGCCTGGGCTGCCTGGGTGTCCTCGGCCAGGCGCGCCAGGCCCATATCGGCCAGTTTCGCCACCCCTTCGGTGGTGATCATGATGTTCTTGGGTTTGACGTCGCGGTGGATCAGTCCCCGCTCGTGAGAATGGGCAAGGGCTTCGGCAATCTCTATGGCTATTTTCAAGGCCTCTGCCTCGCTGAAAACCTTTCCACCGGCAAGTTCGTCATAGACGGTGTGTCCTTCGACATACTCCATGACGAAGTAGTGGTATCCACCGGCCTCGCCTACGTCGAAAGCCTGGACAATGTTGGCGTGGTTGAGTTTTGCCGCCGCTTTTCCCTCCTTGTAAAACCGCTCGACATACTCGGGGTTCTCGCTGAACCGCCTGGGAAGGACCTTGATGGCGACCAGGCGGTCCAGGCTCAACTGCCTGGCCTTGAATACCGTCGCCATAGCGCCGGACCCGAGTTTGGAAAGTATCTGGTATCCGGGTATCTGCTGAGCAGGGCGAATTTCCTCAAGCGACTCGATAACTCTTTCCAACTGGCGAGTGGTAACGACGCCCTTATCGACGAGGATGTCGGTCAGACTGCGACGGCGATTGTCGGCAGACAGACGCTCCTGCTCGATGAGGCATTCAGCCACCTCATCCGATGTCGCGAGATATCTCTCTACAACAACTCGACCGATTTCGGTGTCGGTAACGGACATTGATTTGGTTTGATTATTACTCACGCTACGGGTCTCGGTTAGATATCCAAAGATTTGCTCCTCTTTACATGCCCGCCGGTTAAGTCCAGCTCAGCGCATGAATACGCGGGATTTTTATCCTCTGTCAGTATATCCGTCAAGCCTTCTTATGGGCGGTACACGCCCGCCGGACCCAGGCTGTCGTGGAAGTACCCGTTCTCAAACAACCATTGGCGGACGGACCAGCACAGGTGGCACCGTCCGGCGTATCCTTCGTCCCGCTCATGATAACCTAGCGACCCTGCCGCCGCCATAAGCGCCACCGGACCTGAATGCGCCAGCAGTCTTAATACGTTCGTCGGCGACACGTGGTTTGAACCTGCGCCGTCCTGAACGGAATTTAGCAAACCGATGTACGGATTGCCTGCTCCACGATTATTCATATCGGCAAAGTTACGTCGGAGGTTTTGCCATAACCGCCCGACGGAATCGGCGTTTGTAACCCGTCCGAGAACGATTCCGGCGCAGGTTCCGGGGCAGACGACCCCGCCGCCGTCGATATGGACGTGGCGAGAGCGTAACAACCTGTCCCAACAGTGTTTATCGGCGAATATAGACGCGGGCTTCATCGGTAAAAACCCGGCAAGTTCCGCCGCCGCCCGCCCGGCGAGGCGGTCTCGACCACTGCGGGCGTAATTAGAAAAGACCCGCTTTCGCTGCCGAGGCGACAGCGAATCGGTATCAAACCCTTTTTCCGCCCAATCACGCCAGCGGATGCGGATACGCCCGGAACCGAGGACATCCTCTCCCACACGCGCCAGCAAACGCACCCGTTCGATGGGAATAAACTGCTGATGGTAGGGGTCGGCGGAAATCGTCAGCCTGTCCATTCCCGCCTCATCCAGCGCCGCCAGACGTTCGCGGATAATTTTTTCGTCGCAGGCCCAGAAGGCATTTGTCTCAACGGCCTCAAGCGG
>JAXHSV010000179.1:0-6400 GCA_034190305.1 Planctomycetota bacterium | reverse complement strand
GGATTCTGCACCGCAACCAATCCCCGGCGCATGATACAATTGGTCTAAAAATTGAGAAAAATTTTTTTCTTTGGGATTAAACTCAACAAAATCAAACCTCACTGCCGGCAAGTCCATTTTCGCCCCCAGCGTAACCCCCAACAAATCAAAGCTCTCTGTATAAAGCAACCGCCTCAATTGTGGTTTATTTCGCTTGACAAATTTCCCAAAAAGTGGTAAAAATAAATAGAGGAAAGGAAGAATAGCGAAAGACATGAGGCTCCTCGGCCGGGCTCCCTCCCTTGGCCGAGTTATTTAGGCGGCGTCAGGCCCCCCTCCCCTGATGCCGTCTTTTTTTTCACGATTCGGAGCGATCTATGTTTTACCGGTCCGGATCAATCGGTTTCTTCCAGATGATGGTCGCTTCCGGTGATTCCGCTTCGCTTGGAAAGGATGGCATCCATCACCGGCGGAGGAATCAGGGCGGAAACATCCCCACCCATCGAGGCTATCTGCTTTATCAGTGACGAGGAAGTGAATGCAAAATCCGGGTTGGTCATAATAAATACTGTTTCCACACCGGCCACCACGCGGTTAGTCAGGGCGACCTGAAACTCGAACTGGAGGTCGCTACTGTTCCGGATACCGCGAAGAATAGCCTCGGCGCCGATCTGTTTTGCGAAATCCACGGTCAGCCCGTCGAACGCCTCCACGCGAACATCAGAATAATCCGCCAGCACCTTGCCAATCAGATCGAATCGCTCCTTGGCGGAGAAAAGGGTCTTTTTTTCCGGATTGGTACCGACAGCGACGATAAGTTCGTCGAAGAGTTTCCGCCCCCGCTGAATGACGTCAAGATGCCCATTGGTGATTGGGTCGAAGGTGCCCGGAAAAACAACTATGCGTTTTTGATGCTCCACCATAATCAAAACCTCATATCAGGATTCAACACCGACAACTCGTTAAACCGTCGCCATTACGGCAATGTGGTTCGACGACAAACAATTATACGTTCCTGCCGGACGTCTGTGAAGAATTGTTCCGTCGGACTGCCTGCCGGCGAAAGATAAGCACCGCAGCGGTAATCAGCAGTCCCGCCGTTGCGACTGGAATGAACGAAGCGCCTTTGCCGTCCGGCTGGTCGAATGACCTGAACCAGTCCACCGCCAGACCCAGCAATGGTGCGAGAACAGCCGCCGAGAGGCTTTTGACCTGCGATTCTATACTCAGAACGGTCGCTCCGTTTGCGGGATCGCCGGCATCGCTGAATCGACCGACCTGCATTGGACGCCAGAGGTTCTGAAGCGCCGCCAGTGCCAGGAAGCCGACTATCGTTACAACCAGCCCCAGTCCCGCCGCCGTTTCGCCAAGACGAAAGTCCAACCCAAGCCCTGCGGCAATGGCGGCGAAAATGAACAGATTGGCCCACCATAGAAACCTCGCGCCCTGCTCATCTCCGCCGGTACGCCTCCGTACCGTATCGCTCCGTCGAGAGGCCAGGCTTTCAATAATATGCAATACAACATATACAACCAGAATAAGCCCTGCCGTTCGTTGAACATCTCCCAACCCCACGAAACAGGTAAGTGAAAGGGCGGCGACCTTTATAACCGGCTGGAGATAGTCCTTCGCAACATTGTAGGTTCCCTCAAACCCCATCGACTCAATCATAAGCCTGCGCATGCGCGGAGTTTTCAGCGTTTGTCTTCCGACGCTGTACAAGTGCCCAAGAACCCGCCTGACTGAAACAGTCTGTCTGTTGAGACCATCAAGGTGATCGGGATAACCGGCGAAGTTAATCAGGCCAATAACATAAGGGACGATGCTGGCGAGGAATAGGTATCTATATACATTCGGGCCTGCGTCAGCCTGAAGGCCCGCTGCGCCAAACACCATCGCCGAGGCGATAACAACGGAAACAGCCGAGCCGATTTTCGAGAACGACCGGGTTGTACCGTAGTATCTGGTTTTTTCATCACTTCTGCCTTCGTGCAGCAGGTAGTCGAAGATCATGGCCTTGTGCGTGCCGGTGCGGAATGCGTCGCCGAGAGCGAACAAGGCCATCGCCGCGAAAAAATGCCACGTTGCCGACGAAAACGCAAAGACAGCGAACGAAGCAATGTACGCGCAGAAACTGAATATCATGCACCGACGCCGACCGTAGAGATCTGCCAAGGCCCCGCTGGGAACCTCGAAAATGTTGATAAGCAATTCCCGCAAGCCGACCAGCAGCCCGATAACGGAAAAACTCAAGCCCTCCTGACGAAAGTAAAGTATTAGAAACGGGTCGTAGTACCGCTGATTTTTCAGGAAGCCGTAGAGGCAAAAGCGAAAAAGCATTTTTGGCGGATTTCGTCTGTTTTGCAGCATCATTTCTGTCAGGTAATTTTATGTGGTATCCGCAGTTGAAACAATTCTGTCATGCTAAAGGCACATATTCTAGCAGAATAAACCAAAACGCTCTAAAAAGGAAAAATCACAATGATTTGCTCCTTCCCTTTGTGAATTGTAGGTTTTAACTGGGTTGTCAAAGCGGATTTAGTCGGTTTATTGGAAGCGGTTAAAGCGTAGGGGTAAATAACGATGGCAATGTACCAGTATCAAATGAAAGGTCAGGGTGGTGGGGTAACTGTCGGTCAGATCGCTGCCGGCAGCCTCGCCGAGGCGGCGGCAATTGTCCGAAACCAGGGTGCGGGATACCTGCTGGAGATTTCCCCGATGAAGGCGGGGGGAAAGTCGCTCATTGAGCGTATACGCACGTTCAGCGTGGATTTCGGACCGGGGATTAAGGACGTTTTTACCTTCACCAATCAGTTGTCTGTAATGATCAAGGCCGGCATTGACGTTCGAGGCGCGACCGAGAGCATCGCCGAACAGGTTGAAAACCCCAGGTTCCGTAAGATTCTGCACACGATCCGTAAAGACCTCGAGGCGGGCAAGCCGTTTTCGGAGGCATTGGCAAAGCATCCGAAGGTTTTCAGCCCGCTTTACATCAACATGGTCAAGGCCTCCGAGATGTCAGGAAATTTCGGGCATATGCTGGAGCGGATTTCCGCTTACCTGCATCAGCAGATTGAGACGCGTTCGATGATTCGCGGGGCGATGGTTTATCCGATCATCATCGCCACAATGGCAATTTCCACAACCATTTTCCTGCTGACCTTTGTATTACCGAAGTTCACGAAGCTCTTCGCGGGCAAGGAGGATTTGCTTCCGATGCCGACGACAATGCTGTTGGCGACCAGCGCTTTTTTGCGAGGCTACTGGTATGTTGTGATCGCGGTGGTATGTGCGCTTGTGGTGGGGGGCTGGTACTTCATCCGCACGCCTTTCGGCTGCAAATGGTGGGACCTGGCAAAACTTCGCCTGCCTCTGCTGAAGCGCATCTTCCGCGCATTGTACATTACGCGAGGGCTCCAGACGATGGGCGAGATGGTTAACGCCGGCGTACCAATGCTTGAGACCCTTAAGATTACCGCGGATGTTTCAGGGAATACGTTTTTCAGGCAGATGTGGATGGCGGTTCACAAGTCGGTCAAGGGCGGCAAGCAGATTGCCGGACCGCTGTCCAGGTACGGCCTGCTGCCCGGAAATGTCGTCCAGATGGTCTCTGCCGGGGAGGAATCCGGAAGACTGGCCGATGTCCTTACCGACATAGCCAAATACTACGCACAGGAACTGAAGAACGTTATCAAGGCGGTAACGGCTATGATCGAACCGTTGATGATCGTCCTGATGGGTTTTCTGGTCGGTTTTATCGCCATGAGCATAATTCTCCCGATATTCAAGATGTCGCAGTTGGTGAAGTAGAATTACAACGTAACTATGTTTTTTAGAATAACAGGAAAGCCTGAAGTTCGGATTTCGATTTCCGGATTTCGGATTTGAGAATCTTTTGGAGGGCGGATTCGATGTTGAAGCGAACGACGCAACGAAAGCAAGCAGATCGAAGCGGTTTTACATTGATAGAGGCCTTGATTGCGTCTTTTATTGTGGGCGTGGGAGTCTCGGCTATTATGGTCGCGACGAAGTCAAACACACGGGTCAACGCAAACGCCAGGGAAATTACCAATGCGATTAATCTTTCTCAGGAAATCCGGGAATGGACGCTGAAATTACCCTTTGTGGACCCTGAAACACCCGACAATCCCCCCGGACCGGACGGGGCCGAGGACCCGCAGACGGTCGGCAACATCGATGATCTTGATGACTTGATGGGCGTAACCTACAGCCCGCCAAGGGACGGAACCGGACAAGCGCTTTCCGATATGACCGGTTGGTCCCAGCAGATTACTCTGACATGGCGAAATCCGGATAACCTTTCGGAAATCCTTACGGATGGCGCCAGCGAGATGATATATGTGGAAGTTATGGTTTCGTCCGGGAGTCAGCCTGTGCTGACAACCGGTTGGCTCGTTACGAAAAGGAATTAACTATGGGACCGTCGAAAAAATACAATCAAGGGTTTGCCTACGTGCTGGCTCTTCTTCTGCTGGCGATTTTCAGCACGCTGGCGGTGGCTTTTGCCTCCACTACCGACCTGGACCTGCAAAAAAGCAACAACTCCCGTAACTCTGCCGGGGCGCAAATGGCCGCCGAGAGCGGTTTGGCGTTCATGCTGTGGGAACTGAAAAACACTCAACTTCCAGCCAATACTACCGAGGAGACATTGCTGGATAACCTTAGTGACTCTCTTGCTGAGCGGCTCGAAGGAACTACGAATCTCGGCGCCGAAACCGTAGCCCAAAACGGAGGGGCCGTAACTGTCCCCCTTATTAACTATGGAGGAAACAGTTTCAGTTGCAGTTTCACCCAATTGGGCGAAAATCTTTGCCGACTGACTGTAACCGGTCAGTCGGAAGGCGTTTCACGAACAGTCTCCATTGACCTTACAATGACGAACAGTTCCTCGGCTGCTTTTGATTACGGTATCGCTTCGCGTGGAAAAATCGCGGTCTGGGGGCATTCCGAAGTGGTCGGCGTGAATGACTCCGACGAAGCAAAGATGCTTTCGATTCTTGATGATAGCGGGGCCATAGACCTTAGAGGCAACGTGAATATTGAGGGGGAACTGTTTCTCACGGACGACGATGCCTCCGTTGAAATTCAGGGCAACAGCGCCGAAGTGGCCGGCGAGACTGACAAGGATGCGATCCTGTCCAACCACGTCCACACGGTCCCTGAACCGGAATTCCCCGAAGTGGACACTGAGCAGTTCGCCGATCTGGCGACGGGCGAGGTAATCGATTCGTCTTCCAACCTCAACAAAGCCACTTATGACAACATCCGCATCGCGGCAGGGACTAACCCTCAGTTTGGACACGACGTCGTCATCAATGGAATTGTGTATGTCGAGGCGCCTAACGTAGTTACGTTTAAAAATGACTGCGTGATTAACGGAATGATTGTTACCGAAGACGGAAGCGACTACTCGTTCGACGATTGTCAGCTAATCTTCAAGAGTAAAGTCAGTTCCCCGGGTGTCGAAGCCTCGCCGGACACCCCTGAATTCGATGAAATCAAAGAGCAAACGGGAACATTCGTTTTGGGGCCGGGTTTCGGCGTCGATTTCCGCGCCCAGGTGAACACGATTAACGGTGTTATTGCAGCCGACAAAGTCGATTTCAGGGGACATGTATCAATAACGGTCAAAGGTTCTATTCTGGGCCTGACGAATAAGGATACCACACTTCACGGGCACAACACAATTAGCATCGATAGTAGCGGCAAAGACAAAACGCCGGCAGGCTTCCTGCTTCCGAAAGAATTGGTGCCGATTCCGGGCAGTTACGCCGAGTAGTGAAATTCTCAATTACAGGAGAAAAAATAACCGACCGGTTCATAGCAAGGAGGGATTAATAATGGGACCGTCGAAGAAAAATAATTACGGATTTGCTTATGTGTTGGCTTTTCTGCTCCTGGCGATTTTCAGCGCGCTGGCAATGGCTTTTACCTTAACTACCGACCTGGACATGCAAAAAAGCAACAACTGCCGCAACTCTGCCGAGGCTCAAATGGCCGCTGAGGGCGGGTTGGCGTTCATGCTCAATGTTCTCGATGGTATCAGATTGCCCGGTAACACCACGGAAGAGACATTTTGCGCCAATTTGAGGGAGGCCCTGGCTGATCGTCTGGACGGAACGACCAATCTCGACGGCGAATATGTAACCAATACAAGCGATTCCGTCCTGATTCCCGATATACAGATAGAGGGGAAGTCCTTCTGCTACTGGTTCAACCAGTTGGATTCGAATCGTTGCCAAATAACGGTCAGAGGAACGTTCGGCGGCGTTACGCGCTATCTGAGCATGGACTTGATGCTTGTGTTCAAACCTGCAATGGCATTTGATTACGGCTTGGCGTCTCGCGGGCAGATATCGATCTTCGGAAACGCCCGTATCCTGGGAGTCAATGATTTGAC
>JAXHSV010000178.1:0-6420 GCA_034190305.1 Planctomycetota bacterium | reverse complement strand
CGCGGCTAGCCGCGAGTGGAAACGAGCGGGTTTGACTCAACGATGTTGGTCAAACATGACCGCTCCCTTGCGGTCGCGGCTCGTTTATCTCCCGCCGGCACATAGGTTTTATTCGCCGGAAAAATTCGTGTAAATTCGTGTACTGATTTTTAAAACCGGACGAAAAAATGACCTTGAGAATCGCACCTGCTTGCATAGTAAGGAGTTACAGTTTTTTATATGTTCCCAAATTTTCTGATACTTTCCGAAACTTTCCGAATCGTTCCGTTTCGTTCCCCATCATTCCGAACGGTTCCGAATTGTTCGCTGCTGTTCCGAATCGTTCCCAATCGTTCCCTGCCTGCCGGTAGCCTCAAAGTTGTGCAATAGGTTACGCTGCATACCTGAAGCAATGCTGATAAGAGCACCGCAATGCCTTTTCAAAAGTTACTGTGTATTCATTGATTATGCTCTTTGACAGGACACAATCGGTCTGCCGCCGCTGTGGACTCCCCTCCGGGCGAATAAAACCACCGCATCGATCCGGGGAAAATTCGCCGCCGAAACGCTCCGTCGGTCAGCCGGGGGCAAGAAAAAGTGTTTGGCATCTGTTAGGTATTATGCTATACTGTTCGTGGTATGGGAATTCAGCATGAAATCCTTGATTACCCTGTCCGCCGCTCCAGGCTGCCGCTGGTATCGGCTCGCGTGGAGGCGGGGTTTCCATCGCCGGCAGAGGACTACATCGACTGCAACCTCGACCTGAACGAATATCTCATCCGACATCCGGCGGCGACGTATTTCGTGCGGGTAAGCGGCAACTCCATGACGGAGGCGGGCATTCAAGACGGCGACCTGCTAATCGTGGACCGTGCGCTCCAGCCGACCGACGGCGACGTGGTGATTGCCGTGCTGTTCGGCGAGCCGACGCTCAAGCGCATTCAGAAGCGCGGCGGCAAGATACTGCTGGTGGCGGACAACGGCGATTATTCACCCATCGAGGTGGGCCCGGAAGCGGACTTTCAGATATGGGGCGTCTGCAGGCACGTAATCCATTCGCTATGAACCATGTACGCGCTGGTCGATTGCAACAGTTTTTATGTATCGTGTGAGCGGGTCTTTGAGCCGGCCCTGAACGCCCGTCCGGTTGTGGTCCTCTCCAACAACGACGGCTGCGTCGTCGCCCGCTCGCCGGAGGCAAAGGCCCTGGGCATCCCAATGGGCGTGGCGTTCTTCAAAATCCGCAATCTCGTCCGACGGCGCCGCGTAGAGGTCCGCTCATCCAATTACACGCTTTACGGAAACATGTCCCAGCGGGTGATGGAGACGATGAGGCAGTTTGCCCCTGACGTGGAGGTCTATTCCATCGACGAGGCATTTCTGGACCTGGCGGGCCTGGAAAAGAGGAATCTCCTGGACTACGGACGGCTGATCCGCCGGACCGTCCTTCAATGGACGGGCATACCCGTTTCCATCGGGATCGCTGCGACGAAGACGCTGGCCAAGGCCGCCAATCACATTGCCAAGCGGTCTGCCGAGACCGGCGGCGTGGTCGAACTGTTCGACCCGACCGGGCAGAGCGAAGCCCTGGCCCGGATAGATGTCGAAGACGTATGGGGCGTCGGCCAGCGCCTGGCGAGGATGCTCCGTCGGCACGGAATACTGACCGCCCTGGACCTGCGCGACACAGACGAACACTGGGCGCGCAGGAGAATGACCGTGGTCGGGCAGCGGACAGTGCTGGAACTTCGGGGCATCCCCTGCATCGACCTCGAGACTCAGCCGCCGGCCGGCAAGACGATTATCCGCTCGCGGAGTTTCGGTCGGGCAGTCGTGGACCCGGCGGAGATGAACGAGGCAGTGGCGTTTTTCGCCTCGCGGGCGGCGGAGAAACTTCGCTCACAAAAACTGCTGGCGAACATGCTGGGTGTATTCATTACCACCAGCCTGTTCGTCAAAAGGAAGTATTCCAACGGCGCGACCTTGAGCCTCAACGCCCCAACCGACGACACGTCGAAACTGATTCGGCTCGCCGTCGGCGGACTGGATCGCGTCTTCCGCGAAGGCTTTGAGTACAAGAAGGCGGGCGTGATGCTCAGCGGCCTTATTCCCCGCCGTCAGCATCAGTGGCTTCTGTTCGGCCAGGCCGAGCGGCTGCGGTCCGAACGGCTTATGGCGGCGATGGACGCCGTCAATCAGGACATGGGGGCCGATGTCCTCCGCTATGCCGCGGCGGGCCTGCGGCAGGGCTGGCAGATGAAACAATCGCACCGTTCGTCGCGATACACGACCCGCTGGGACGAACTGCTGACTGTGGGCTGACGATCGGTTCGGGACATCGAGCCGAGTCGGTGGTAAAATCAAGCCATGCACATGGACCTTCGGGACAAATTCATCATCGGCACCAGTGGCTACTCGTTCGACGACTGGGTCGGCCAATTCTACCCGACCGGGACACGCCGAAAGGATATGTTCGGCCATTACATTCAGCATTTCCGGACGGTGGAGTTGAACTTTACCTACTATCGGATCCCCTCCGCCAGGACGATGCACAGCCTTTCGGAGAAAAGCCCGGACGATTTCCTGTTCTGGGTCAAGGCCAACCAGAAAACGACGCACGAGCAGGACCGTAGTGTGGCCGGAGAATTCCTGGCGGGCCTGAGGCCAATGAGAGACTCCGGCAAACTGGCCGGCGTGCTATTGCAGTTTCCCCAGCGGTTCCATCGAACGGTCGCCAATCGCGAGTATCTCGCCTATGTCGCGGATGATTTCGAATCCGTTCCTCTGGCCGTGGAGTTCCGGCATGTCTCCTGGGACCATCCATCGACTCTGGAGGGTCTGGCGGACCGAAATATTACACTGGTCGTGCCCGACGTGCCGACGATTGAAGGCCTTTATCGCCCCATCCCGGCCGTAACGACCGATACGGGATACCTCCGTTTACATTCCCGAAACGCGGCTAACTGGTATGAGGGAATGGCCCAGCGATATGACTTCAGTTACAGCCGGGAAGAACTTCGGAAATTGCTCGACGGATGGTCGGAGTTGGTCGGCAAGGTCCGTCAGATGTTCTGTTTCTTCAACAACTGCCACAAAGGCAGCGCCGCCGCCAATGCACTTGCAATGCGAGACCTGCTCTTGCCGGAGAAATAGATAAGGAAAGGTAGGTCAAGGAAGAATTTCGGCAGAACTGATCGACGGAATCATCAAACCGGCCGCTGACGAAATCGCCGGGGTTGTCGATGGAAATCGCTGAACCGACCCGGCGGCAGCGGCTCAATATTTTCCGTAGGTGCGTGCTGTTTCGATCATGGCTCGGATGTTTTCGTCGGGGGTATCCCTTCCGCACTGGTCGCCGGTGGAGAGGATGAATCGGCCGCCCTCGGCGGCGTCGTCAATGGCCCGCTTACTGGCGTTTACAACGTCATCAACCGATCCGCGAAGCATAACCTCGGTGGTGTGAAGGTTGCCCTTAAGGACGATCTTATGGCCGTAGAGTCGTTTCAGTTCAGCCAGGTCGCAGTCGCCCATCGGCGGAATTTCCAGCGGGTCGATGACGGTCAGGTCGGTTTCCTCGGCGAAAATTTTGACCAGTTCTTTTTCAGGCCCGCAGGAATGCAGGTGTGTGGGGATGCCCGCATCTGTAGCCAGATCGATTGCCCGCTTGCAGGCGGGAAGAGCGTACTTGCGAAAGATTTCCACCGTTTGAAACACCAGGGTTCCCGACTCGCCGACACACAAAAAATGCGGGCGAGCATCTTCCTCCATAGCCATTATGTCTGAAAAACGCCGTTCGACGGTTCTGATACGTTTTTCAGCGAGATCTTCAAACTCCTCGGGATGGTCGAACAAACGATAGATATCATCCGCGCCGGAGAGAACAGAACTATTAATGACCGAAACGCCAACGAGGCCTTGGTCGGACATCAACCGCTTTGTGCGTCTAAGTCCTTCAATACCGAAATCTACCGGCTTGACGCCCTCGATCGGTTCGAAGTTTTTTGGGACGGGGGGCAGATGAACTTTGTCCGGAGCGATGCCGTGTGTCGGCGGATCGGAGGCGTAGTACACATCCACTTTGTCGTGCCAGACGCGATTGCCGTTTTCTTTTAGGTATGACTTCTGAGTGATGATACGCTCGCCATCACGGTAAACAATGAACTGCTCCGGCGGGCGATTATCCACCGCCTCGCTGGGCCACTGGAAGGGGAAATATCCGTCCATTAGAGCGTCTATATCGAAATGCCTGGCGGCGGCGATATATGCCTTCCATATCGGCGGGTCCGTTGTACAGGTAAAGGTCCCAGAATGGCTTTCCTGTAAGCCTGGCCGGAATCATGTTGGAAAACTCCGGTGCCACCGGCACGCAGTCCGGAATCCCACCGCCCAGAACTTTCAACAACCTTTCGCGCGGCGTCATTACAATTCCGCCTTCATATTTACCTGTCAGTTTCGGTCAGAACCATACCGTCCTAAAGCGCGACGATCGGCCTGATGTGTTCGTCGATATTTTCATCTAGCGGCAGGCCGGCGTCGAATTCCATTATCACCCCGTGCGAGTGGTGGCTGTCGATGATAATCGAGGCACCGTGCTGGATTTGGTATCCGGTCTTGCAGGGTTGATGACCGAGAAGGAACCGTTCGGCCTCGAGCCTCTCTGCCAGGTCGGCGAGTTGCTCTGCGGGGTGGTCCCTTCCCCAGACCCATTCGTGCAGCGTTCCGCCGCGATTGAAATCCTCATCCACATAAGGTCTGTTGAGTATGTCCCAGTCTATCAGGTCCATCCGGTTCGGGCTTGGCAGCGAATGTGTCATAAATAAACCGTTTTCACACCTCGCCGCCAGTGGTTGGTTTCGGAGTAGTCGGTGAATGGCCGAGCGAACCTCTTCGGCGTCCTGCCCGAAGGACCTGTCAAGACTGGCGTCGAATGCTTCGCATTCCCCTCGCCCGTTCTTGAGTATCTCGTAGCCGGTAATCTGGCTGATGTCGTGATTGGCCATAAGGAAAAAGACCTGCCCGGGATATGAGATTTTCAGCCTCGCCGCTCGCAGGAGCACCTCGACGGAGCGATCCGCACCTTCCTGGTCGGTCGGGCCGCCGTGAATGAGTTCCTGAAGGACCAGCCGGCGATGGGGCTGAACGCTCAGGGCGGCGTGAGCGATGACCTTGGCGAGGTTCCGGCGGTGTCCGTGTATATCGCCGACGTAGATGATTTTTTCACCTAGTTTGAATAGCAGACAATTTCCCTGGCGATTGTCGTCCTCGGCGACCAGTTCGGCGGCGGATGTGAAGGTGTTTGCGACAGGGTGGCTCATGGAGGCTCCAATCTACCTTTTACATCGATGGGACATAAAAGAGAATATCGAATATTGAACAAGGAGTTTTGAGTTTCGGAGTAAAAAAACGGGATCCGTAAAAAATATTTTTTCTACTTCAAACTTCGAAATTCTTTGTTCATTATTCAATACTCATTTTTCTCTTTTTTTTCATTACTCCGGTGCATGGTTGTTACGATTGAAAGTGTGGGCGATCAGGTCCAGCCGGACGAAGACATCTTTTGCGCTTTGTGGTCGTCGGGCAGGCTTCGGCTCGATGCAGTCCATCACTAGTCGGCTTAACGGTGTGGGAACGTCTTCGTTCAGTTCTTCAGGCGGCTTGACGTGCATTTGGTCGAGCAACTGGATACCGGCGGATTTTTTCGGCAGGGTTGTCGGTATGGCCTGGCCCGTGAGCGTCCAGTACAGCGCGGCGCCGAAGTTGAATATGTCCGTCCTCCCGTCCAGAGGTCGGCGATAAACCTGTTCCGGTGCGATGAAGTCGGGCGTGCCCTGAATACGCTCTTTGACCGTACCGATCGGGCAACTTTGTCCGAAGTCGATAATTTTTACCGTCCCGTCGTCGGCTGCTATGATATTATTCGGTTTGATGTCGGCGTGAACGAACCGGCGGGCGTGCATGTGCATCAGCGCTTCGGCAACAGCCAGAAATATCCTTATCGTCTGTTTTATGTCGGTCGGACGATCGTTTTGGCAACTGTTTCCGGGACACAACTCCATGAACAGGTGCAGTTCCCGTAATTTGAGCAGGTTTCGCACCTTCCGGATTTGGTGATACTTGCGTATGGCGGGGTGGTCGAAGTTGGTTGCGACCTGGAATTCGTTGATGGCCTGGTTGAAGTAGCGATCATCGTCCCCGGCATTCCTGACTACCCGTTTGAGCGCACAGAACTTCCCCGTCCTGGTGTTTCGCAGGCGCCAGATAGTGCTGCGTGCTCCGCTACCGAGGTACTCCAGCACCTCGAAGCCCGGTATCCGAAGTCTTTCCTTTCTTGACATCGGGAGCGGCGGCGCCGCATCGGTGCGATTGATGGGCTGCCCCGCTACTTCTTGTCCAGGCCTTCCTTGCCCTGGGCGGCAAATGCCTGCTGCCTGGCCCGGAGCT
>JAXHSV010000177.1:0-6443 GCA_034190305.1 Planctomycetota bacterium | reverse complement strand
CCTCAGTATTGCGGTAAATCCGGGTCGTCGGATAAGCGAAGTCAATACGGGGATTTGCCAAAAACGCTCGTAGGGTGTTCCTGGCGATACGGTGGGCAGTGGCGCGGCGCTGCCTTACCGGCGAAATATATCTCAGCGTCAGTTCGACGCCGTTGTCGGCGATGTTCGTATAGACAATAGGGCGAAATGTCCGTCAGGCCCATTCGGCCCTGCCTGCGGAATGCCCGCCGCCAGCGATAGTACGTACTGATCGGCAAATCCAGGCGGGCAAGTGCCTCAGTAACCGGCAGCGGGGAACACTCTACCGCCCGGAGGATGGCGAGCTTCTGTTGAACACTCACCTACGCCGGGCGCATGATCCGCCTGACCAGCCTCGCGCCGGACATTATCGAGGCCATCCTGCAGGGCAATGAACCGGAGGGAATCAGTTTGAGCAAACTGCATAAGAGGCTGCCGGTATGCTGGAACAAGCAGCGGGAGAAATGGTCATGTATGCCTGGGGGCGACCCTGACTGCAAGGTCTTATGACACAACATGCCAAGTCAGTAGGTCCATATCTTTCCTTCGTATATCACGTCTGGAATATCCAACGTGGCAATGCGGACAGCAGGATGATTTACAAAGATAAGCCGTATAGTTCGCACCGCTGTATAGGCTGCGATTATTAGGTCTCGCTGATCATGGAAGTACGTTTGATCGAACTCATTGGCTTTCAGCGAGTGAGCAGGTTTCTGCCGGTTCTTCCGGACCCTCTTGAACGCCTCGATCAGATCAGCCATTGGTTTCTGGTCCGACGGGCGGAACATCCGTTTCAGCCATTCGTCCAGCATAGCAATCGTGCCCCGTTGCTACACAACTATCTTACCGTCATCCCTTTCCTGCTCCGTCTCATCGGGTACCTCACCCATGAAGAACTTCTTGTTGATGTTGTCAGACATCATCTTGTCCAAAGTGAGGGTAAAGGCGTTATACTCTGCCAGCGTTGGCCGCACGAGAAATCCAAAATTCCTGGGCTTATTGTCCCGGAAATCGTCGCGGAACAGCGAAGGCCTGCCTATGATCTCACACATCCTGTTAATCAGCCTGAGTTCCTCAGTAAACGCGTCAAAAACCGAAACCTTCTCGCCCCATTCACCCAGTATTGAGTTGCGGAAGTAGTCGGGGTGGAGTTTGTAGTCTCCCTCAAGTTCCTTGCTCCGCCAGACCTGTTGGTGCTCTGGGCTTAGTCGGCTGAGGTAGATCAGAAACGCAGCAACAGCTCTATTGAGATCGGAGTCGTAAGCAAATCCGAATGTTTCGAGGAGTATTTGATCTTTCTCTGGGACATCGGGCGATAGGTAGTACTCATCAGAGATGGAGATGCTGCCTCGGATATCATCGTTGCGGTAGTAGTAACGTGGGTCGTTCCGGTAGTGCTCAAGTACAGAGAGATCGAAGGCTCTGAACTCCAATTGACCAGACCCCAGGGCAAGCAGCAGTGCGTACGGCCGATCATGGTATTCGTGCTGGTTGTTCACCTGCGACAGATGTGCCCTTGTAGGGTATATGCATGTATGGTGCAGTTCATCTTGTTCAAGCTTTGCGAGTTGCTGAGGAATGGGTTCGTCGGCAAACGCGCGGATATGCGGGTTGGGGTGCCGATCACCGAAGACCAGAGAAATCCGGCCTTCTTCGACGAGGGGACGTAGTAGCTCTCGCAGCTGATCAGCAGACATGCCTGTGGTCCTGCGAACATGATGGCATGGGTAGCCATTGAAGTCCTTGGACCCGAGGTAGAACTCGGTGGCGTTGTTCAGAAGGCTATCTGCGTCCATGATCCGATACCTGGCTTGGAGCCGGTTCGTCGATCCACTTCCTTTGCGGCCGACTCTTGGCTCGTCGGCGTGAAGTCTAAGCTGTCCGCTCGTCCGTAGTAAAGCGGAAAGGAGCGGCGGGCGAGCTGATGGCACCGGTGCCATCGGCCCGTTGCGGAGGACGAGAAACTCGCTCACATGATGCTCATGTGATCGCCATGGCACCGCGAAATCGTCACGGGACGAGGGTTTTCATCCCTTCGCCAGTAGGCGTTTCATGCCCAAACTCGTTGCGCGACGAATCATCGTAACAAGCCGTGATTCATGTGGTTAAGTGTCACGGGACGAGTTTGCACCTCGTCACGCGATTTCGAGACTTCGAGACGATTTCGAGGCATTTCGGGCTGGATGGGCGGGCAGGCCGTATCACGCGATTGGCTGGGGGACGGGTGCATCCCTGTGCTGTAACGAGTTAGGGTATACTGGACATATTCCCCTTCATCGTCACGCACAGGGTCTGCACGCCAGTCCAATTCCCTCCCATGAACTGCCCGAAAAAAATCCCTTAGTTTGACGAATTTAGGCTTGATGAAGAGATATTTCAGTGGTATCATATAGCATTATAGGGCATACTAGTATACTCTTGGGCAAGGTAAGTACAGAGGTTTTACATGGCACAAATGGTCATAGATAAGTCTGCCCCCACGTACATATACCATCAGGTAAAGGATGTTATTCGTCGCCAGGTGCGGGATAAGAAGCTCCGGCCGGGCAGTAAGATCGGTTCGGTTACGGAGATGGCTCGGTTATTCCGTATAAGCCCGGCAACTGTGGCGAAAGCTACGGCTGAATTGATTGACGAAGGGGTCCTGTATTCAAAGATTGGCAGAGGGACTTTCGTGGCTGAGCCGAGCGACAGGAAGACCCACACGATCTGCTTCGTGGTCTATTCGGGCGATTATGTTACGCAGCCCCACTTCTCCCAAATCATTGGCGGCGTGAGTAGGGTAACCGAAAGAGAGCATTACAAACTCCAGTTCATCACATCCGCAAGGGTCGTGCGGGCCATAGATGGAGCTGTGCCATATCCGTTTATTAGGGAAAGCAAATGGGCTGATGGTCTGATTGTTATGGATGACAGCCTGGAAGACAGCCAGGTTATCCGCCTCGCTGAGGGACTTCCGGTTGTCTTAATCAACCGCAGGATTCCCGGCACGGACATTGCCTGCGTGCGGGCGGACGGCAAGGGCGGAACTTACCAGTCAATCTGTCATCTCGCCAAATTGGGACATAAGCGGGTAGGGATATACCTCACATTAGAGTCGCAGGCCGATCAAGAAAAGCTCTTGGGTTATCAGGCGGCGGTCAACGAGATGGGCCTGGACTCTGACCCCGATATTGTTGTTGATTCCGCAAAACAAAGAGACGTGGCGGATATGCTTGATGCCCTGTTCAGCCTGCCGGTGCGCCCTACGGCGATCGTTGTCGGTAGCGACATTGCCGCATTTGGGGCACTGCAAATGTTAAGGGAGAAGAATATAAGAGTCCCTGAAGACATCGCCATCATGGGTTTTGACGGCTGTCTGAGTGATATTCTGCCCGACCTGCCGCTGACGACAATGCAGCTTCCCAACATGGAAATGGGCAAGGCAGCGGCGGATATGCTTCTGGGGATGATTAATAAAAAAGAGGTTGCGAACAAAGACATAGTTTTTACGCCGGAATTGAGAGTAAGGCAGACTTGCGGGGGCAAGGAGAGACTTCAGCCGGTGGGCTGAGAAATGGAAAGGAAGGGAACTATGCGATGAAAAAAGAGAATGGGTTTGTGGCGGCGATGTCGCCAGTGTCAAAAGAAAAGCACTCTAACTTGAAGGAGGTAGTACGATGAGAAGCAAGGCAAAATGGATGTGTTGTGTCGTGACGATGCTGGGTTTGGTGATGACTTGTTCGATGGCCCAGGCGGCAATGATCGACTCTTATCTGTCGCCTGAGAAAGATGAATACAAATATGCTACCGGGTTTGGTGACGATCACGTAATTCCGAGCTGGACAGCGATAGACTTCACCGGAGCCATAGTCAATAACTCCGATAAATACCTTACTGATGCTCTCGCGCTGGGGACTTGGTCCAGAACCGGCACCCAGCTTGGAGCCATGAGCAGCACTCCTACGGAATTGGTTTACAAGGTATCCATGCCGGATGAAGGAGCCTCGGGATATACCATCGATGATGGTGAGATACACGTGGTGACGCACCTCTATGGAGGGGGCGGTCGTGCTGTAGTTGAGATGTTCCTTTCCACGAATAACGTGGATTGGTCTGCAGCCTTGGTGTCACATGAAACTTCTACTGCGGCGTGGCAGGACACAGCCGAAGATATTAACATACCCGATGCCTACCTGGGCGGGGATACGATCTACGTCAAGTTCACCGGATGCAACCCCCCGGCAAATGACTGGGCGTCGTTGGAGCACTGGGGCATTCGGCTGGACTTGGTTCCCGAGCCTGCCTCCGTGAGTATGCTGTTGCTGGGCGCCGTGGCAATGCTTCGACGCCGGAAAAAGTAAACGTTTCGTAGTTGCCTGAAAACGCTGTGGCTAAAACAGACCGGCGATGATGCTGTTGTTATGCTGCGCAGCTACGCCGGGTCTTCTGAAGTACAGGCAGCGGCAAGTTAAAACAAGGTATCGTTCATTAACCGTTTGCTGGACGGCTGCTGACGAGGGCGCCGTCTATCGGCATGTTACTTTGTGCGAAGACTATGCGCGTTATGCTCAAACGACAATCACATGGCTTTACGCTGATTGAGCTTTTAGTGGTCATCGCCATCATCTCTTTGCTGGTCTCCATACTGCTGCCTTCATTGGGCAAGGCCAAGGAATTGGCCCGGCGCGTCGTCTGCCAGAGCAACCTGAGGCAGATCGGTTTGGCGCTCCAGATGTACGCCGAAGACTACGAGGTTATGCCGCCGAGGAACGACGTGCCTACGGCCGACTATTTCGGCAGCAAGGCCGACCCGGCAGCCCTGAGCTACCTGGTACCCGTCTACGTCTCGTATACTTCGACCGGCTCGGTCTTCTACTGCCCCAGCTCGCGGAGTTATCCTTTTGACAAGACGATGTGGTCCCGCTGGGATACCGACGGCTGCCAGATTATTTCCTATGGCTACCGCCACATCTACCATCCATCACCGGGTATCGGCGATTATCGTGGCGTGAAGAACAGCGACCCGGCGGTGGCGATTGTGGACGACACTCATTGGAACTTTGACTATCAGCACGTAGTCGGGATTCACATTCTCTTTTCGGACACGACGGTAAAGTGGCATCGCGTAACCGATGATGAAGCAACAGCCTGGTTTGCCGACCCGTTCAATTTTTCGCACTGGTGGGGGCTGGACGAGTATTATCAATCGAGTTGATTTGCCGCCGGCAAACGGTGCGCAATCAGGTTCTTCAACGAAACCCCCATGAAACCGTAAGGAACGACACATGCATAACGGAAGCGGACAAGCGAATCGTTTTTCTTCACTGGCGGCATGCGCACTCGCAGCGGTAGTTTTCTGTTCCTGCGCCTCGGCCGACGTGGCGATTGTAAAACAAGGTAAGCCCCTGGCGAAAATCGTTCTTGGCCACAAGGCGACCGGCGTCGAAAAACACGCCGCAGTGGAACTGCAAAAGTACATAAAGCAGATAAGCGGTGCCGCACTTGAGATTGCCGGCGAGGACGCCGCCGGTGCGAAGGGGACCTTCGTCCTAATCGGCACGCCCGAATCGTCCAAGCTCGTCTCACGGTTGAGCGATGGGCTTGATATAAAATCCGTCAAATACGACGGGTTTGTCATCAAGGAAGTCGCCCATGGCGGCGCATCGTACCTGGTGCTGGCTTCGCCGGAGGCTCGCGGCTGTCTGTATGCGGTCTATGACCTGCTGGAGAGCGCCCTCGGTGTGGGCTTTTTCTGGGCCGGCGACAGGGTTCCCCAAGCGGCCGACGTTTCGATAACGGCTGCCGCCCAGAAGGTAAGCTCGCCCTATTTCGAGTATCGCGAGTATCTCCAGGGCTGCGCCGTGCAGTACAGTTGGGTTACATATTGGGACTTCCGGCAGTGGAAAAAGGAGATCGACTGGGCGGCGAAGCACAAGTTCAACATCCTTTGGTACCCTTCGGCGGGCATGCTGATAGAAAAAAGGGTGTACAAAAGATTGGGTGTGGATCTGGGGGCCACCACCGATGGGGACAGGCGAGAGGCCGACTTTATACGCCAAATAATAAATTACGCCAGGGCTCTGGGCATGAAGGTGGTCGGGCCCGGTTTCACCGGGTCGGTCAAGGCGGAATTGAAGAAAGTGTATCCCGACGCAAAATACATAGAGATACAGTGGCTGGATCTGCCTCCCAGGCTGAATTTGTACCCTACGGATCCCCTGTTCAAACAATTGGGGCAGTATTTAATAGAAGAGTACACCAGGGAATACGGCACGGACCACCTGTACGATGTCGGCGCGTACGATGAAACCAGCCCCGGCAAGACCAGGCAGGAGAAGCAGGCCATCAAGGTGCATTTCGCAAAGGCCGTCTGTGAATATATCCGCACAGCCGACCCGGAAGGCATCTGGCACATGTCAGGCTGGACGTTTCAGGATCCGCAG
>JAXHSV010000176.1:0-6455 GCA_034190305.1 Planctomycetota bacterium | reverse complement strand
GCGAATCTTTCGGAAAAATTCCGAAAGATTCGCTCCGCTCATCTACCGCCCTTGGTTTTGAACCGGAGAAGCCAGACCGCCCCGCCGAGGCAGACTAGTGGGAACCCGCCCGCAGGGATAAGCAGAATCGCCCACAGCCCCGTTTCACCCAAAGCCGCTGCCATCCATCCCATAAGGTTGACCATAAGGAAGGTTCCAACGCCGGTCGCTATCGTCATAATCGCAAGGGCTGAGCCGAATCGACGATGCTCTTTTCCCGCAACCATCGCAAGTATGGCAGGATATTCCAGGGACCAGAGAAGCGAACCCAATACGAATCCTGCAGCCGTCATGGCCTGAGTGCGTAAAAGTATCCCGACAATGAAGACTCCCCCGCCCAACAGACCCGGAGCGACAAGCATTATCCTCGTTCCCATCCCTTCGGGCAGAGCGGCCAGGATAAGGCGCGATATAACGTAGGCCAGAGCGGCTGCCGCCAGTACGAAACCCGGGGCGAATGTCTGTACGAAAAAACAGTCTCCGCCCAGCACTCTGGGAAGCCAAAGAGCCGCCGCCGAGTCGCATACCCCATGCAAGGTTGCAAGGGCGATAAGCAGCCATCGCCCATCGGAAAACCGGAAGTGATACCACTTGTCTCCAGTCGCTTCCTTCGGGCCTGTTCGGGAGAACGACGTTCCTCTGCGGTAGATAAAACTTCCCGCGAAAAGCAGCACCGCAACAACCCCAAACGGAACGTGCAAAACGTGCGAAAAGGTTATCCTGGTGCTGGTTTGTTCCAGATGAAGGAGAAATTCCGCCCATAGCGGATAGAGTATCCCAGCCGCTCCGCCCATTACCAGATTGAGCGAAAGCACGCGCCGACGACGATTCGGAAAGAGCCTCACGAGAAAAGACTGGAGGGCGATGTTGAGGGTTTGCCCGAAACACGCCACAAGCACCAGCGCCAGAATCATTACGGTCCACAATCCGCCGCCGGAGGCAGCTATGCACATCCCGGCTGAAACGCCTAAAAGAGCGCCCCGAACTACCGCCCTTGGCCCGAAACGATGAATCAACGCCCCACCCACCAATACAGCCGCCGCACCGGGCACCATGCCGATACTTAGCAGCAGGCCGAACTGGTCAATGCTGATTCCGAAATAGGACTGAAGTGCATCACGAAAGATGGGCAGCACCATTGCGTAGCTTCCGATTGCCCCAAGGACAATCGTCACCGTTACATACGCAAGACGGCGCTTTGTCGATTTCCGATGGCGTGATAAACGCTCTTCATCCCTCACAGGGGACACCTTTTCGTCAATGACCGAAAGTCTGTCTTTGCTACCCACCGGCTACGTTCTTGATGCTCTTCCAGAGGCTAAACCATTCGATGTTCTGTGCTTCGTGCAGTGTGAACCCGTCGGCTGATGATTCCAGGGCAGCGGTCATCATTTTCTCGATAACCTCCGGCGGTTTGGTGTCGGCATATGCGCTGCGATGCCAGGGTTTGGCGGGGCTGCCGTATCGCTCGAGGTATGTCGGATTAGTCCGCCACTCAGCAGTCCACAAGTCAAGCCAGAGAAGCAGACTGACCTTATCGCCGGCGACATTGCGATATTTATCGACGAAATCAAGCACGCCACCCCACCAGTTCTCCTGTTTGAAGTCCCACCAGGTCAGCCGCTCTTCGTCATAGATGCAAAGTTCGTCAATCATGGCGTCTTGGACCCATTTCTCCCAGTCGGTGTATAGGTCGCCAAGTATCCAGCCTAACTGGTGGCCGCCGATACTAAGCCCCCTGTTTTCGTCCTTTACCATCATTGACAGCCGCTTATTATGCAACGATAGCAGCCGTCTCGCTTCGGTGAGAAAGACAGTAAGATATTCGCCCCGCAACCTGTTCCAAAGGTCTTTGTCAAAATCCTCTGTTCTGATGTCCACCCCGTATCTTTTTCTGTATTCCTCGACTATCGGGTCGTTGAAGCCGAAATTGCCCCTTACCCTGTCTGCATATCCGTCGAGTTCTTCAAACGTAATCTTTCCGTCGATGTATTCCATCGACTTGTCCCAGAACTCCTGCGTCCGGCTGTGGTGTCTGGTGCTGAGGAAGACGCCGTCAATGTCGTATCGGACCAGTTCGGTCAGCATTGCGAGTTTATGTTCTCTGACGCCGGGATACGCGAAGCAGAATACGCCCTGGTAGTATTCGCCGCCGTCTCTGCTCAACACCTGCCATTCCGGATGCGTTTCGCACAGCACGCTGGCCATGTCATTCGAACCGTTTTGCATGACCGCGGGGTTGTCGTCATAGAGCGTCATCCATGCGTATATTTCCAGGCCGAATTGGCGTGCTTACTTCGCGGCGATTTTCAGAGGGTCGTAATCGTCGGATACGGGTATTTTGTTATGCCGTGTATAGTCGTAAACAGCCTCGACTTTGCTGGGATAATCTACTTTTCCGCATACGGATATGCGCCACAGCAACCGGTTGAAGCCGCTGTTGGCAGCCATTTCCACGAGGAGCCTTATCTTGTCTTCGTCATACTGGGCATATCCGAAATCCTCGCAATGCATGATCTCGTCGTTGAAATCCACATTCAGTGAGATTATTCGGTCCGACACCTTACACTCCTTCATTGTTATTTCAGGCGTATTTCTTTGTTGGCCTTTGACGAAGCGTAGATGGCGTCGATAATTTGCGTTGTCCAGATGGCTTCAGTTGCAGGGACGGGAACGGGTTTGTTTCCTGCAACGGCATCGACGAAGGCGGCTATTTCTTCGTTGTACATCCTGTTTTCCGGTATGTGGATCGGCGTGCAGTCCATGAGGTGTCCTCCCATTTCCAACTGGACGCGTAGCGGGTCGATTCCGACGCCGCCTTTATCGCCGACAATGTGGCAGCCAAAGACATCCCTGTCGAGGTTCACGCAGAAGGACGATTCGATGCTCATCGTCGCGCCGTCGGCGAACCGCACCAATGCGACGGCGAAATCTTCGACGTCGTAGGTTTTGTGGTCCCACCTGCCGAATTGTCCGACATGGCCTGGCGTCGCGCCGATGGTCTCGTAGGTCTTTCCGGACACAGACACCGGCCTGGGACAACCCATCAGGTACCAGGTCATGTCGATCATGTGTACACCGATGTCGATCAGCGGACCGCCGCCCTGGAGTTTTTTCTGTCCGAAAACGCCCCAGCTCGGAACACCGCGCCGGCGGATGCTCAGGCTGCGAGCGTAATAAGGTTTGCCGATTTTTCCCGCCTCGATAATCTTCTTGAGAAACTGGGTATCGGAGCGGAAGCGATTATTCAGCGCAATCATCAACTTCTTCCGCGCCTTCCCGGCTGCGTCGATCATTGTCTGAGCCTGACGAGCGTTCATGGCTATGGGCTTTTCGCACAGGACGTGCTTTCCGGCAGCCAAGGCTTTAAGCGTCGATCGCATGTGGTCGATATTCGGCGTGCAAACGCTGACCGCGTCAATTTCCTTCATTGCAAGCATCCGTCCTACCGAGGTGAAAGTTTTCGGGATGTCGAATTTCTCAGCGGCGGTTTTGGCCCGATCAGCCATGACGTCACAAACGGCGACGACCTCGGCGCCGGGACATTCCCTGTATCCCCCCATGTGAAAATTAGAAATCATTCCCGCACCAATAACGCCAATCTTGATTGTTTTAGCCATGCTGATAACCCTTTCTGTTTCTATTTAACGTGATCCTGTAAACATATACCAACGGGACGGGATTCTATTGCTTATCAAGCGAGCCGGTCAAGCGTCAAAACATCTTGACCAATTTATCTTATGCGTGTAAAAGACAGGATTCAAATTGGTTGTGACCGGGTGAAATATGCTCGTATCGGAGTAGCCGGAATAAAATGGCTGAAACAGGCGGTAACAATGCAGGCAGCGCCGATCTAGACGCCTTGCGCGCTCAGATCGACGAACTGGATCGTCGGCTCGTCGAGTTGCTTAACGCTCGGGCCGAAGTCGTCGTGAAGGTCGGACAGGTCAAACAGATCAGCGGTTCACAGATTTACGCGCCCGACAGAGAAAAAGCCGTTCTTGACAGGGTGGCGGAATTGAACAAAGGCCCCCTTCCGCAGCGGACGCTTCAGGCCATTTATCGCGAGATGATGAGCGGGTCGTTCGCATTGGAAAGACCTTTACGGGTGGGATACCTTGGTCCGGAGGGTAGTTTTTCACACATGGCGGCGATGCGGAAATTCGGCGCTTCTATTGAATATCTCCCGCTGGCGGACATTCGCGCGGTCTTTGAAGAATCAGGAAAAGGGCACATCGACCTCGGATTGGTTCCGATTGAAAACAGCATCGGCGGCGGGGTTATAGACACGATGGACGCCTTTGCCGAAAACGCCGTCCAAATCGTCGCCGAAGTTCTGATCGAGGTGCATCATAACCTGCTGGCCAATTGCTCGCCCGATGAAATCACCATGATAGCCTCCAAACCGGAAATTTTCGCCCAGTGCCGTAACTGGCTGAGCCGGTCGCTCCATAAGGTGGACCTGATCCCGGTGGCTTCTTCAGCCAAGGCCGCCGAGATGGCGTCCCAGCAGCACTGTATGGCGGCGATCGGTTCTATCCTGGCGGCGGAGTTGTACGACCTTAAAATCGTATTCGCCAACATCGAAGACAATGTCGCCAACACTACACGGTTCTTTGTCATCGGCAAGGGTCAGCCCAAACCGACTGGAAACGATAAAACCGTACTGATGTTCACCACCCTCCACAAGGCGGGGGCGCTTGTGGAGGTGCTGAACGTCCTTGGTAAATTCGGCATAAATATGACAAATATCGACACGCGTCCCAGCAAACGGCAAAACTGGGAATATTACTTCTTCATCGACTGCGAAGGGCACATCGACGAAGCGAATATGAAACAGGCTATTGAGGAAGCCCAAAAGCACTGCCTGGAAATGCATGTTTTGGGAAGCTTCCCTAAAGCGACCAATCCGGTGTAACAATTGACAAATTCCAATTTTCAATTGCCGATTGGAGAACACAAGTCACGATAAGCTGGATTATGTGTAATTGGAAATCGGAAATTCGCAATTGGAAATTGAAATGATTGTAATAATGCAACAAGGCGCTTCGGACGCCCAGGTCGATCACGTGATCGGACGTATCGAACAATTGGGCCTGACTCCGCACGTTTCCCGCGGTCAGTTTCGCACGATTGTCGGGGCCATCGGAGAGAAGCAACCGGCCCACCAGACGATCCTTGAGGCGCTGAGGGGCGTGGAGCGCGTCGTTCCGATTACACAACCGTTCAAACTCGCTTCGCGCGAATTTCATGCCGACAATTCGATCGTCGAGGTCGGCGGAATTCCCATCGGCGGGCGGGGAGTGGTCGTCATTGCCGGACCTTGCGCGATTGAGAACGCCGAAATGCTCAATCGCATAGCATCGCTTGTTACCGAGCGAGGGGCGGTGCTTCTGCGAGGCGGAGCGTTCAAACCCCGCACCAGTCCCTATGATTTCCAGGGTCTGGGCGAGGATGGACTGAAAATGCTGCGCGAAGCAGGAGACCGCCTGTCCCTGCCGATCGTATCGGAAGTCCTCAATGCCGCGCAGGTCGAACTGGTCGGACGCTACGTGGATATGCTCCAGATCGGCGCGCGAAACATACAGAATTTCCAATTGCTGCGCGAGGTGGGAGATTTCGCCAAACCTGTTCTGCTGAAACGCGGCTTCGCCGCCACAATACACGAATATCTCATGAGCGCCGAATACATCCTCTCCCGCGGGAATCGAAATGTCGTACTGTGCGAACGTGGAATTAAGACATTCGGAACAGAGGTGCGATTTACCTTTGACGTCTCGGCTGTGCCTGTAATCAAAAATTACAGCCACCTTCCGATTATCGTGGACCCCTCACACGCAGCCGGTAATCGCCAATACGTAAACGCCCTGGCTTTGGCGGGGATAGCAGCGGGTGCAGACGGCATCATAGTCGAAGTCAACGACCATCCCGAAGAGGCGCTCTGCGACGGGCCGCAGGCCCTTCTGCCGGAAATGTTTGAAGAACTTGTCGGGCAGATAGACAAAGTTGCTTCAGCCTTAGGGCGAACAATGGTAAAGGCAAAGAATTAATTTCAGACAAGGACGCGTAAATGACAAGAAAACTGTTTGTCGCCGGTAACTGGAAGATGACTACGTCGCTTGAAGAGGCGCCCGCCCTGGCCGGAGCCATTGTCGAGAAGATCGGATCGATTGAGGCTGTGGACATTGCCGTTTGCCCGCCGTTTCCCTATCTCGCTACTGTCGCTAAGGTGTTGGCCGGTTCTAAAATCGCACTCGGCGCACAGGACGTCTTCTATGAAAACAACGGCGCTTATACCGGCGAGGTGTCCGCCACCATGCTCAGGGACGTCGGCTGTACGTACGCTATCTGCGGGCACAGCGAACGCCGGCATGTCATCGGGGAAACCGATGAGATGATAAACCGCAAGGTTCTCA
>JAXHSV010000175.1:0-6476 GCA_034190305.1 Planctomycetota bacterium | reverse complement strand
CATGATCTGCTTCGTTTTCATCTTTGGGAAGGCAAGGGATTTGACACGTCGTCTGTATGGCCATGTTGAAATGGCCAAGGCGTGGCGTGAAGGGGACATTTTCCACTTAGGTTTACGGTAGGCATACCGATTTACATGCCCTGTATCGTTATGCCGTATCACAAACACCATCTGGCCCCCAGGTGAACGCCAACACCAGTCTTCGCTGCGCTTCGCCCCGGCGAGCGGACGCATCCTCCGGTCGTGGTTTACTGCCAACGCCTCTCGCCACGATTTTTCGGCAAAGCCGAAAAATGGAGCAGGAGGAGGTAGAAAGTAAAAAGTAGATAAGAAGAAACGCACTTTGGCGCGGGCAGATGCGCCCATAAACGAATCGACTTCTCCTGCGGCCTCCTTTACGCTATTTAATCTCAAAAGAAAACAACCCCCGGCATCCCGCAGCCGAAACCGCCGCCCGTCCCCGGACAGTAACCACGGCCAACATCGCCATGAAAATTATGGAAACTATCAAGTAAATCATTCGGCATTTTCCGAGAGGAACCGCTCTTCAGCCACGTGCAAGGCGGCCATTATGCGACCTGTCCGCCTAAACGGCAAAGATGATTTTTTGCTGACAAGCGCGGGGCGAACTGTTACCGTGTCGGTTCCTTATGACCGATCAAGGCGGACATCCCGAGCATGAGAAGGCAGTTTCGACGAGGTGGATAACCGGAACGGTTCTGGCGGTGAGTTTTGCCGCCGGCGCCGGCGGCGCGCCGCTGGTGGGAGCATTGCGCGAGGGCGTCCAGGAGCAGTTTTCGTTGTCATTTTGGTCCGGCCGGTGCGGGCGTGGGTGTGCTGGGCCTGGCGGGGGGAATTCTGGGGATGATCCTGACCCGTCGTTTGCCCGGTATCGGACGGCTCGCGCTGTTCCGCACCGGACTAGTCATGTTATTCCTGGCGTTCGGGCTGTACTGCTTCATCCGGGGCGACAACTCTTGGGCAATCGCAGGCCTGGCGAGCGGCTGGTTCATTATGTCGCTGGGTGTGAGTTTCACGGGTACCCCCAACGCCATCTTCGCCGACTTGTGGCATCGGTCGCCTCACACCGGCGTCATTCTGCTGCATGCGATCAACTCCATCGGTAAGGTCGTCGCGCCGATGATGGTATTGGTTATTGGTTCCGGGCTGAGTGGAAACGCGCGGGTGTACGCGGCAATCTGGGTGACGCTGACGCTGGCTGCATTCGCCTGGCCGAGAAAGGCAGTCGCCCATCTCTGAACCGGACCGAACACCACCAGCGCGCCGAGTCGCGCAAGTCCGCTTCCGTTCTCCATAGCCCGCTGTTCTGGCTGGTGTGTCTTCAGTTCGCATTCATCGCCGGAAGCGAGGCGGGCGTCGTCCGCATGCTTCCGTCGTTCATCGAAAAGCACCGGCGGGGACTGTGGGGGCTGTCGGCCCGTGGTTTCTCACAGGTTGTGCTTGTGGTAATGCTTTTGGGTCTGGTCGCGGGGCGCTTCGTGGCCTTGGCCGCCTCCCGCCGAGCCGGCGAGCGCAGCATCATAAAGGTTTGTCTTCTCTGTTCCGCAGCAGCGGTCCCTGCGGTGCTGCATCCGGCTCCGGCAGTGTTCCTTCCCTGTTTCTTCATTCTGGGGATAGCGTTTTCGGCGACCTGGCCGGCCTTCTTCGCAGTCGCCGCCAGGCAATTTCCCAACGACAAGACGATTCTGAGCGTAGGCGCGACCGTGTGCACGATAGCAGGGATTAATGGATTCATGCTGACGGCAAGTTTCATCGGAAACAATCCTGCCAACCTGCCCTGGGCAGTGCTGGCATCGGCGGGGAGCATCGCCGTCTTCGCCGTATGCTTCTTCGCCCTGCCGTTGCGCCCGCCTTGTCCGCTCGCGTTAAAATAAACGGGCGACCCGCTAATGCCGCCCGTTGTTGTCATCGGTGTAATCCGTAAACTACTTCCGCCTTCGCTTCAGCATCGCCGGCATGCCAAAGGCCAGCAGCGACAGTGTAGCCGGTTCTGGGACGATTCCGTCTCGCAGCGTGTATGTTCCCGTGACCGTGCCGAGGTTCACCTCGTCCCGCTCGTCCAAGGCCACCCACGTGCCCGGAGAGGCTGGCAACGCAAACGACAGGTCAGGGTGACTGGGTATAGTGTAAGTAATGACCCCCGAGCAGCCGTCAACCATTCCGTCGGATACCCGGAATTGTATAGTGCCCAGCATCGTCTCATTCCAGATTGTGTCCCCCATCCGCAACAGAAAGTACTGGAAATCTGCGTCATATAGACCATCGACCGGTTTGCCGTAAGCGGTGCTGGGGGCATCGAACCGGGCGATGACTCCGGCCGAAAAATCCACCACCGCGTCGCCGACGATATGCGGGTCGATGCCGAACGGCATGGCCGCGCTGGTCGGGTCAACGGCCTGGGCGCACATGTCCACGAACCCCTCCACATACCAGTTGTCAGGCTGGGGTATGCCAGGCGGCTCGGGCTGGGGGTTGAAGCCCACAGCCTGACTGCACACCACAAGCATTGTCGAGATTGACACACAGAACACCACACACTTTATACGCTGACAATTCATGGCGTATCTCCTTCTTCTATCACAGTCTCCGGCTAGTCGTCTGATTCAGCCACCACTGGCCGCCGCCAGCCCCACCGAGCGAGAATGGGCAGAGCCCCTGCGGCATTCACGTCCTAAAGAAACTCGCCCGTGCGGGCTTGAGGTATGGACTGGTGAGCGAGAACGCCCATCGTCTCTCGACTTGCAACAGACTCCGCCGCTTCCCCGAACGGAGGTCGGAGCATTAAGTATGTTACCGCGCCTCCCTTGTTGCGTCCAGAGGGAAAATCTCGAAGTTAGGGATTTTTTTCGACACCTCTTGGGGGGCAGTTTCTCTCAAGGAGCACTCCACGTGCGCGACGATAAATGGAATGGGTCAAATGTTCCATAACTCCCTACAACATAGGGAGATGTGCTATGGTGAAGCAGGCCGCCTTGATGGAATCCCTTCCTTCCGGCAGGCGATGCGACTTCATCGGGCTGATCCGGTCTGGCCGACCCGTCACCGCACCGTGCAGCGAAGCCACAGCCCGCCAAGGACCAAAAGAGACGGCGTGGTCGGCTCGGGGACCCCGGAAAGCTCAACCTCGAAGGTGTTCTCGAAGTTCGATTCGCAGCTGCCATAGGAGCAGTCCAGTTCGGCCGGCAGTTCGACGCGGCTGACGACTTCGCATATCCTTCCGGGGGTAAGTTCCACCTCCACCATAAGTAACTCGTTCACGATCATGGACTGCGGATTGCCCAGGCCCAGGGAGATGGCCTCTCCGTAGTAGGAGTCGCCTCCCATGAGGCCGCTGTCGGCATCGTAGATGTACATCGTGGAATTGCAGGTCGCCTTTCCGTCGCCGGCATCCAGACGTCCGTCCAGCTGACCGAACATCCAGACGGTCGTTGGATTCGCGCCACCTGTCTCGAACACGAACCGCCGGCGCACTTCTGAGAACTTTTCATCGCGAGTCTGCTGGTCAACTGCGACGGCCCGCAGCCGGTGGCGCATGCCCGGTTTCGTCTGATCGACGCTGACGTCGCCACTGATGGTGCCTTCGTTCAGTTCGAAGTCGATTCCGCCTCCGCCGTTGACGGGGGCCAAAAACAGATACATCACCAGCTTGGGGTTGTTGATCCCAATGCTCTCGCTCTTACCGGACGTCGACGAGCCGCCGACGCATAAAATACCCGCCTAATGCGTTGTTAAAGTCCTCGATCGCCCTCATAGTCAAGGACGCCGAGAACGTCTGCCCAACCTGAGATGACGTGGCGGAAGCCGTGCTGTAGTTGTAGCCGCTCTGGAGGTCGCTGGCGATGCTTAGGCCGTCGCCCAGGACGTACTGGCGATTAGGAAGGCTCATCAGCCTGCTGTCGCTGGTGGTGACGTCCCACAGGGCGAGGGTCTCGGTGCTCTGGTCGTTGCCCGATGACCACGGGGCCGCGGCAGTCAGCGTCCCCTGGAAGTCGGCGCTGCTGATGTGAGTTCAGACGCCGGACAGGTCGCACACGGAATAGCCTGCATATTGCATGTGCGGTAAAAATCGCAGGACAATTGGCCGGAATGGATGGGGTTTGGTCTTCGCTGGGCAGATACGCCTCTGCCGGCGCAAAACACCCACTTATACCAACGGCAATTAATTAATGAGCTCGGTAGTTACGGCAGACAGATTGAACGGCAACAGTATAATACGAACGGCAGTTAATTAATGCGCTCGCGTATAGTTGTCACGGCGAACAGATTGGGTGGGGACAGCGTTGCATACGGGTGTTTCTACTATTCAATGCCGTCGGCAATACACAGCCGAGCGCATTAATTAATTGCCGTTGGTATAAGTCAGTGGGAATTCCCCAAAAGATTATTTAGAAATTCGTCGGCGCCAAGTCCAGTCATTGCAATGGTTGGGTTTCGGGCATACTTGCCCGGCACCTTATTTTCCGAATTGTTTCGAATCGTTACCCACCGGCACCTGCCGGAGTGCTCTGTTGTCCTACCCGGACTTTGGTCGGAGGCATTTCACACAACCCCCGGCGATCCGCGATTAACTTATCCTTGTTTCCGGCGGCGGCGACGGTACACTCATCCATCCGTTAGTGAAATCATTTTTCAGGAGTTACGATGTATGATCGACCTGTCTGATTTTATTCGAGATATAGCCGATTTTCCCACCGAAGGCATCATTTTCAAGGACATCACGCCGTTGCTGCTCGATCCGGTGGCGCTGGACGAGGCCATTGGCCGACTGGCGGAGCCTTACAGGAACGCCGACATCGAGGTCGTTGCCGGCGTCGAGAGTCGAGGATTTATTTTCGGTCCGGCAGTCGCGCGCGAACTGGGCGCCGGTTTCATTCCCATACGCAAACCCGGGAAACTGCCTCATAAAACCGTCAGCAGGGAATACGCCCTGGAATACGGCACGGACGCAATCGAAATGCACGCCGACGCCATCGCCGACGGAACCAGGGTTCTCATGCTGGACGACCTGCTTGCTACCGGCGGGACAATGGCGGCAGCCTGCGAGATGGTCAAAGACCTCGGCGGAAATATTATCGGGATAGCCTTCCTTATCGAATTGTGCTTCCTCAATGGGCGCGATAAACTCCCCGGCTATGAAATCCATTCGCTCATCCGCGTAGAGAAGTAACCGTTTTATCAGGAAACCAAATAATGGATAGTCCTAAGAATTATCTTGTCCGCCGGGCTTCGGGGACAGTTCGACTGGCCTGCGACGACCCCTCCTGGGACCGGGCCGACAGGCTCGCGATAGATGAATATCCTTGGTACGCCGGCGGGCTTAAACAGGAAACCACCGCCGCTGTGCTCTACGATGACGAGGCGATTTATCTTCTGTACGTCTGCCAAGACAAGCACATTTCCGCCGTTGAAACCCGCTCCAACGGCAACGTGTACCTCGACAGTTGCGTGGAGTTTTTCATGTCGTTCGAGTCCGAAGGCGGAAGAAAACATCTCAACTTCGAGGTCAACTGTTGCGGGACGATTCACATGGGTTTCGGCGCAGGCAGAGAGAACAGGACACTCGCGCCTCCGGAGGTGCTCAACGCTGTGAAGGTACAGTCTTCCATCCCGACGCCGACGAAAAATGAATCCCCGACCGATGACGGGTGGTGGCTGGCGGCTGCGATACCCTTTTCGGCAATTTCCGAGTTCGTCGGTCGCCGGATCGCCCCGGAGCCGGGCGAAACCTGGCGGGCGAATTTCTACCGCTGCGGCGGAAAGACCGACCCACAATACGCCGCCTGGAATCCTATCGACTGTCCGGAACCTGACTTCCACAGGCCTGAATTCTTCGGGACAATAACGTTCGAGTAGAATCGGAACTGATTCGAGGTTGTAAAGATGGCTGAAAGAAAAAATTACATTGTTCGCCGGGCGTCGGGTCCTGTCCGCCTTGCCTGTGATGCAACAGCCTGGGACCGGGCCGACAGGCTCGCGATAGATGAATATCCGTGGTACGCCGGCGGGCTTAAGCAGGAAACAACCGCCGCTGTGCTCTACGACGACGAGGCGATTTATCTTCTGTATGTCTGCGAAGACAAGCACATTTCCGCCGTCGAGACCGCCGCCAACAGCAACGTGCATCTGGACAGTTGCGTGGAGTTCTTCGCGTCAATCGACCCTGACGGGCATTGGGGTAAATGGGGCTACTTCAACTTCGAAGCCAACTGCTGCGGGACGGCAAAGTTGGGCTTTCGTCCGGGTCCGGAATGGCGAACGCTCGCGCCGGACGAACTTGTCGAGACTATTAGTGTACACACATCCATTCCCACGCCGACCAAGGACGAGTCGCCCGACGACGACGGCTGGTGGCTGGCGGCTGCGATACCCTTTGCCGTAATTTCCCAAATTGCAGGCAGGAAGATCGCGCCGAAATCGGGGACACACTGGCGGGCGAACTTCTATCGCTGCGGCGG
>JAXHSV010000174.1:0-6479 GCA_034190305.1 Planctomycetota bacterium | reverse complement strand
GCCAAAGCCGACTTGATGCAAACGTGGTCACAAAAACCGTGACCACGCCACCGACGTCGACGTGCCGTCGGCGGCTAAACTGAATACTGACTACCGACTACAGACTACCGGCTACTTTTTCCATCAGCGACTGATAACCGTAATGTGCGATGAGGTTGTCCAGCAGGATCAGGGCTGTGAAGTTTTCAGCCACCGGCCAGATTCGCCCTACTATCGTCGCGTCGCGGCGGGTGATGGCGGCGAGGTCTTTGTTTTCCAGCGTGTACTTGTCGATGGTCTTTTGCGGCTTGTCGATGGTCGGTGTCGGTTTGACTGCCAGGCGGACAACAATCGGCTGACCTGTCGCCAGTCCTCCGGTTATCCCGCCGGCATTGTTCGAGCCGAACACCACCCTGCCGCCCTCGGACCGCAACTCGTCGTTGGACTGAATGCCCGTCATGTCCTTTACGGCAAAGCCGGCGCCGACCTCGACGCCCTTGACGGCTCCGATTCCCAGCATCCGCCCCAGTTCGGCATCGAGTTTATTGAACACCGGCTCGCCCAGACCCGTCGGAACACCCGTAGCGACGACTTCGACGACCCCGCCGGCTGAATCGCCCGTGGCTGATATGGCGTTACAGGCATCGACCATCGCCCCAGCCGCTTCGATGTCGGGGCAATTGACGATGTGATGCACGCCGTACTTGTCGCGGATCTGGTCGGCATCGATCTTCGGAGCCTTGGCGCGTATCTCGTCGATCTGCTTCTCAATCTCAGCCAGGATGCTAATTTTCTCCAGAAACCGCATTTCCGGCGTAATTCGCTCGCCGACATAGACTTCCCTGTAAAACGGGTCGTAGTCGCGCCGCATCTGCTTATAGGCGTCGGTGTATTTCAATGCCTCGGCGGAATCGACTTCGTCGCAGCGGACGCCGGCCATTTCCCTGATGTAAGAGCATACATCGATGCCGCAGAGTTTGAGTATTTTCTTGGCGACGAAACCGGCAGCGACGATTGTGGAGGTGTATCGCCCGCTGAAGATTCCCGCGCCGATGGCGTCGTCGTCCGGGCCGTACTTTGCGAACGAGGCGTATGAGGCGTGTCCCGGGCGCGGCGTGCGGTTCGTGTCCTGGTATTGCTTTATATGAATGAAGTGGCGGTCAAGGTTCGGAATCAGGATCGAAAGCGGCGTGCCGTTCGTATGATTCCTGTTTCCGGCGCCTTCGACGGTGTCGGCTGCGTTCAGGCCGGTATAGACAATCGGCAGGTCCGGTTCCTTCCGCGGGGAGGAAAGTTCATCCGCGCCGGGCTTCCTCAACAGAAGGTCGCCGTATATCTCCTGCTCCGTCAGGAGCATACCCGCCGGAACGCCCTGGAGAACAGCCGTCAAGCCGTCCTGGTAAGACCCGCCTGCCACAGTTACCTGAAAACACCTTCCTAAATGACAACCCATCATTGTTCATTACTCCTTTTGCAGGTCGTAGGTCGTAGGTCGTAGTTTGTTTTCGCCTAGTCCCAAATCCCTGGTCCCTATTGTTTTTGCACATCGCATCCGATTCCCGCCATTTGCCGGATGAACGACGGGAAGGTTTTTTTTACGCATTCTACGTCACTGATAATGGTTTCCCCTTTGGCGGCCAGGCCGGCGACCGCGAGTGTCATTACCATCCGATGATCGGCGCGGCTGTCGAGTTTTGCGCCGCGCAATTTGCCGCCTCGGACGACCAATCCGTCGGGACGTTCTTCAACGTCCGCTCCCATTTCCGTCAGTGCCCGGTGCATCTCCGTTATCCGGTCGCACTCCTTGTGTCGGCAGATTTCCGCACCTGTCAGGACAGTCTCGCCTTCGCAGCAGGCTGCGATGACCGCCAGGAGCATGAACTGGTCGATAAAGTCGTTGCAATCGATTTGTCGGCCTTGAAGAACGGACGACCTTGCCACTACCGCGCCGTCGTCTTCGATTTTGATATCCGCGCCCATCTCGCGCAGAATGTTCAGCACAGCCTTGTCGCCCTGCACGTCGTTCGGGTCAACGCCGGCGATTCGAACCTCGCTTTCGGGGCAGATAAGCCCGGCGGCAATCGGATACATCGCCGCCGACCAGTCGCCGGGTATAACGGCATCGAAGCCCTCCCATCGGTTCTTCGCCGGTATTCGGTAACGCTCGAAATTCTCGCTGGCTATTTCAACACCGCAGCGTTTCAGCCAGTGCAGCGTTACCTCCACCCACGGTTTTTCGCCGGGATTGCGAACGATCAGTTCCGTCGGCGATTCTGCGAGCGATGCCGCTATCAGCAGCGCGCTTACCGGCTGGGAATCGGACCCGTCGATCTCGGCAGAACCGCCTTTAATCGGGCCGCGAACCACGACCGGCGCGTGCCCGTCGGATTTTGTAGAGACCGCCCACGCGTCCAGCGAATTCAATGCCTCAATCAGAGGCCCGCAGGGGCGTATATGACGAATCGAATCGTCACCGGTCAGGACCGTATATCCGTCGCAGCAGGCGGAGATAGCGGTGAAGAACCGAAAGATTATCCCGCTATTGCCGCAATTAATTACCTCGTCGGGCGTGTTCAGCCGACCGGCGGTTCCAATAATCTCCCAACTGTCGCCGTGAGACGGTTCGATCTCAGCGCCGAACATCTCCATCGCCTCGGTCCCGCGAAGCCAATCGGCCGAGACCGCCGGGGAGATAATCCGGCTCTTTCCTTCCGCCAGAGACGCCATTATCAGCGCGCGGAAGGAGTGCGACTTATTAGGCGGGACGTGAACCGTCCCGCTCAAGCCCTGAGATTGCTGCACAAGTAAATCCATGCGTATTACCTGAAACGGAAGTTAACCGGCCCTATGCTAACAGCGCAGGGATAATTACGTCAAGATTTACAACCCAGCCGGCGCGGCGTTTGAGATTAGTCCTATTTTTTGAGTTGGGCCTCGGTAACAGTTTTACCGTCGGGAACGGCGGTTATGGTGTAGGTCGGCTTGTTCGGATCGGGGCAGTACCATTCCGGTCCGGGATTGACGCCGGTAATCATCTTCTTTATGCCGTCTTTTTCGACGGTTATCGTATAGGTGAATTCCTTCTTCCCGGAGGAGTCCTGAACGAAGTCTGTCAGGATCATCGTATTGGCTGCATCCTTCGGAAGCGGCGTATGGCCGTCCTTGCCCGTCGTCGTCGAATCTTTTTTTCGCCCGGTTATAAAGCGGTAATGAAGGTAGAAGTTATCGTATTTACCCGTGGGGGGCGGACGGAGCACTTCCATATTTTCAGGAGAAAACTCCGCATCCGCCCATACCGTTTCAAGATCACAACCACGAGGTATCGCACTTTGAGGATTATACCTGCTATACTTCCAACCGGTGCTTGCCGGAACGCCTATTTCGGTATTAATGGCAACAGTTACCTTTGCCCCTGCCACGGGAGCACCGTCCGGATCGACCACTTTCACGTCGAGGTAATACTTCGGCAGGGCGTAGGCGTTGCAATCCTTGCCGTCAGTGGTGGATATTTCGATCTCCTTGAACTTGCAGTTAACCAGGCCCATTTTCCCGTCAATCCATGAAGCGCCCCACGTATTCTTCAGATGCGTATAGGGCAGCCATGTATGAGACTGTATTTCATTGGGAATAGGGACGTCCTTGAGAACGATTTTCCCTTCTCAGACGTTCACGTCATAGATATTCATTCGGTCCCGGAATACGCCGGTCATAAAGGTGATTTCCAGCGGTTCGGCCCCCGTAAAAGTAAGCCCCCTCAACGTGAAATTGTGCACATTCAGGTCGTCTATGGTAACCCAGAATGACTTTTTGCCCATTATTCCTCTGCGATAGATGGTCTGGGGATTCCGAGCGCTCTCGGCTGGGTACATCCCGATATCCGTCGCACGCAGGTTCTCGAATTTGGTATTTTCAATGCGCAGAACGTACGGCGAATCGAAGTACATCTTTGTCGTGTTCCTTATTGTCGAGTTCTTTGCGATGAAGCAGAAGTAGCCCGATGCGTCATGCGTCGTCAGCCGGCCTATCCTGTCCGGCCCAGTTCCCCATTTTTTTCTACCGTCAGGATTGGCGAAAGACAACTTGTGGGTGAAGTGCGTATCCGGCGCACAGTTGTTCCAGGTAAAATAATGATCGCTGTCGGAAGTAATGGTGCTGTTTTCGACATGAAGCGTCGAACCGAAGTTTTGGCCGAACTCCCATTGTCCGTCTTTGGTGCAATGAAACTTCAGCGTTTCGTCCTTGATAATCAGTTCCGCTCCGTCATCGACTATCAGGTTCGTATAGCACGTATAGGTATTTTCGCCGGTTTTTTTGAAGTATTTCCCGTCGATTGTCTTTGCGATGTCGTCCAGTCGGGTTCCTCTGCCGGCTACGACAATGCCTTTGGTTTTCACCGGCAGGTGAAGCCACCCCTCCGGCTTCATGTTGGTAACGTAATCGGTGTATTCTACGCCCCTTATGGGGAAAAGATATTTTCCCTCATATATTTCGAGGCAATCCACAGCCACCGGCCCGCGAGTGGGTGGTAGGCCGGTTATCCTGTCGTTAATCGGCTCGCTGAGTTGCAGATATATGCTGTCCGAACTGTCCGGTACCGGGTCGATGACGTGCATCTCCAGAATGTCGTCACGGAACGTATAGACATGTCCGTCTCTGGTGCGGACGATAGTTACCTGTCGCCACTGCCCGTCATCCCATACCCCCGCCCCGTCATATTCGATGCTGAACCCGGCGCGTCCGTGTTCTTTGTTATTAATGGTGCAATGATGGTGAGTGTCCATATTGTCGCCGTACAGGTAGGAATTCTTATTGTGCTCTTTCATTATGTAGTACAACCCCACATATCCGCCGACCTGGTGATAGAAAGGGTCGATGAACTTGCGCCGGAATCTCCAGGTGCCGTATGCGGTTTTCGATTCAGTAGTCGTCCACGCCGGACCTCTGGCGAAACCCTGTGAGACATCCGGTGTTTTTCGTTTCCATTCGGGAAGTTTCCTTCCCCACGGGTCGGTTTCCGTCCTGCCGGCTGTTTTCATGTCCGTGAAGAATTCAAAGAGCGCCGGTGCTTCTTCTGCCGAGAGTGTCGATACCACCCATTCCTGATGTGCCCCGCCCCAGAGATGCTGCTTTATGCCTTCCTGGCGAATTTCCTTATGCTTACTTGTGGACTTCGCCAACTGGCGATAGGCCCCGCCCGCCTGTACGTGGATTTCCCATATTCCCTTTTCATTCGGAACGGTCCAGGTGAAAGAGTCGCCCTTGGCCTTATTGTCCACTTTCTTGTTGACCTGCCAGACATAATTCTGGACGCCTTCCGCCTTTACGCTGAAGGTTATCTTGTCTCCGGGCTTTACCAGGTACATGAGGTCCTTGGGGTCGGTCTTGTTCGTCGTGCGACCACCGGTTGAGGAGAAATCCTTAATCACAGGCGCTGCTGATTCCGGCGTCGCCAAAACAAGCCAGCAAACAGATAGTATCAACACGCACGCCAATGTCGTCGTTTGGGTTTTGGTAAGAATCATTTTTGCCCTTTCTTCAATTCCAATTCAGTTACGGTTCAGCCGCCGAGGACGGCGGGCGGGAATCCATGAACTTACACAGAATTGGTTACACCACTGTTGTTTCGTAAGGCTCCAGGTGGACAACTACGTCCAGAATGTCCGGGTCGGAAGCCAGAAGGCGATGCTTGACGGCTCCAGAAATCTCGTGGCCTCGACGGACCGTCAGGCTGGGCGCCACCAGGACATGAAGGTCCACCTGAATGCCCGACCCGAGATACCTCGTCCGTATCGCGTGGACCGCTTCAACGCCGTCGGTCTCAATCGCAATCGCCCTGATGTTTCTGCGAACCTTTTCCGAAACCCCAGCATCGATCATCTGCGCCAGCGCCGGCCGGGCGATCTTCCATGCCGCATGAAGGATAAACGCAGAAACGAGAACCGCACCAACGTGATCCAGGAACGACCACGACGGGACAAAGATTGCCGCCGCCACCGCCAGAGCCGCGGGGATCGAACTGAGCGCGTCGGAGCGGTGGTGCCAGGCGTTGGCGACAACGGCCGATGATTTGATCCGCCTGCCGACCGTAACGGTCCAGCGGTAAATCCCTTCTTTCGTTACGATTGAAACGATTGCAGCCACAAACGCGATCATCGTGGGCGGGCTGGCGTGATGTTCCTGAAGCGTCGCCAGTCCGCGATATGCCAAACCGACGCCCACAGCCGCCAGTGCGGCGGCGATGAAAATGGTAACAACCGTCTCAATCCGACGATGACCGTAAGGATGCCCTTCATCCGGCGGCTTGGACCAGAAGCGAACCCCCACCAGCAGGGTTATGTCGGTCGTGGCGTCGGAGAGGCTGTGGACCGCGTCGGCTACCACCACCTGGCTGCTGCCCAAAACGCCCGCCGCAAACTTCAGCGCCGAGAGAACCAGGTTAATCGCCAAGCCAACCCATGTAACTCGCCTGACTTCCGCGACCGAATAACTCTTGCCGTTGC
>JAXHSV010000173.1:0-6497 GCA_034190305.1 Planctomycetota bacterium | reverse complement strand
GATGAACTCATGCGATTGATGCCCACCCGTGCCCACCTGAAAGTGGGCATGCTCACTTCAAAGTCGAAACCTCCTGCAAAATTGCCATTGGCTGACTGGGCGCGCTCCCATTCAACTTCCTCTGTTAGGCCATGACTGGCATGGCTGCAAGGATTAGTTGAGTTTGGAGCAATTGCCATGATGCAAAAGAATGGAAACGCAACCGCCGGGGTGAACACCGGCGGGGAACGGATGCCCCGCGAGACGCCTGCCATGCTTGATATTCAGGCCGTCGCCGACCTGCTCGGATGTTCAATCCGCCATGTCTATCGTTTGAGCGATGCCGGGCTTATGCCGAGGCCGGTCAAACTCGGTGCGCTGGTGCGCTGGTCAAGGGCGGCGATTCTGGACTGGATAGATAAGGGCTGTCCGCCCTGTCGTAGGGAGGCTAGATAATGATCGCCGAAAACGCCGCCGCCGCCGTTACCCCGCTGTTGCTATCGACGCGAGATGCTGCGCAATTCCTGGCACTCGGCGAAAGGACTCTATGGGCGTTGACCGCGCCTCGCGGGCCTATTCCGTGTGTCCGCATCGGTCGCGCCGTGCGTTTCGACAGGCGAGACCTTACCCGCTGGGTAGATGGCCGAAAGGAGCAACCATGAGCCTATTTACAAAAGAAAAAATCAGCCTCCGTCCGTCTGCGAAAGAGCAGAAAATAAGACGGGATGAGCGGCTACGAATCCAAAGGCAACACGGCGGCAAGTGGACTAAAGCGGGACTGGCCGAGTTTCGGTCGTTCCTGCGATACCGAACCCGCGGACGGTTGGAGGTTCAAGAATAATGCCTGAGTCGTTTTACAAACTACCACAGGGCCTTACAGCACGGCGGGACCTGACGGCGGCGGACAAGATCGTTTGGGCCGTCCTTCGGAACCAGATCGACCTTAACGGGAATGGTGTGGCATGGGTGGGTTGCCGACGACTGGCCCGCGCCTGCGGGATAAATCCGGGAACGGTCCTGGAGGCAATTCCCCGTCTTGAGGCGGAGGGCCTTTTACTTGTCGAGCGCCGCGCATCTGGACAAACCAACCTTTACCGCTTGGGCGATGAAAGCGCTTGGAAAACCCATGCGCTTAAAAAAGCAAAGCGCTCGGAAAAACCAAGCGCTCTGAAAAGCAAATCACACGGGAAAACCGAACCAAGCGCACGGAAAACCCATGCGCAAGCGCTTGGAAAACCCGTGCACAATAAGACAGACTTAAAAGAAGAAGAAAAGGAGGGGAAAAAAAGCGCGGCTTCGCCGCCCGCCGTCTCTGATAAAAACTTCTCCTTGACGCCTCAAGACAACGGCGCTGTGGGCCGACTGGTCGGTCTTTGGATCGAGGGCTTTCAGAATCAGACCGGCAAGCCGTTCGCAAAGTGCGCCCGGGGACGGCTGGCCGGGACAATCAAAAATCTGCTGGACGGATTCGCGGCTGACGAACTGTCCGCTGCAATCGGGCGGTGGTTCGGCCAGGACCGGAAAACTTACAGCGTGGGGCTTTTCAAGACCAAGATTGAAGACGCCGACGCCGACCTTACGGGCCGCACCGTCCAAAAGACGGCAAACCGTCCGACTGCAAACGGAAAGACCGAAATGGATAGGAAACTGATGGAGTCGATATGACCGCGTTGGTACGTGAAATACCACAGAGCATAGAAGCGGAAATTTGCGTCATTGGGTCGATGATGCTTTCGCCCGACTGCATCCCGGACGTTGCCGAAGTTGTCAGGTCGGCAGACTTCATGCGTCCATCGCACCGTGTAATCTTTGACGCCCTTTGCAAGATGCACCGCGCTGGTAAGGCAATCGACCTCGTAACCTTGCCGGACTATCTCGCTTCCGCCGGGCTGTTGGATAAAGCGGGCGGCGCCGATTACCTGTCCGACATCGTTTCAGGCGTGCCGTCTGCGGCGGCGTGGAGGCACTACGCCGAAACAGTCTGCGAAAAATCGAAGCGTCGGCAGTTGATTGCAATAGGAGATGAACTCGCAGACCAGGCCTCGCATCCCGGAAGCGAAGTTTCCGACCTGCTTGACCGGTTCCAGTCGAAACTTTACGCCCTTGACGCGCGGGAAGTGAGATTGTCCGGCGCGGTCGCCGATGCCGGCGACGTTTCCGCTGACGTTCTGAAGCGGACGGAGAACGCTTGGCGGAATCCTGATTGTTTTGTCGGACTGCGAACGGGAATTGCATCAGTCGATAAAGCGACCGGCGGGCTTCGACCCGGAAACTACGCCGTCCTCGCGGCAGTTACCTCTGGAGGGAAAACTTCGCTGGCTTGCTCCATTGCCGCCGCCGTTTGCAAAAAAGGAATGTCTGTTCTTTTCGTCAGTGCGGAGATGACCCCTGCCGAACTCATGGAACGATTCGTGGCGGCGGAGTCCGGCGTTTTCCTTTCGCGTATCCGCAACGGAAGGCTCCGCGAAGGAACCGACGATTGGGATCGTCTGACGAAAGCCGACGCCATTATCGCACAGTGGAAACTTCGCATCATAGGCAGGTCGATGACCGTTGCGGAAATTGCCGCGTCCGCCAGGAAGTTCCAGAACGACCTTCGACGGCCTGTCGATTTTATCATCGTGGATTACTTACAGCGAATCAAAGGTGGCGGGCGGACACGATATGAGCAAGTCAGCAGTGTCTCCGCCGACTTGAAACTGGTAGCCCTCGATCTTGGCGTTCCGATCCTCGCGCTGGCGCAGTTGCGTCGAGAAGTCGGCCAGGTCGGTCGATTGCCCTGCCTCCACGACGTCAAGGAATCCGGCGAAATCGAAAACGATGCGGACCTGATTTTGCTTCTGCATCACCCAGAGAGCGCCGAACCAGACGCCTTCGATTCGCTTCCGGTATGGTTGAAAATTGACAAAAACCGAAACGGTCCCTGCACGCCCTGGCCAAACGCAAACGGCGACATGCGCGGCTCGATTGTATTGAAATGGAAACCTTCAGTTACCCGGTTCAGTTGGCCGGTAGAACGAGGGCTGTTGAAACATGCTGAAATATCCTGAAACATCGCGGCTACGAATGATGACACGAAAATCCTACAAAAAACCGAAAGACCGCTCACGAATTACGCACCATCCTCAAAGGTTGAAATTATTGTATGTTATTATCAATGCAGCAGTTAGGCTTGTACCGTCCAAAGGGCGGTGTGAATCGGGAGTGTCTGGGGCGAGAGGTCAACAAGCATTTTTATTGAGGATTGGTTAGATGCCAAAGCCACGAGTCAAACTTTCGGACCAGATACGCCGGGCGGTGCGGGCGTCCGGGCGCAGTTATTATTCGCTTTGTCGATGGCATTCCGGGTTCCACCGGTCGAGCCTATCGCGGTTCATGCGCGGCGAGCGGGGCTTATCCTTGCGAAACCTGGACTACTTGGCCGACGCACTGAAATTGAACCTTCGCAGTCCGCGCCGTAAAAAAACTGAAAATAACGCAAAATAGTATTTGACATAGTATCAAACAGACGATAAAATACCGGCGATGGGGAAAAAACAAACCATGTTGAGCGAACAGATAAGGCGGGCGGTGGACGCTTCGGAACTGACCCGTTATCGCATTGCCGTCAACGCCGGAATTAACCACGCTTCACTTTCTCGCTTCATGCACGGCAAGGTGGGGTTGTCAATGGCTGCGCTAGACGCTCTTGGTAAAGTGCTGGACCTGCAACTAGCGAAAAAGAAACGGACCGAAAAAAAGGTAAGGTGAAACATGGCGAGCATATCAACGAATCAAAAGACCGGCAGGCGGATGATTCTCTTTACCGGACTCGAAGGGCGGAGGCAGTCGATACGTTTCGGGAAGATAACCAAGAGGCAGGCGGATACGGCCAAACTGCATATCGAGGACCTGCTTGCCTGCCGTATAGCGGGGACCGCACCGAAAACCGCAACGGCTCAATGGCTTGCCGACCTACCCGACGTTATCCGCCGACGCATTGAACGGGCTGGATTGACAGGCCCACGAAGCCGCCGGGATTGTCCCACACTGGGCGAATGGCTGGAATCATATTTCGCTGGCCGGTCGGACGTGAAGGGATCAACGAAAATCGCCTGGGGACACACGCGGCGGAACCTGCTGGCGTTCTTCGGCGAGTCAAAACGGCTGGACGATATAACAGAAGGCGATGCGGACGCCTTTCGCGTGTTCCTGAAAACAGCCGAAGGGCTTGCCGAAAATACCGTCCGGCGGCGAATGGGAATTGCCGGGCAAATCTTCCGTGCCGCTGTCCGGGCGAAACTAATCGACGCGAATCCCTTTGACGGACAAAAAACAAGCCTGCTGAAAAACACGAAGCGGGATTGCTACGTAAGCCGCGAGGAAGCGGCGGCGGTCCTTGACGCCTGCCCCGACTCCCAATGGCGGTTGATCTTCGTGCTGGCTCGCTTCGGCGGGCTTCGATGCCCGTCAGAAATTCTACGGCTGACGTGGGGGGATATTGACTGGGCACGGTCGGCTATGATTATCCACGCGGCAAAGACCGAACACCACGAAGGTGGCGGCGTTCGGCAGGTTCCGATTTTCCCGGAGATTTACCCGCACCTTCGGCAAGTCTTTGAGGAGGCCGGGCAGGGAACAGAGTATGTCATTACCCGCTATCGGGAAGCAAGCACGAATCTGCGAACGCAACTAAAGCGGATCATCAAGCGGGCCGGTCTGAGGCCCTGGCCGAAACTTTTCCAAAACCTTCGCAGTACCCGCGAGACAGAATTGGCCGAAACTTTCCCAATGCACGTGGTCTGTTCATGGATCGGGAACTCTCAGCGCGTGGCGATGAAAAATTATTTGCAGGTAACAGCGGAGCACTTTGAAAAAGCGGCGCACTTTCCGGCGCAGTATCCTACCGCAACGGGCTGCACAGGCTCGCAAGCCGAACCTTCACAGACACAAGAAACCCCCAATTTGCGGGACTATGCGACACTATGCAAGTCCTTGCAATACAAGCACTTGGGCGCGACAGGACTCGAACCTGTGACTTCTTCCTTGTAAGGGAAGCGCTCTAGCCATCTGAGCTACGCGCCCGAACAGGTATAAGTATATCGGTCCGTCAAAGGTTCGCCAAGAATAAGAACGTTGACTCATCGCCGAATCGGGATAATATACCGATATGAAATACAGAAAAATCGCACATGGACAATTGGAAATTTCGACGGTTTGTATGGGCTGCTGGGCGCTGGCGGGCGACTCGACCTGGGGTTCGCAGGAAAAGGCCGACTCTATCGATACGATCCGCGCCGCCATTGACGCCGGCATAAACTTCTTCGACACTGCCGAATTATACGGAAAAGGCTACAGTGAGCAGATTCTCGGCGAGGCGCTCGGCTCAGACCGCGATAAGGTCGTCATCGCAAGCAAGTTCATCAGAAGCGCCGATCCCGAACATGTAACCGAAGCGTGCGAAGAAAGCCTTATCAACCTCCGCACCGATTACATCGACCTGTATCACATTCACTGGCCAAGCCGTGATGTTCCATTCGCCGAGACGGTCCGGGCGATGGAAAACCTGAAATCCGCCGGTAAGGTTCGCCAACTGGCTGTGTGCAACTTCGGACAAAAGGACCTTGCGGATATACTCGACCTGATGACACCATCGGCCAACCAGTTGCCCTACAACCTTCTTTGGCGTGCGATTGAGTTTGAGATACTTCCGGCGTCTATGGATGCCGGCGTCCCGGTTACGTGCTACAGCCCGATTATGCAAGGCCTGCTGACGGGCAAATTTCGCAGCGCCGACGATGTTCCCGAAGGACGGGCGAGAACAAGACTGTTCAGCGGCGACAGGCCCCAGGCAGTGCACGGCGAAGCCGGCGCCGAAGAAGAAACCTTCACCGCAATCGGCGAAATCGCCGACCTCGCCGATCAGAACGGTCTGGACATGGCCGCGATGGCGCTGGCATGGCTTATCGGACGCGACGGCGTAGCCAGCGTTATTGCAGGCGCCCGCTCACCCGAACAAATTCGACACAACGCCACAGCCGGTGATTTGACCCTTTCGGATGGAGTAATGACCCGGCTTGACGAAATAACCCAACCGCTCAAGCAGAAAATGGGCCCGAACGCCGACATGTGGAACACTCCGTCGCGGATGCGATAAAAAAACACATCCCCGAAAAAGACCGCCCAAGCCGGCAGATGAGCGAAAGCGAATCTGCCGGAAAAATCCGGAACAATTGGGAACGATACGGAACAATACGGAACGAATGGGAACGATTCGGAACAAAACGAAAAGTTTCGGAAAATTTCGGAAAGTTTGGGAAAGAAGGCGAAAAGCGTAAGTCTTTATTTTACAAGCAGTTGCAGTTTTCAAGGTCATTTTTTCGTCAGGTTTTAAAAATCAATCCACGAATTACACGAATTACACGAATTTTTCCGGCGTATATAACCTGTGTGCCGGCGGGAGATAAACGAGCCGCGACCGCAAGGGAGCGGTCATGTTTGACCAACATCGTTGAGTCAAACCCGCTCGTTTCCACTCG
>JAXHSV010000172.1:0-6497 GCA_034190305.1 Planctomycetota bacterium | reverse complement strand
ATGGGCGTGGCCGTGAAAGAGTCCCTTGACCGCGTGGACGATTATGGGAATTCCCAGCAGAACCGCTCCAATCAAAGCCAGACCGTCGGCGAAGATATTCCATTCTCGCCCGCCGCTGGTAAAACTTACGCGAGAGAAGATAGGAATCAGCGGCACAATGTACGAACAAAGCACCAGCACACCGCCCAGGAGTATCCCTACGATAAGTACGCTTGCACGGACGGTCTGTGCCTCGACCGAGTCCTTCAAAATATCGTGAGCCATACAATTCTCCGTAAAACAGGAATTATTAGTTCCGGTGCCAAATGGATTAATCAACGAAAATAACCACCGGGTGTCATTGATACGCTTCATCTCGGCCTGTGGTTCTGCCAATTTGTGATTAATTCAGAAGGTGAAACGCTATCTGCATCAGACGGAAAATGCAATTCTTTTTGTTTTGTCGCTACCCCCTTTACTTAACCGTGATAGCCCCCAGGATTCTGAGGTAACTCTGATACCGTCTGGTGTTGATTTTTCCGTCTTCAACGGCGGCGATAACGGCGCAGTCCGGCTCGTGAGTATGAGTGCAGTTGTTGAATTTGCATTTCGGCGCGAGTTCGGCCAGTTCCGGGAAATACCAGGTCAACTCGGCGGCTTCCATTTCAACAGCCAGTTCGCGCACGCCCGGAGTATCGACCAGCAACCCGCCGCCAGGAAGTTCGTGCAGCGTAGCGGCGGAGGTAACATGCCGGCCTCGCTGGTCCTTCATGCGTATCTGCCGAACGGCCTGGTCCGCTCCGGGAACCAGCGCATTGACCAGTGCGGATTTGCCCACTCCCGACGCGCCGGCCAGTATGCTCCGCCTGCCTTGAAGCGCCTTGAGCAGTTTTCGCAGCCCCTTGCCCGTCGTGGCTGAACACAGGAACACCTCAAGTCCGCCGGCCTTCAGTTCCGCCAGCAGGTGCTTGTCCGGATTACCCAGGTCTATCTTGTTTATTACGACCACCGGCTTCATCTCGCCGCGCTCAGCGACTATGCAGAACCGGTCAATCAAAGCGGGTCTGATTTTCGGCTGACGGACCGACGCGATAATCAACAGCGTGTCCATATTGGCGGCGATGACCTTTTCGAAGGCGTCATCGTCATATTGGCGTCGTCGTTTTCCGCTGGTCGGCTGAGGGCGGGAAAGGGCCGACCGTCTTGGCCGGCGGTAGAGAATCACCCCATCGGTGCGTTGCCTGTCGATTTCCTTCTCACCTGATATGTGCCGCTCATGCGTCAGCGCGACGGCGACATCGTCCCCGACGGCCAGGGCCGATGAACCCTTAGGCGGGCGGAACGTCCCCGCCAGTCGGCAGAGCAGGTCTTCGGCGCCGATTCGAACGACCGCTCCGCCCGGAAACAGGCCCGTTACCATTGCTATTGTCTCTTCGCCAGGGGGGGATTGCTCGACGGAAGTTTCGTCGAGGTTCGTCCCGGGGCGGTTCGGCGGGAGTTTGACGCGCAGAGGCTGGAGCGTCTCGGCTGAATCGGCGTCGAGCGAATCGGCATCGGCATCGCGGAATCGCTGTTGCCAGTCCTTTATTCGCCGCCGTGATTTGCCTTTGCGTCTGGGCATAACGGACATTGTGTCCGCGCGCGCGTCAATTCGCAACACCGCGTCGTCGCCGGCGGCTTACTATCGCAGCAATGCCGACGAAAACCGATGAGACAATTACGATCATCGCACCTGTCGGAAGGTCGGCAATAGCGGCGATGATGAAGCCCCCAAGCCCGCTGGCGGCGCCCAACAGCATCGCCGTAGCCAATGCCCGCCCATGCCCCTTTACCAGCAGAAAAGCAGCGGCTGCGGGATTGGCCATGAGCGAGTAGATCATCAATCCTCCGATTGTCTGGAAGTTCACAGTTAGCACCGTGGCGGTTAGGATAAGGAATATCGTCCAGATGAGCGTTACATGCACGCCGGCTGCGGCTGCGTGAAGCCGGCTGAACATTATAGCCCGCATTTCCTTGTAAAACAGCACGACGAAGGCGATTTGAACCGCCGCCACCGCCGACATTAACTTTACATGGTTCCATCGGCAGAAGATCAGGCTGCCCCAGAGCAGGTTGCGGACGTCGTTGTCGGACCTGTCGAACCTGTCGAACAGCCCGATTCCCAGGAACGCCAGGCCCATTGAGAGCGTGAACAGCAATCCCATCAGGACGTTGATGTTGATGCGAGTGGTTTCCGGCTCAAGAAGCCCCAGCAGCAAGGCTGTTACGATTGCTCCCGCCAGAGCGGGAATAAGCAGCACAGGCCCGGTCAGGCCGAACAGCGCCCCGAAGACAGCGCCGGCGAGGGCTGCGTGTGAAACGCAGACGCCCAGAAACGGTATCCGCATTCCGATAATATAGACGCCGAGCATCCCTGTCGATGCTCCCGCCACCGCTCCGCCGACCATTACGGGCGCCCAGTCAACCAGCCAGACAACAAGTTCGCTCATCCTTCGGCCTTTCCCGTCGGGATCACCGCGTGCCTCCCTGCATCATGCATCACCGCAAGCCCGCCGCCGTAGAGCGAAGCGATGCGCTCATTGGTCAGCACTTCGTCGGGCTTTCCGTCTGCGGTGATTTGACCCGCTTCCAGAAGCACTACCCGCCGGCAGCAGGGAGCGATGACTTCCAACTCGTGGCAGACCATGACGATGGCCATGTGTGTTTGCCGGAAGAGTTCATCCATGACGGCGACGATCTGCTCGCGCCAGAACAAATCAAGATTCGCTGTCGGCTCATCCAGCACTAGCAATTCCGGCTGTTGGACCATTGCCCGAGCGATGAGCGCTTTTCGCTGTTCACCGCCGGACAGGTCGCTGTAGGCGGCTCCGGACAGATTAGCCAATCCTAATCGTTCTATCCACTCATCAATGATCCGCCAGTCTTTAAGGCCCAGCGGGCGCAGCAGCCCAACCAGACCGCATCGGCCGATAGCGACAACCTCGCGGAGCGTTAACGGCATTTCACCGTGGGAAGCCAGGATTTGCGGGACGTATCCGACCCGCCGCCTCAAGCGGCTCAAGCCTCCGGCGCCAAGCCGGCGAATATGTTGCCCCAGTATTTGTAACTCGCCCGTAGCGGCGCGATGAAAACCCAGACAGCACTTCAGCAGCGTGCTCTTGCCCGCGCCGTTTGGGCCGAGGATCGTAACGACCTCGCCGGCGGCGATTGCAAGGTGTTTGACCGACAGAATCATCCGTCCGCCCGCTGATATATTCATCCCGTCAATCTGTATCACCGATTCGGTCATTATTGCTTTGCCGCTACCAGCGCGGAAACATTATCGCGGACGAGTTTATCGAAGCCTTCAGCGGTCGGGAAATTACCGAATACAATCACCTTCGCCCCCAGCCGATCCGCCAGCGAGTCGGCTAGGCGCCGCCCGGCAGGCAGGTTGGCGATGATTACCTTAACCCCATCCGACCTTGCCGAGCGGACGGCTTCGTCGATGTCGGCGATTCCGGCAGCGTCGGAACTTTTAAACGTAGCCACGACGTTCAGGCCCAGAGACCGGCACCCGGCGGCCGGGGGCTCGCCGGCGAGCACCGGCGCGCCTTTGAGATCGGCCGATGCGATCTGTCCACTCGCCCATTCGCTCAGCGATGCCATCCGCCCGGCGACTTTTTCCAGTCTGGCGTCGGCTTGGAAACGTTTGAGCAATCCCGAAGATACGAAAGCATCTGCTGTTTGCCGGCAGGCGTCGAGGTAACTTTCCGGTTCGCACAGCCCTCCGGGAATCTTTATCGAGACGACTTGCAGACCGGCGGTTTTAAGGTCCGACAGTTTTGCCTCCAGCGATTCCTGAAAGTCCTGCCGCAACAACACACGGCAGGTGCGGAGTTGCTCGATCTGCGAAGGGCGTATGTCGAAATGACCGGGGCACATCCCAGGACCGGCCAGGCGCAGCACCGACTCGTCCTCGCCGAGAAATTCATTAGCAGCACACTCCAGATACGACGTACTCGCCGCTACTGTCGGAGGGGGAGAATCGTCCTTCTCGCCGCACCCGGCGGCGGTGGTCAACAACGACAAACATATTCCAAAAATCACAATGCAGCGTTTCATAGACATCTTTCCACAACCGTTACGGGCTGGAGACTATTTCTTCAGTACTGCTCAATATGCGACAAATAACGCCGTTGTCGCCGATATTCTTGTACCACGTTTGTCGTGATATCGGTCGTCGCTTGGTGGAACTCTTTTGACAGGTCGGTTCCGGGCCTTGGCTCCAGAGGACCCATCGGACCGGCGAGTCGGCAGGATTGTTATACCACTTCCCGTCGTCGGTGGCGTTGATGTCCCCTTCGCCGTCATCGGCGGGGAAAAGGTCCGGAACCCAGATATAGTTGCCGTTTTTGATAAGCGAACCGTTGAGGACCTGGTCGCCGGGGGCGTTGTATTTATAGGTGTGTCCGGGATTGAACGGATCTTCGACACCGACCATCCGCTGCAGATCGGGCCCGCTCGGAAGGTATCCTTCATTGGATAGTTCAATCGGAAGTTGCCACTCATGTCCATCCATATCGGGATTGCATGAAACGCGGACGGGCGGCAAGCCCTGCTCGCCGTCGCCTGCGTACATTTCCAGCGCCAAACCGATGCCTCGCAACTCCGCATGGACTTTTACCACTTTCGCCCGCTCTTTGGCCGCTGAAAGACTCGGCAGCAGGATCGACACAAGCAAAGCGAGAATTCCTACCACGACCAACAGTTCTACCAGCGTGAAAGCACCGTGTTGTCGTCGTAAAGTTTTCACCTTAGATGTTGCGGGATGCTACCTTTCCTGTTTTCGTCGAAGCAGCGCCAAACCGGAGATGGTCAGCAGGCTTACGCACGCCGGTTCAGGAATCACCTCGGTAACGTACAGTTCGTATCCGAAGGTCCCGTCGGCGCCGGAGTCGGATTCCTGGTTGAAGATGCCGATTACGTCGAACTCGCCGGTCGGCACATCGCCCAGATCGACCATTGAACCTCTCGGCATTCGGAGTTTGAATATTCGCCCCGTCCCGTCGGTAACAGTGCAGATGCGGCTGCCCCATGCTTCCTGCCCCCAGCCGGAACTATCGACTATTGTCAGTTCGTTAATGCGGACATATCGACCTTGATAATACTCGCCACCGGAAAGGCGCGTCTGGTCGAAGATGTCTTCATGCGTGTTCGCGTCGCCGTCATCCGGGTCCATTACCATTGCCAGGGTTATCACTTCCGGTGTGGGCAGGCCGTAACCGGACTGAACCAGCGTAATGTCGAAGTCCATCAGGACGCTCTTCTTATGACCCTCGTTGATGTTGGTCTTCCCGCCGTAAAAGCCGGTGAAATTGGCGGCGACCTGCACAAGGTCGCCCCTGCGGAAATGATGGCCCGTGCCGGGGTCGTAGTTCAGGCGGTTCATCTCGCCGGCCCACTCGGCCTCGGTGTAACTTTCAATATCGGGGTTGAAGGGGAAGTTGCCGTATTTTTGCCCCATCCAGCAGGCTGTGCCGGCGTAGTCTTGCACCTCGACGGACTGGATGAAAATCTGCCACTGCGCACCCATCCACCCCGGAGCGTTGTAGGTGGAGTCCAGCATGTTTTCGTGGTTATTGAGGATGACGCCGATAACGGTAGCCGAACCACTGAAGGTCCCGACGCCATTGGCGTCAACGGTCTGGATTTCCCAGTGCGTCTCCGCCGGACTCGGCGATGAGATGAGCAGCAATGCAACTGCACCGATAAAAAGATTCATTGCGGTTTTTGAGAACATGAGCAACCTCCTTTACCTTTCGCTTTTGAGCCTAAACATCTGTCTCCGCCGATGCTGAGCATTGACACAATCAATTTCCGGCGATATTAAACATTTGAGAAAAAATAATACTACTCATGTCGATATTACGAAAGTAAAAAATCGTATGAAAGAAAAAAAATTCCACCGACACTCCGACCCCCGAATTGCTTTCTTTGACCATCATGCAGGGAATTGGGACGCTGACGATTCGGCCATTGACGCCAACATTCGTCGTCTGGAAGAATTACGGGGTATGATGGGTCTGCAGAGCGGGCAGTATCTGCTGGAAATCGGTTGCGGTACAGGGCAGATTACGCCCTGGTTTTGTTCGGCTGTTGCGCCGGGACGGGTAGTGGCTGTGGATTTTTCCCAAGCCATGCTGGCCAAGGCGCAGTCCAAGGGAATTGACGCTGATTTTCGCCTGCTTGATATTTGCAGTGAAAGGCCGGAAGGTCGATTCGATCTGGCCTTGTGTTTTCATAGTTTTCCGCACTTCCGCGATCAGAAAGGGGCGTTGGCAAATATTTCCGCAGTATTGAAGCCCGGCGGGGAGTTAATCGTGATGCACCTTGCCGGAAGCGGTGCGATTAACGCGTTTCACAGCGGCGTCGGCGGGGCGGTAGAGAGCGATCTTCTTCCGTCCGAACAAATCTGGCCTGACCTTCTGGACGATGCCGGGCTGAAACTCGCCGAACTAATCGACCACGACGACCTG
>JAXHSV010000171.1:0-6543 GCA_034190305.1 Planctomycetota bacterium | reverse complement strand
AAGCGAGTCGCGACCGCCAAAACGCGGAATAATAAGGGATTCTGTTTAATGTCAGCCCGGCAGACTCATGGATAATCGCTCTTTTGGCCGATAGTATGCATGAATGGATTCTGCAACCAAAATGAAGGAGTATTGAATCATGGGACCTATCAACGCGCCTCTCGAAAATGAACAATACAAAACAGCCCTCGCCAGTGTCCGCCGGGCCAAGAACTGCCTGTGGTGGCTGATCGTCATTTCGATCGTCATTCAGATGGCGGCGTTCGTGTCGGTGCGGTTCGTCGGTGTTCTCGGTGATGCGCCACAACAGGCCGATAAAATCCCAGCCGGGACCGACCAGGCCACTACCGCGCCCTCATCATCCGCAACGACGGACGACGAAACCGACGGCTCCGTATTTGTGTGGCGCGAGATGCTGGGCTGGATACTTCCGGCGACGAAATTCATCGCTATGGTTGCGGGGATATTACTGGCGTTGACGATGCTGACAGCCGTTCAGATGTCGCTGGTCGGGCGAACCGGAGGGGCGGCGGGATTTACCAGCGGATTCTTCTGGTCGCTTTTACTGTTGATGTTTTTGATTCCCTGGCAGCAGGTCGTCGGAAGCACGTTTGCCTGCGGGGTGCTTTATAACCTCAGCGATCTTACCGACTGGACCGCCCGTGTAACCTGGGGCGCAAAAAATGTCTCGATAGCAAAGCAGATTTTTTACTACGACCGTTTTCTCGGATATCCGGTATTCGTAATTCTTCTGTGCCTGGTCGTTCAGGCGAAGTTTGCTCGCGGATGGCGGCGGGCGGACCTAGGCGCCATGCAGGCTGATCTCAACAAACCTGTGGACCCGAACGATAAGTTGTAAGAAGGACAAGCACCACACAAGGCATTTCAGGCTTTGACAGCAGGCGGATTGAGACGCTACTATCATCTACCGGTTTATTGATTGAGTCGGTTTGATGAAACGATTGCTTCCAATCTGCGTGCTCTTCGGCGTGCTGGTATTCACCGGCTGCGCTGAACCGAAAGACCCGTTGCCCCAGCCCGGAGACCCGCCGGTCGTCAACGGCGCTGCGTTGATGCCGTTTGACCGGGTAAAAAAGGAAAATCAGCGGGACTTTATCCTGGTGGTGCGGATAAACCTGATAACCGTTCAGATTCCGATCGGATCGGTGAGCAATTCCGAGCAACTGTGGGGTTACCTGGACGAGGAGCCTGTAGGCGCTCGGGTCGGATCGGCCCTTTCCTCCAACGGTATCCGCGTCGGGCTGGGACGCAAAGACGCCTGGAAAGACATCTCCGGAATCCTTCAGCAGCTTACGGGCGAACCCCTGAACCGCACTACGCTTCTGGTGCCTCCCGGAGCGCCCATGCCGATAGTCTTTAAACCGCAGCAAAAGGAGCAGACAATCTTCACCTATCGCCGGGACGAATCCCTGTTCGGACGGGACTATCCCGCCGGCGACAACGTGCTTATGACAATGGCGACGATAAACTTCGACGAACCATCAGCCGTCTGGATGACGGCGACGCCGGTGGTCCGCTCGTCCCAACGACGCAGACGATACGTCAAACAAGCAGGCGAATACGCATTGACCTCCGAGCCGATCTATTATCACCTCGGCGACCTGGGTTTCAGGTTCAAGGTTCCGAGGGGCGATTTTATTCTCATCGGGCCTGATCAGCAAGCACAGCAACACAGCAGTCCGGGATATCATTTCCTGGTGCACAACAGGCAGGCGCTGGAGTTTGAAACCGTAGTAATAATCGCGCCGGAGGTATTCGCCGCACCAGCCAGGAAAAAGGATTAGTTGTCCGTAACGTATGTTTTGATGAACGATAATTTGCGAGCCGCGACCGCAAGGGAGCGGGAAACTTCGTCGATCTCCGCCATAATCCGCTCCCTTGCGGTCGCGGCTCTTAAGGGCATATACGTCATTTAATCTTTGATGCAATGCCGGATTCGTAGTGAACAAGCGAATGGACGCGCCCGTTATCGCAAATTGGATCATATTCACCCATCCCGCCTGGCTGGCGGCGATACCGGCAGCGGCGCTGCCGATACTGCTTGGGTGGCTTGGTCGGCGGAAAGGTCGGCGGATTCCCGTATCGGCTGTGTTGGTCCAATCCCTTGCCCTGGCGCTGCTGGCCGCGGCGCTGTCGCGCCCGCAGGCGGCAATGGGCCGATGGACGGACCTTCCTTATCTGCTTATGACCGATGCCTCCGGATCGGTGCGAGGCCAGGATTTGACCGAACTTCAATCGTTTCTTCCAGCTGGGGCGAAGGTGGAAAAATTCGCCTTCGCCGACGGTATTACACGCACTGCACAGGTTGAAAACCTGCGCCACCACGCCACGCGCATAACGCCGACCCTTCGGATGATTGCATCCAAAGGTCCCAACGCCCTGGCCGCTGCGATTATCGTAACCGACGGGCGATTTTCAGATGCCGACTCGCCCACCGGACAGGCGGGTTATTCCGGCGCAGCCCGAGCCGTCGCCGACCTTGGCGTCGAGGTGTTTATAGTTCCACTGGACGCCCCTACGGCCGATGCGCGAATCATCGCCTTATCCGCCAGGCGCGCTTCAGCGAGCCAGGCGGAAATTACAGCGACTGTCTCTGCAAACGCGCCGTTGAAGCGGACGCTGACCATAACCCGTCGCGGGCATCCGGACCCGCTCGCCGTCAGGCAACTGTCGTTGACGGACAACTCGTCGATTACCATCCGAATAACCGACCCGGTCGGGGCGGACGCCGCAGCCGAGTATTCCGCCGGCCTGACCGGCGATACCGTCATCACTGAGAACGACTCTGCCTCGGCGCTGGTGCTTCCGGTTCGGCAGGTTGTCGCAGCCGTCGGGATAGAACGGTCATCCAGGCCAATCCTCCGCGAAATCGAACATCCCATCACGTTTATTTCACACGATGCGATGCCGGCGGATCCCGCGGCGATGGGGCGATTTTCCAGCATCATTGTCGCCGATCCGACAGGTTCAGCCATCGCCGCTGGGCAGCAAGACGCACTGTCCCAATACGTCCGCACGGGGGGAGGATTGGTTCTGGTCGGAACGGGACCGCACAAAACGCCCGCCGACCGGAACGGGCCTCTCAATCGGATACTGCCTCTTGTGGCCAATCCCTTCCAGCGTCGCCCGCTGCACCTGGTGGTGCTTTTGGACAAATCCGGTTCAATGGCCCAGCCGACGGCCCGCACCGCCGGCGGCTCGTCGCAGATAAAGTTCGACCTTGCCGCCGAAGCCGTCGCTGCGCTCAAGGACCACCTCACCGCGCGCGATACACTGACGGTCATCGCCTTTTCCGACAGGCCTGAGGTTGTGTACGACAGCGGCGGGAAGCCGGGTGATTTCGCCGCGCTGCGCGAGGCGATCAGGCGTGTCCGTCCCGCCGGCTCGACCAGGGTAACTCCCGCCGTCGAAGCGGCGCTGTCGAAGGCGCCGCCGGAAGGACGCAGGACGATGCTGCTTATCGTCAGCGACCTGAATACCGAGCAGTTTGCCCCTGCCGAATGGGCCGACGCGTTAGGCCGCGCCGAAGCCGGTCTGGCTGTGGTTGCCATTCGCGCCGATTCGTCGGCGGGCGACACGGATACCGCTGAACCGCCGCTGAAAGTACTTGCCGGACTGCTGAATGCGCCGTACGTCGAGCGGGACCGGCTGACCGGACTGGCTGAAGTCTTCGCCAAACTTGTCCGCCGGTCCAGAGGCGGCGTTCTGCGTAAGGGGCGCACCGGTGTAAGCGTTCCGTCCGCTCTGTTCGACACCGATCTGACCGCTCTGCCGGAAATCGACGCTTACATCCTTTCTGCGGCTCAGAAGCAGGCAGAGGTGCTCGCATTCACAACCGGCGGCCCAGACGGACCGGGCGATCCGATACTGGGGATCGCACGGGCGGGACTGGGACGAACAGTCTGCCTGGCTGTTCCGGTTCGTGATACTGATAACACCGCCTGGGCCGATGCGCCCGCCGCTGCGAAACTCATCGCCGCAGCCGTCAGATGGAGCCTGCGAAGCACAAACGATCCGAGGTTCGACGTAGTAATCAAACGAGATGTAGCACGGGTTGAAATTACACTGACAGTCCGGGAGAAAGGTTTGCCTCTCAACGGCCTGGACCTTTCAGTCAAACTCGCCTCCGGTCGCGGCGAGCAGACACAAACGGCGGATTTCGAGCAGGTCGCCCCGGGACGGTATCGGGCCTGGGCCGATTGGCCCGCGGATTTACCGGTTGTCGTTGCTGTTCGAGACAACAATGACGCTATCGTCTGGCGTTCTTCGGCGGGCGTATTGTATCCGAACGAGTATCGTTCACTTGGGGCCGACTGGGAATCTCTCCGACGGCTGGGAAGTCTGACCGGCGGACGGATCGTCCGGGCCGGGCAATTGCCGGACGTGCTGAAGCGGTCATATAGCCGCCGAATGACCGACCTTTGGCCATGGTTGATTGCAGCGGCTTTGGCGATGATGCTGGGCGAATGGCGCCTCGTCCGAATAAGCCGGCAATGAGACCGCCGAGTCTTTCTTGTTCTCGTTGCCGGATGGCATATAATGGAAATCAGTCATTGAGGTGTTATCATTATCGCATCACTTGTACAGGAGAAGAATGATGTCACAGGACGAAGAAGCTTCCATCCCTCTGGAAGATGAAGACCTTGCACCGCTGTCGCTGGCCGACGATGAAGATGCATCCGGGTCTGTTTCAGGATTGTCCTCGACCAAAATCCAGGCCTTTGGTTCGCATACAGTGGCAGCGACACAGGAGCACCAGTACAAGCGGACGCCGAAACTCACCGGCGCCGGAGCCGTTCGTTGCCGATTGTTTCACTCCAAAATAACAGTCGGCGCCCTCGATTACATGATCGAGCAAATTAATGAATGGCTCGACGAAAGCAAGATCGAGGTCAAGTACGTCGCGCAGGTCGTCGGAACGATGGAAGGCAAGACGCCCGAGCCGAACGTCATCATTACCGTGTGGTATTGAAGCGTTTACAAGGTTATTGCTTTTTTACCATTGAGCGAAGAAGCAGTTGTGGCAATTGCTCCTCTCGCCGGTGGCATAGTGCCTTGTTAACCTTCAAGAAACCTTGCCAACAGTGCTGTCAGCCTGTCCATCTTCTTGGGGGATATTTGACATTCCCATATAATAAGCACATTCCACCCCATCCGTCGAAGCTGTCGGCGGTGTTTCTCGTCCCGTCGCTTGTTTTCATCCAGTTTCGCTTTCCAGAAAGCAGCCCGTGTTTGCGGTACAGGATCCCCCAAGCGGCAGTTGTGGCGGTGCCAGAAACAGCCGTGAACAAATATTACTTTGCGGCGGGAGGTGAATACTATATCAGGGCAACCAGGTAGATTGCGAACATGAAGCCGATAACGGTAGCCCATTCCATGAATAAGCCGCCGTACAATCATTTCCGGCTTCGTGTCCCTGCCGCGAATGGCTGACATGTTCCTGCGACGTTGTTCCGGTGTAAGCACGTCCATTGCTAATCACGCCAAGATGCTCTGAACCGAACAGACGAATTTCTCAACCTCAAGCAGCTTGGACTGTTCACTGCCAGGGTACATTCTATGCAGTTTCCTTGGTACAATCAGAGTTAATTGCGCCTGTTCCACTTCCGTGATCTGGCTACTGGATATTCCGGGTTGGATGGTAAGAAGATGCTTCCTGGTTACTCGTTTCGCCTCATTGAGAACCTGTCGCCATCGATCCTTGCACGTCCTTTTGATGCCAAGGACAATCAGTTTGCTTTCAGGATAGTCTGAGGCAAGGTAGGCATCTCTGCTGGGAATGATCACATCCGGTTTTCCATCAATATCCGGCCTCATCTCAAATGGAATCTTTGCATCCGAAAGCAAGCGCTCAACATGATGCTCAAGCGCCCAGCCCGCACGGGCCTTCCGCCGGTTAAGAATGGTGGCTGCCGTCTTCAAGAAATCGTCAATGGAATGGAACATTCGCTGAACCATTGATCCACAGAGATACCGTTCCGCCATTTTGAACAGACGATACTCCGCATCCATCGCTTCCGGCAGGCCTTGGACGACTGATATGGGGGCAATTGGAACGATTCTCCGTTAAGTCTTCATACTATGGATTGCATTCTACTCGCGAAAGATATGCGTGGCGTGGTAGAGCAGAGAGTTTCGTGCTGGGATAAATCTTTCGGGGAGGTGTATCGACTTATTAGCGTAACAAGCAAACATTTCGGCATAGACTTGCTTCGGAACTACGGTTATAAGGTGTGAAGAAAAAACCACTCGATAATCTTGGTCGATGGTCATCAGACCGCGGTCGAATGCCGCATCATGCAAGGCGTTTAGGCATAGCCCATTTTCAGGGGTGCACGACAAAATAGTGGCGCGCTTGGGGCACAAGATGCAGTGTGGTATCTCCGAAAGGATCGTTCTTTGATAAGAACAGGAAGGAGATACCACAATGAACGAAAAGATGCGTGTGGCTGTAAGGGAGATGATGACACAGTTTGGTTCGTTGGTCAAGGACTGGGCACAGCAGGCCGAAGGCCTGCAAGA
>JAXHSV010000170.1:0-6634 GCA_034190305.1 Planctomycetota bacterium | reverse complement strand
GCGTCAGATGCTGAAGCTGATCACGACGTTCTTCGCGCTCTTCAGGACCATAGATGTAGGAGACGACATAGTCCATATTCTTCGGGTCGTCGAGATTGTTGGTCCAGAGGTTCTGCCATTCGTAGGAGTACCGTCCCAACCAGTCGCAGACGATTACCGCGTAGTTCTCAACTCGTTCGGCAATTTCAGCCAGCAGCCGAACAGCCGTGGCGTCCTCATTATGATGCGAAAAAGTGCCGAATGATGAGAAGTAAAGGTCGTAGGGTTTTTCGTTGTCGCCAATGGGCAGGCCATGCGTGAAGTCCGCCTGCTCAAAAATTATCTTAGGGTTGTCACCGTAGATAGACCTTGCCTGTTTGAGCAGGTCTTCGTTCAGGTCGATGCCCTTATATGTGCCAAGGATTTCGTCGGACAGTAAGTCCACCTCCAGTTTCTGCAAATCGGCGTCCCGCTGTCGAACGCCGGCCAGCAGTTCATATCCGTCGGCGCTGCCACAGCCCAGGTCCATTATCCGCAGCCGCCTCATCAGCGATTGACTTCGGTCGATGAGTTTTTGAAGATAAGGGCGGAGAAATATCCTGGTGATCTCGTCTTCCCAGTAACGGCGGACGTTGTCATACTTGCCCACCAACCCGGACTGCTTGGCGTACAGTCCGCTCTTGACGGCCTCGCTGTAAGCGGGCATTTGTTCCTCTCCGGCTTTCGTGGTCATATTCTTATCACTCCTTATCAGCATGTCAGACATTCCGGCAAAATCCCGGGTATCATGACAGAGATATCCCGTTGAATGTCGCTGGGTAAATGGTTTCGGGGACGGTTGAGAATCTCATGGTATTCCTTGTGCGCGGCATACAGTGCGCCGGCATCGTCTTCCAGCGGGTACTTCACATAAACCGGATCACGGGAAGGAAGAGGCAGGTGATAAACATAGGTTTTGTGGTCGGTTTGCATCACCTCCCGTATGGTTGCGACTACCTCATCACGTTGTTGCGAATCGACGTTCGTATCACAAAGCACCTTCTTGACGATGCCGATGTGTGTGTCGTCCATAACGGCTTGTTCGGGGCACAACACGTTCGTCCGTTCGAGCAGTCCGAAGGCATAGTGGACGTATTGAGCACCGCTGCGAGGTACGGTCAGCAGCGTCAGGAGTTTTTCCGCATTTGCCTGGATGCCCGGGACGTCGGTATCACCGACCCCGGCTGTAGAGTAGCACGGCAGGCCGTAGAAACGCGCCATCTGGGCGCAGTCCACGTTGTAGTGTACGAACTCCGGGGCGCCGTACATGTCGTTGAGATTGTCCAGCCGCGTGCGCACCGGCACCGCCCCATAGAGGACAGGCGCGCCCGGTGAGACCAGTTGATTCAGGATCACCCCTGCAAGCAGTTCGGCGTTGATCTGGGCAACCATGCCGAACTCGTCGAAAGGCCCCGTCGCTCCGCCCATCGGGCAACTGGAGATCACTACGGGCACCCGTTTCCTTGATATTGCGATGAGCTTCTCGGCTGTGTCGTCCACAATCTGGAAGGGACTCTTGATTACACACGTTATGAAGGAAAGTATGGGATTCTTCTCAAAGGCTTCTGCGCCGCCTGCAATGATTTGACCGATCTCGATGACATTCTCCAATGCCTCCAGGCTGGTCAGCCCGGCCTGGACGTGTTTGGAGATGTTGTTCAGACTCGCGAAGAACTTGTTGACGTCTTTGTTGTCCTCTGTAACGCACTCGTCTCGAATGTTGACACACCGAATGAAGGAATCAAGATTCTCCAGGTGCTCGCAGAGATGCGCCGCCTTGCACAGTCGCTCGATGCTTCCTGATTTGCGGGTGAACGTAGCCGTTCCATTGTCGAATTGCACGTCCAGCCAGACATTCGTCTCTGCGCCGCTGACAAACCGTACGCGAGGTTCGTGGGCGTCAAGGATTAGGCGGTTTTCAGGATTCCTTGCTCCCAGGATGATACGCGAAGGTGCACTTTCCAACGCCCGGTCGAGCACGTCTTCCGGTATGCAGATTCGCGCACACTGCGAGTCCGGCTCAACGATGGCCCCCGTCTGCTTGAAGATTTCCGTCGCCTCGGCATTGTAGCACAGCAACCCCGGGTCATACAGCAGGTCGCGGGAGACGCCGTCTATTAGGCGGACCTGCTTGTCGGACAAGCGACATTCCGGCCGGACCAGGACTCCTTCGCGTTGTTTCTCTATTTCCATCTGTCTCTTATGCTCTCAAATGTAGTCTGCATTTCCCTTGCATCTACGAAATGCCGAAGCATTCAGCGATCTTGCCGCGCATCTGTTTCTTGTCGAACGGGGTCATAATGAACCCCGCGTTGCCCATTCGCTTGACGGCATGTGCCTGGGTAATCTGGTACCGGCTGATGACCAGGAGAATCGGCGCTTCAGAGGTCTCTGAAGCATTCCTGAGATGTTCGCAGATAGCCAATGTCTCCTTCTCTGCCTTTCGAGCATAGAGCACGATTAACTCCGGGCGTTTCGAAGGCGAACAGCCATCCGTTTTGCCATCAACGTCCATCGCTGCGCAGCACCAACCTGTAAGACACTCTCTGACGTGCTCCAGATCTTCTGCCGACGCTCCGACAACCATCGCGACGGGGTCACCGGCCGCCATAGCGATCTCCTACTTGTCGCCTCAATGTGGTCATTTGGCTTTCTAATCGCGCACTGTTGCCCACGATCTACATTCGTAAACAACCTATTTGTCTTGTCTCAATCATTCCGAAGTATTGTCAAAAAGGCATCAAGCCGAGAAGCAGCCGCCAGCAAGCGCTTCTTCTCCCGGCCGCCCACAATTTCCTCATCCGCCAGACTTTTCAATCTGGCGCGAACACGCATGGCCCATTTTGTCAAATTGCGCCGCAGTTCGGCCTGTAACTGTTCCGCATTTTTGGTATTCAGTGTGTCAATCGTACTCTTCAGCTCTTTCAAGTCCTCTTTGACATTGGCAAGATGGCGTCTCTTGAGAATGTCCCGTGTAATCTCTGACGGGATCATGTCCCGAGCAGCCCATCCGGTTCCCTGGCAGAAGTCGCAGGGCATGACCCCAAGGCCATCGCAGACAGGACACTTGCCGCCTCCCTCGACAAATCCGGTACCATTGCACTCCTTACAGGAGACTGCGCCGTCTTGGCACATGAAACAATGTCTGTGTGAAAAGGCCGAGACGATAACGTCAGATGCGGACCGAGATAATACTTCGTCGGCCCGCTCGAACATCTCCGCAAGTTTTACGCCGTTCTCGGCAGCCGCCTTACGAAGGGCCAAGTATGCCAGGCATATTGGTTCTGCCTCACGATTGGCCACCGCTTCTCGGAGCCTGGCAAGTTCATCTTGTATGTGCTGCGCTACATTCACCTCGTCATATTTCCCGATGCATCAGTAATGCGAGCCGTCCATTTGTTTCTATTCCCAAGCCGCGACTTCAGCGACAGCGCGCTGGGCGGCGATGTAAGAGCCGCTGGACCTGCGTAACGAGTGGGCGCGCCCAAGAAGAATCTCGGGGAACTTTCCGAGAATCCGTCGGCGGGCCGGGTCTTCCAGGCGGGTCTCTGGCTTAATCCTGCGAATCCTGTGCACGAGCATCCTGGCATTCGATACGGCGTCCTCCAGGCCCATGTCATTCTCGCGATTCTGTCGGTTAGCCAGTTCGGGCATGTAGAACTCACCCCGCATGTGCCGAATCGTGTGGTCTTCAACGAGATAATCCTTCCCGGGTCCCTTCTCGATCATCAAGTCCGTGGCCAGTGTGTCGTCATTGACCTCAATGCCTCGTAGAACTCGCTGGCACATGCCAAGAATCTCGTTATCGACGACGAGCTTCTCATAAGAGATCGTCAGGTCCGCTTCCATAAGGCCCGCGGCGTCATGGATGTAATTGGCTCCGGACATGGCTACCAGCAGGCTGGACATGGCGCTTTCATAGGCACCCTGGGCGTTCACTTCTTTTGCATCCGTGGTTCCGCCCGTTGAGTACAACGGCAACTTGAAGTACTGAGCCACCTGCGCCACGGCCGCGTTGATCATCGCACGCTCGATTGGTCCGCCCAGGTGGTTCATCGTTTTCAGGTCGGATATCGAACCGACGCTGCCGCAAATGCCCGGCGCGCCCTTGCGGACCGCCTGGACCATAGCGATTCCACCTAGCGTCTCGGCCACGTGCGTCAGAACGTTCCCGGCCAGCGTGACCGGCGAGGTTGTCCCGCAGATCGGTTCGGTCGGGACGACTACGGGCAGCCCTTCGCGGGCCAGATAGCAAGTCATTTCGCCGTAGCGGTCGTCGATTTTGAACGGGCTGATAATCAGCGTGATGAACGAGACAAACGGCCGCTCCCGTAATGCCTCGTGGCTCCCGGCGATTATTCGGGCCATCTCGACGACCTTTTTGGTCCCGGCAAGCGAATACACGCCGCCCATGATGTGTTTCGTCGTGTGATTGAGTGAATGGTAGAAGCGATTGACGTCGATGTCGTCGGTATCTTCCACGTCGTGCGGGAAGACATTGATCGTGTGGAGATGAACATTCTCAAGGGCATCGATCAGGCGGGCGTTGAGGACCAAATCCGAGATGTTTGCCTCTCGGCGATGACCTCTGTCGGGGTCCAGCACATACAAGGCTGTCCCGCCCGTGCCGTAATGCACGCGCGTACCTTCCAGGACAACGTCATTCTCACCGTCGCGGGAGTACAGCGTGATCGACGACGGATTCGACGCGACGGCGTCCTCGACCAGGCTGCGCGGGAACCGGACGGTTCGTGTCTCTTCATCCGCTGGTGCTCCTGCGTCCCGTAGTGCCTCAAATGCCGTATCCGCATATACAGCCATGCCCGACATCTCAAGCACTTGCAGAGCCGCATCGGCGATCTTTTTCACATCAGCATTACACAACGGCTGATAAAGTGATGCGCTCAGCCCTGGTTGTTCGTGTCTTGCTTTCGCCATTGTTACCTTTTTCCTTTCTTCACTACGCAAGGAAGTTACATGTCTTTCGTCGGTGGCGTCCGTGCCGCTGTGTTCAGACCGCCTCGGCGTCCTATGGTTCCTGGGCGGTCCCCTCCGGTGGTTCGGCCGGCTCATCCCCCAGAGACTTGGCGTTTGCGTCCTTCGGCTTCTGATCTAGGAAGGCCTTGGTTTTCTCCGGTGTCGCGGTGATGGGGCCGGTCGTCAGGATTGGCGTTGCGTCAATGTGCTTGGCCTCCATCATTGAAACCACGCGCTGTAAGGCAGAGAGTACCTGGGTCTGTTCCCAGTCCTCGAGTTTGGCGAACTCGTCAGTAAACTCCTCCTGAAGAAGCGGCGGCGCATCAGCCAGGAGGCGCTCGCCCTCCTCCGTCAGCCAGACAAGGACGCGCCTCTTGTCCTGGTCGCTTCGTTGACGGCGGATGAGCCCTCGCTTGGCCAGCCGGTCCAATATCCCGGTTACCGTGGCCTGACTGAGATGAATCGCATGGGTCAGTTCCCCGACAGAAATCCCGCCGTGGGCCGACAATTCCCTTAAAACCGTCAGTTGCGGCCCGGTTAGCCCGTAGCGAGTTACCAGGAACCGCGATCGCAGGTCGATCGCGCGAATAATCCGGCGCAGCGCGGTGACCACCATCTCTGTTAAGCCGCTGCTGGCAACATTCTGACTCTTTCTTTTCTCTCCCACAACCCCACAATGTATTGTGTACGAAAGAATATTGCAAGCTAAATATTCTGGCGTCAGGGACCTTGCTGCAACTCGCTTTCCCCAAAGGGATTACATGAAAGGCTGGCAGTGATAGTCTAAATCTATATTTTGTACACGGCAGATTTCATTCCTGTGGAATCTCCCTCCTGATTTGTGAGCAAGAGGATCGAAAAACTGGCCGAGGGAATACAGCTATTGTAAAGCACTTCGAGCGAACGGATCGCGCCCGACCCCGTGAATATCCACATCCAGCAAGACCTCATTGAACGGATCCTGGTAACTGTGATTGGTCCTAAAAGACCATTCGATAACTTGATTCTGATCTATACAGTCCATATGGTTCTCCCAAAATAATTTCGCAGCTTATCGAAGATACCCTAACGGATATCTTTTCGCCGAGCGACTTCACTCGGCGTTTACGTTCAGTCTGTCGGGGTTCCAATTGTCAGTGTACAACTTTATCCGCCTCCCGTTCAGTTTGATGTTTCTCAGGAGCACTTTCGGTGCAGGTCCGTATTCGGGATAGAAACTCGTGATAACCAATGCCGCCCGGCTGTACTTTTTGTTGTTTTTCTGTTTGAAAATCTTTTTGATTTCATCTGTTGATATGGATATTCTACCGTTATCCCAGCTTATCTTTGCGCTATGGACATCTGCGGCCTGGGCCGCGCGAGCAGTTGCAAGCGACTTGCGAGAGAGGTCCTTCAAGTCCGCTGCCTTTCCAAGGCGAATGGCCTCGGTAGTTTGGTCCGGGGTCATTATTTGCACTGCGGGTTGGAGATTCCCGTCGTTATAAAACACCAGAGATCCCGCGACATCATAATCAAGGACCAAGCTGACGCTTATATACGAGATGTAAGTATTCGGTTTTCTCATCTGTTGGGAGGCGTTCTTGTACTCGAATGTCAACTCGACTTTACCGTCGTGGAAATAGGTCCAATCCCCAACAAA
>JAXHSV010000017.1:0-21092 GCA_034190305.1 Planctomycetota bacterium | reverse complement strand
CAGGGACTTTGTGAAAATAGCCCAGCAATTTATTGCTGGGACTTGAGAAGAACACCGATATTGAGTCCCGTAGGGACGAATGAACACTGTTACCCAAAATTGACATCTTTGAACCAGGCCCAATGTCAAACCGGCTCGGTGAACAAGATAGTCGATTTAAATCTGTTTAAAATAGGCCTTTGTATTCTTGTGCACGTCCGAACAGTTCAGAAGGTCATTCACTTTCCACCAGCGCAATTCTGAATGCTGGTCATCCTTCCTGAGCGGCTTGGAATCCTGCAGGAGATATTCATAAGCAAGAACCACGTAGTGAGTGCCTACCCCCTCACGACCAAGGTAATTGTCGTCATAGAAATGCTCATATACACCCATAAATCGCACTTCTTCCATGACCAGCCTAAGACCGAGTTCAGACTCGGCCACCCTCCTAACGGCACTAAGCACAAGTTCATTTTTCCTGACCCTTCCGCCCGGCACAAACCAGTATCCCGCAGCAGGCCGATTAACTCTCTTACCAAGCAGAATCGCACCTTCGGCATTTCTAATGACCAGATCAATCGACACCAGCGGTGCGGAATCGACTATCTGGATGAATTTCGAATCGTCGAGTTTCATTGAAGAAGACCCTGAATTTAAAGTTATTCTCAATTCTCATTCTATTTTCAACACTACCGGATAGCTCGTAACCGAGCCACCCGTTTCTTTCAGGCTACCTCCGCAAACGCAGTTCATAGTGCGAGCCATCCGCCTATATACGCAGAACAATCTTCCCCCGCGTATGGCCTGTCTGACTCAGTTCGTGTGCTTTACGGGCATCCTTGAGGGGCAGCACGGCGCCGATAGTGGGCTTTACATGTCCGGCATCAACCAACCCGGCAATCTCGGCAAGTTGTGAGGCATTGCTTTGTGCAAGTACATATTTACCGCGCACGCCATGCGCGGCAGCGATTTCAGGGGACGGCCTGGCGCAAATAGAGACAAGAACGCCGTTCTTCTTCAGAACGCCCCATGAACGCTCCAAAGTCTCGCCGGCCAAGGCGTCTATAGCCTCATCAGCATCCCGAACAACGGCGTCCAGAACCACATCAACATCTCGAACGACATCTTCAAACCGCCTCGTCCGGTAATCTATGAACTCATCGACGCCGATTTCGCGCAGAAAATCCTCGTTGCGGGCAGAGGCCGTGCCAATCACGCGCGCTCCAGCCCACTTGGCAAGTTGTACCGCGATATGTCCGACGCCCCCGGCGGCAGCCTGGATAAGCACTGTTTGTCCGGCTGACAATTCACCTGCGTCAAAGAGCGCCTGCCACGCGGTCAGGGCAACGACCGGCATGGCCGACGCCTGAATGTGATCAAGACAGCGTGGTTTGCGCGCAACCGCCGTAGCGGGGCCGGTAACATACTCTGCATAGGCGCCGTGCAACATGGCATATACCGCATCACCTACTTTAAAGTGCTTAACGCTTCTGCCTGTCGCTTCGACAACCCCCGACACATCGAAACCCAAAATCAGCGAGAATGGTTCTTTCTGCACACCGCGTTTGCCGGAACGTATCTGCCAGTCGGCGGGATTGACTCCGGCAGCGTGAACACGGATCAGCAGATCGTCTTCCCCGGGTTCAGGCCGCGGCGCATCTTCATATGTGAGCACTTCCGGCCCACCATATTTGTGAATTCGCACCGCCTTCATCACGTTCATGCCGCTTTCTTATGTATGGCTCGTTAGTACAGGATCGCCGGGCGCCGCACGCCTAACCGTAATCCTCCACAATTTCCCGAACGATTCTGGTCCATTCTATCAGGTTGTCGAAGTTGCCGTCGATGGTTTCGATATCCTTGAGCGTTATATCGACGTGGCAACCTTTGGCTTCCTCCAGGCCCGCGCGGATGAAGCGGCGGACCTTGTCTGGGTCGAATCCGGTACAGATCATCTCGGAGGGGTTTGACCGCCAGGAAAAGACGTAATCCTGACCAATCTGCTCGGCGCAGGCCCGAACGTCGGCCCAGGGCGTTACCGCGATGCGCCGGAGGTTGGGTATCTTCCGAAGCAAATCTATCTTTCGAGTCAGGTCCTCGCAGCAGCCGTAGGCGACCAGGCCGAATTTCTCCATAATCGGGATTTGGTACTGCAACATGAACTCATCGAACATCGCCGGCGAAACGAGCGTCGTCTCCTGTGAGGCGAGGTATCCCCACAACCGGTTGCGCCCGACGGGTTCACTGTTGGCGGTGGGGTCGGACAGTTCCATCGCATACGGCATAGACTGGTTCTGATGGTTACACAGCCGCCAGTCGCCAACGGCTTCCGCCTGTTCATGTACGCGTAATACCCCGTCCCGCATGAATGCGAGCAGCCTGTGCGGCCACTGCGGGCGGTCCATCATATCCCACATCATCTGCTCCAGGCCTCGGAGGTGGGCAAGGTCGGTGGAGATATCCGCCGACCACATGCGACAGTAAGGCCCGCGGTCCAGGTTGACCTCCAGGATGTCTCCGACGGCGTCCTGCAACCTCGTAAGATTCAGCGCGGTGGCCTCCTCGTCGATGGCGTGGCGCGGCATGACGAGTTTGTCGAAGTCTGCCTCGGTCTTCAGCGGCGGGTCGTACCCGAAGGCGCCGCCCTTTTCCGAACTGAGGTGGTGTTTGATCTCCGGGCCCCAGCGGTACGAGTCGGTGGGCGTTGCGTAGGTCGCCTGGACGGTAATCCACGGTTCTATGATAAAATCGTCGCCGAGGCGGTCCTGGTAGATTTTGTCGCGCAGGAACAACTCATGCTGCCTGAAGAACGGGTCGCGGCAGAGGAGTTTTTCTTCAGGGAGAATCTCGTTCCAGCAGGCGAATCATCGGATGTAAATCAGCGGACGGGTTTTCCGGAGGCTGTTGTGTCTGCGCCACAGGTCGCGCCGCTCATCCTGTATGTCTTTGGCGGCGATATCAGCAACCTGCTTCGCAAGGTCACGAAGAATAACGATGTCTTTGTCGTTGGGCACTAACTCACTCCTCTTTCCGAAGGAATTCAATTTTCGCAGGCGCACTACACATATAATCAGGGAAAGACCAGGCTAGAAAATGTCACCGAATGCGTTATAATAACATCATGGCAACGCTTATTGAAAGCAATCCTTATCTTCGCGATCCACGGCTCCGCCGCCGTTGGTTGGAAGAGAACGCTCGCGAATCGAGCATCTTCGAGGGCGCGCGTGGCTTACCTCCCGTCGGTCATCGGTCTGCTTCCGTTTCGCGGAAACGCCGCTCGAAGGCTTCCAGTAAAATGCCGACAAGTGCGTCATAAATCCCGCATCCACTTAGTTTTGAATAGGCGTATTCACGTGGCGCGAAAAGACTTAGCAGAGCCGAACGGCAAGCCAACTCGCGGAATTGGCTTGCCGTTCGGCTCTGTTTCTTCAGACGCACAATAGACGCTATGTACAGAAGCCGGATACCATTCGCTTTTTTTCAGGTTATTTCCGCAATCGCAGCCAACTTCTTCGGAATGTCTCACGCAGGCGTTTTGTGAATCGCAGGCCTTTGCCACCGGGATGGGTGGAGTAATCGGCATCGGCCAGGTCGTCCGGGGCAATATGTCGGGACGGTGCGACTCGTGTAACGAAATCAAATACAGCGGCTTTGATTCGACGAGCCAATCCCATCACGCAATCCTCTGAATCGCCTCGCCGACGCCGGCGAATACTTCATCGCGGTTTCTGGCCCGGCGATTGGGGACGGCGGACAATTGGGCGGAATCGATTATCCGGGCGTCCCGCCTGATTATCTCCAGTCGCCCTACTCCGCCGTCGGCGCGCTGACCGGCAGACACCTTATTGTCGAGCATCCATTTGGAGACGTCTTCGTCGTACTCGGCTGGGTACGCCAGGCCGACGACAAATGTGGCACGGGCGTCTCGCCCGTGTTCGAACTCATGGCCGGGACGGCCATGCCACTCACCGAGCAGCAATTGCGCCCTGCATGGAAGGCGACCGTCGGCCAGGCTGTGAATTTCTTCGTATTCCCTGCGGGCTGTTTCCAAATCCCTGCTGTAGAAAAACAGGCCCGTCTCCAGTTTAAACCGCTCGTTCGGCACACCCTTCAGTTCCATTGTCCCGTCGGGCCTGGCTGCGTGGATGCGATAAAGCGTCGCATGGGCGTATTGTTCCGACTCGACCAGCATCGCTACTTCCTCGGCTGTGTACCCGACGGCGCAAGTGTCGCCCGCCCTGAGCGAAGTCGAAGGGCCGAAATCGACAACGTACAGGCCTGTGTAACGCTCGGGATGTTTCAGTAAAGGCAATTTCATTTTTTTAAAGCGTTCAGCATTCAGCGTTCAGCGTTTCTTCTTTTACTGATTGCTGATCGCTGACTGCTAATTGCTTTTTCACTCTATAACTATTTTACCGAATCTTCGTTTTCCGACGCGGAGAATTTGCCCGTTCTGCGGGTTCACAACGGCTTCGACGTCGGTGATTTTGTCGCCGTCGATACTGACGGCGTTCTGGCTGATAAGTCTGCGCGCCTCGCCGTTGCTTTTGGCGAACCCTGCCTGGACGACCAGACCGACAATTGCGATTGTCCCGGGCGGGATAACGACGTCCGGAATTTCGCTGGGCGTCTGCCTTGCAGAGAATACCCGATCGAACTCGTCGGTGGCGGCGGTCGCAGCCGTCAGGTCGTAATATCGCTCGACGATCGCCCGGCCTAGCGTGGCTTTGGCCTGGCGGGGGTGAGTTTTTTCGCCATCGACGAGTTCTTTTATTCGCTCGACAGGAATGTCTGTCAGCAGCGTGAAATAGTTCACCATCAGCGTATCGGGAATTGACATTATCTTGCCGAACATTTCGTTAGGCGGGTCGGTTACGCCGACGTAATTACCTTTGGACTTGCTCATTTTCTCGACGCCGTCAAGCCCCGCCAGCAGCGGCATGACCAGTACGATCTGAGCCGGCTGGTCGTAGGCGCGCTGAATGTCGCGCCCGACGAGGCAGTTGAAGGTCTGGTCGGTCCCGCCGAGTTCGACATCCGCCTCGACGACCACCGAATCGTAGCCCTGGACGACAGGGTAGAGAAATTCGTGCAGGAAGACGTCCTGGTCGGCTGCGAGGCGTTTTTTAAAACTTTCCCGCTGGAGCATCTGCGCGACGGTCTTCTTGGCCGTCAAATGGATGATGTCCATCATGGTCAGTTTACCGAGCCATTCGCTGTTGTATCTGATTTCCAGTTTTCCGCTGGAAGTATCGAGGATTTTTCCCGCCTGCTGGAAGTATGTCGTCGCGTTGGTCTGAATCTGTTCGGGCGTGAGTGTCGGACGGGTGGAGTTCTGACCCGAAGGGTCGCCGATACGTGCGGTGTAATCGCCGATGATGAGCACCGCCTTGTGACCTAAGTCCTGAAACTGCCGCATCTTGCTCAGGACGACCGAGTGTCCCAGGTGAATGTCGGGAGCCGTCGGGTCCATTCCGAGTTTGATTCGGAGCGGCTTGTTCGCTTCAGTCAAACGGCGACGAAGTTCATCGGATGTATAAACGGCATCGACTCCTCGCAGGAGCAGTTCCATCTGTTCGGTGATATTCGGTTGTTTATCCATATGCATAGCCGGTAAGTCTATCGTACCGGTAAGATATTTTCAAACACTTGCCACCTTTGGTGTCAGGGCGTTACTATATTGCCCATGCAAACCATCCCCAAAACGAAACTTTCGTGCTTATTATTTGTTGCGTTCATTACTGCTGTTCTGGGGGGTTGTGGTCAGTTGCCGCCGCACCCTCCGCAGACCATGGCCGAGTTCCTTCAGCATCAGCGGGCGGGCAATCAGGATTTCCCGCCCAAGACGATCGCCCTCCACAACGCTCACAGGGTATTGAACGACGGTCTGTCCGCCGATGAGCGCCTCGAATCACTGCGCGTGCTTGAACGTGTGGACATAGCCGGCGAGCAGACCTATCCGACGCTGGCGATAGTTCTTACCCAGACGGAAGCGCCGCCGAGAGTCCGCCGGAGTGTTCTGGCATTCCTGGCAGAGCGGGACTGTCCGGGTCTGGCCGAGCATATAGCCAACGTCCTTCCACAGGCTGACGACCCGCAGTTGCGCTCGGCGCTGCTGGAATGGCTCCATAAAAACCCTGCTCGTGTCTCGCTGGTTTCGCTGGTGAAATTATGGGCGGCTGAAAAGCCCATCAGCGATGAAAGCGAAATGCGCTACCGTCAACTGGTCGAACGGACATCTGGCCAATCCTGGTCCGATGCGCTGCTTGAGGGGCTGAACACACCGAAATTCTTTGCGCGCGGTTCGGCCATTGAGATTCTGTCGTCCCGGCTTGGGACCGAGGCTTTGCGACGTAAGATTTCCTCGCTCAGTCCGCGCACGCAGGCAGTCGGCGTATTGAAATATTTTTCGGAGCATTTCGGGTACGCGCCTAAAACCCGTCGGGAATTGCTGTCGGCTGTAATACTGCACCGCAAGGGCGCGGCGCATCTGGCGCCGGCAGAACGCCTGGTGAATCAGTGGCGGAATGAATACGACTATCGTTTCAGAATCCGCGACTTTCATCTCATAAGTCGGCTGGCTGCCGACCCGCTTCGCAAATCGATGTCGCGCGCGCAAATGATACTGGAGATTTCTCAAGGCATTAACAAGCGGCGCGCGGTCCGGAACAAACCGCTTTTCCGCAGAGGAAGACTCGTTGATTTCGCTTCGCAGACCGAGAGCCTCTCGGTAACAGACCTTTGGAACCTTATGCTGATCAGCGAGATGCTCGACAGGCCCCGCTTCCGGCGAATGTTGATGGTAACGGCCCGGCAGGATATGGCTGACCGCCTCAGCCAGTGCGGAGGGCTGATAGTATATGAAGAGGGTCAGGCGGAAGCGAAATTATATCTCCCAGCCGAAAAGCGCGGCGACGACCAGTACGTCCCGTCCCAACAGATGCTGAAGGATACGCTCGACAGTCTGTGCTACTTCGTCGGGCACTTCAGCACGGTAGCCGAGAGCATCTCTCGTATCGGTCCCGGTGAAAAAGAACTGGCATCGGCTGCTAATTACAACGTCTGCGGCGTGGTTTTCACAACTATCAGCGGCGGCAGGTTGAACGTAACTTACTTCACCCCGGAAGGAATCGTCGTCGATCTGGGAAATTTCGGGGATTAGCAGGAAAGCGCGGGTTATTCCGGTTGATCGCCATTCAGGCCCAAAGGGCCGGGCAGAAGTTGGCCGTGCCCGCCAGGGCACGTGCGTGCCCGAATGCTGACCGCTGAATGCTGAAAATCCTGTCTGAAACAGTTTTCAAACAAAGCCCGGTGCTCTATTCCACGTATAATGATGGGCGCCATGCCTTCACGCGAAGCGGACACATACGTTTACGCCCTCCGCCGCTCTACGAACGAAAATACGGCACCCATCAATTAAACTATCACCCGACGAATCCTTCTTATCCTGGTTCTGATTTTCGTTTTACGGCGCGGTTTTGCTCTCGGTATCTTTGGCCTCTTCGCCCAATATGGCCTCACGATAAACACCCATCGGCGTAAAGACGCCTTTGGGGGTGTTTTCAGTCCGGTCGTTCAGATATATCAACAGATAATCAAGCGTGCCGGCAACGGGGCTTTTGAAGGTGAACTTCTCGCCGGGCTCGGTTATCTCCACGGTGCTGTAGTAGTACTTGCCTTCAATCGGCGTCTTGTACGATTCGGGTATATCCCTGGTCGCCACTCTCTCTCGCGGCTTGTAATCTTTCTCGGTTACCACGAATCCGATGACGCGCCATTTCCCCGGATACGGCGCGGCGAACTTACTGGTATAGGATTCATTGGACGCAATGGATTTTACTATGTCTTCTCGCTCCCATACGCTCTTGTAGTTCAGTGCGGCTATGACGGCTTTGCCGTTTATTTGGACGTACTGCGCCCCGCAACTTGGCGAATCGTGCGGCAACCAATCTTCCCAGAAGCGGTCGATGTGGAAGCCCAGGTACGTCAGTTTGCTTTTCTCGAAGCCTGGCATTGACGTCAGGAAGGTCATAGCGCCCACGACGCCTCTTAGGCCTCTTTTGAAATTGATTATCCCGATGGTGTCGGACGGGGCGGGGACATTGTTCTCCTTGCCCGGCCAGGTCGCCCTCTTTCCGTCCAGGATGAATTCGTCGTGGTCTTTCCGGACAAACGCACAGATTCTGCTTTTTCCGTGCATGCCCTGCTGGTTAACATAATTGACCGGCCCGACCTCAAGCCAGCACTTGCCGCCCTGAACGCGATAGGACGTCGTAACCGGCTCGTCGGACCTTCCTGCCTTTCCGGCATGTTCGATGACGATCTCTTTCTCGGTGTACTTCAATATCTTCGGGGCGCTAATCGTTCCCATCCCGAAATCCCGCCTGCCCGCCTTGTTCTGGAAGACCTTGTATATCTCATTGTCGTCATATATTTCTCCTTTCCCGCCCGGCTTCTTGGGCAGGAAACTGATGGAGTCGCCCTTGTTCGTGAAGCAGAACAGGTAGAAGTACTCGTTTTCGAGCATGATGTCCCCGCGAGCCTGGTAGTCGGTCTTTCCGTAGGGAACCGGCGACCATTTGGGTCTGTCCTTCAAGGCCGAGCCGGAGGGACGCTTTTTTTCGTACTTCTTGTTGGTATCCCAGATTCGGACCATTCCCGGTTTGACAGGTTCGTATCCGATCGGGGTGCCCGGGGGCGGTTCGATGTATTCTTTAATCGGCACAAATACGGGCATATCCTGCTTCGGCTGATCCGCGGCGGGGACCTCGGCTTTGGCGGTGGCTTCGCTCGTGCCAAGATACATGTCGTCAACGAATAATATCGCGTTCTTCTTCAGATCGCGGTCCCTTGCGCCAAACACGTGGAACATCAAGACCACCCGCTCGGTTTCGGCCTTGGTGGTAAAAGACCCGGTATATTGGGTCCACTTCTCCGTCGGAACCACACCGACTAGCGGGAAATTCCTGTCGCGCCCGGTGCCGTCGGCCTTGAAACCCCATGGCACGACGCTGATTTTACGAGTAAAACCCCCTCCCTTGATGTAGAAAGAGAAGTAGTACTTTGTGTTGGGCTTGACCGGAATGGCTTTTTCGCTTCCCGTGTCCCAGCCGCTCGTAAGCCCGACCGCCAAGCCGGCGTTGACGGTATCGTCGCCCCTGAAGGTTGTGATTTTCATGTAGGCGCTGCTCTTGCCGCTGTGATAGACCTTCTCGCTCCTGCCCACCTCAGCCGGGGTGTTGCGGTATTGAGACCACCCTTCCGGCAACTTATCGGCGCCGGCTTTTTCCGCGCCGGCATTAGGGACGATGTTGGTTGCCTCTCGCTCTCCGGCGGCAAGACTGAACGCAGAGAACGCCAAAACAACAACCGACAACACACTTGCTGCTCGCACAATGGACATCTTTTTCTCCTTACTGTTCTTTTAAGACTTGTCGCAGGCCAGGAACCGCACAGGCGCTTGCCGACCTTCTAACGAACCAATCTTATTTTTTTCCTGACCTTCTTTATGGCTTCCGGTGCGGTATTTTTTTCGTGTTATTCCGCTGTCTTTGACAGGATGGCTTCACGATAAACGCCCATCGGCGAAAAGACGCCCTTCGGCGTATTTTCGGTCCGGTCCAGAAGGTATATAAGCAGGTAATCAATCGTGCCGGCGACAGGGCTTTTGAAGGTGAATTTCTCACCGGCTTCTTTGATTTCAACCGTGCTGTAGTGATATTTTCCGTTTATCGGCGTCTTGAAGGATTCAGGGATTGGCAATTCAGAAACTCTTGGCCTGGGAACGTAGTTTTCGTCTTCCACCACGAAACCGATAACGCGCCACTTTCCGGGGAAGGGCGCCTTGAATTTGGTGGTGTAGGTCCCACCGGCGGCGATAGGTTTGAGAACATCCTCACGCTCCCAGTGGCCTTTGCGGTTGAGCACGGCGATGATGACCTTGTCTTTCAGGTGAGCGTACTGCGCTCCGCAACTGGGCCTGTCGTTCGGCGGAAACTCGTCTTCCCAGTACCGGTCGGAGTGGTGTCCCAGGTAGGTCAGTTTGCTCTTTTCGAATCCGGGCGGTGCGGTCATGAACCACATCAGGCCATGAGGTTTTCTGCCGCGATGGAAGTTTATTATCCCTATCGTATCCGGTTTGGCGGGTCTGTTGTTCTCTCTTCCCGGCCAGGTCGCTCTTTTACCGTCGAGTATGTATTCGTCTGATTCACTGTTGAGGAACGCACAGATGCGGTTTTTCCCGTGCAGGCCCTGCTGGTTGACGTAGTTGACCGGCTTGACTTCAAGCCAGCACTTATCGCCCAGAATGCGATAGGTCGTCGTAACCGGATTCTCGGACCTTCCTGCCTTGCCGGAGTGTTCGATAAGAATTTCCTTTTCGGTGTATTTCAATATCTTCGGGTCGCCGATAGTCCCGTGTCCGAAGTCTCTCCTGCCCCCTTCGTTCTGGTGGACTTTGTATATCTCGTTATCGACGACGCCTTCAGTGCCCGCCAGCTTGGCGATGAGGCTGACGGCGTCTTCCTTGTTCGTGAAACAGAAAAGGAAGAATTGCTCGTTTTCGAATACAAGGTCGCCGACGGGTTTATAGTCGGTCTTACCGTAGGGAACGGGTGACCATTTCGGCTTGTCTCTCATACACCGTCCGGCGGGACGTTTTTTTTCATACCTGTTATTCGTGTCCCAGATTCGAACGGTCCCGGGTTCGACAGGCTTATATCCGACCGAGGCGGTGGAAATCGACTTATCCTGTTCGGCGGGCGAAACAGGAGACTTCTCGACGGCGAGGCTGAACGTCGAATACGCCAAAACGATAACGGCTGACAATACACATGCTTCTCGTAACATAGACATTTTTCATCTCCTTATTATTTTTCAGACCTGTATCCGGCCAGGAGCCGATTTTTTAGGCGCATGGCGACACCGAAGCCAAATCAGCTATTTACTTAACAACACGCGCGAGCATCAACCAGGGCTGATTAAAAAATAATTTTTTCACCCCGGCGGCGATGATATTGTGGTCAGGCGATCTGCGATTTTACCGAGAAACTCTTTTTCCATTTGTGTAAATCTCACCCGTCTGGGTTTGGTCTGGCGCATGTTAACATAGACTCGCGTGCTGGGCCGACGCGCGAAAAGGTTGAGGTCGTTTACGACTTCAAGCTCGTATTTAAACACCATTCCGTCCAGGTTGGTCTTTGTGCAGGAAACACGATATGGGCGTTGCTGGTCGTCAATCAGATCGGGATGCCAGACAATGGCTTCTCCGACGGCGGCTCGCCAAACAGTGTCGTAATCAAAAGGAAAGGCTGCCGAGGTACCGCATCCTGTTATCGCCAGGCCTGCAATCGCAAGGAACATCGCCGTCAATACCGTCCCAGCGGTCCGCATGATCAACCTCCGCCCGCCTGGGCCGCCTGAACGTACGCCATCCGCACCTCGTAAAGGGCAGAGTCCAGCGTGCTCTTTTCCTGCTCTGTCAGGTTACCTTTTGTCTTTTCTTCCAGGACGGAAAGCATATCTATATTATGCTTGGCCAAGGCAAGGTCCAGATAGCGCTTTTGGGTCTGCGGGTCTTCGATTGCGCCGAGGGCGAAAAGTATCTGCGTAACCAGGCTGGTAACCAGAACACCGAAACTCGCCTGCGGCAGCGTTCTGGAGCCATGTTTCGCCGCTTCGGCGCCGGTCGATACGGACTGCTCCACGTCGGCCAGTTTCTGCTTGTCAATCTCTGCCTGACTCTTCCAGTCCTCATCGACGATAATTTTAGGCTTATCGCCCTCCTGAGATGCTTCCTTACCCATATTTTCTTCCTCAATCCGCTCAAACCATTAAATCATTAAACCAAAAATACTCCCTCGAGTGCAAAAAAGCAATCACTCAAATTTCTCAACGGTCTTTCATACGCGCCACGAACGCGGCGTAATCATCGGGGGTGTCTATACCGGGCCCAGCCGATTCGACCACCGCCACCGCTATGCGATACCCGCTTTCCAAAGCCCGCAATTGTTCGAGTTTTTCAGTCTGCTCAGCCGACGTCGGCGGCATGGCGGCGAATTTCAGCAGGAACTCCTTGCGATATGCGTAAATACCCAGGTGCAGCAGGTATTTTCCGCCGCCGCCGCGGTCGTAAGGGATTTTTGCGCGGGAGAAATACATGGCCGATCCGTCGGAGGACAGGACGACCTTTACGTTGTCGGGTTTTTCGGCATCGGCCCGGCTCAGCGGCGCCGCCAGCGTCGCCATTGGACAGTCCGAGTCAATCAGCAGCGATACCAGTCGATCAATATGGCCGGGCGACATCTCCGGCTCGTCGCCCTGGACATTGACGATTATGTCGCCGTCGTCCAGGTCGAGTTTGTCGGCGGCTTCGGCGAGGCGGTCGGTTCCGCTGATATGCCCGCCAGAGGTCATAATCGCGCAGCCGCCGAAGTCGGCAACCGCATGGATAATCCGCTCATCATCGGTGGCGACATAGACCGCATCGATCCGTTCAGCCAGACTGACGGTCTCGACGACATGCTGAATCAGCGGTTTGCCCGTCTCATCCAGCAGGGGCTTACCCGGCAGGCGCGTCGAACCGTACCGCGCAGGTATGATTGCAACGATTTTCATCCTTACCATTCCGTGAACTGCCGGAACACCGCTGCGTCCCAGACTATAATTGAGTGTATTGACACCGCCGATAATTGCAATCTTAATTGCCGAGTCTACGGGTGAGCGACCTGATTTTCTGACCCTGCATGGCAATATGATTTTTAAGAGTTTTGACCTGCCTGGAGCCCATTTCGGATTGAGGATTGCGGATTGAGGATTTCCATGTGCGTACGATTGCTGAAATCCGCAATCCGCAATCTGCAATCCGCAACAGTACCCGCCATATTGCTCAGCAACTGCCGGATATTCAGTCCTTTAAATTACACCAGAAAAAATAGACGCACACATCTCTAGTCCCAAGTCCCTGTTTCTGTTAGCATACCGCCATGGCCGACAAACGCATTCTCATAATTGTCAACATATCCAAGACCGGCGTATTAGAGCAGGTCGAGTCGCTGCGCGGATGGTTCACCGAGCACGCTGAAGTCGCAGGTGTGATCGATGTGCAGGGAAACGAAGACATCGCCGGCGTGCAGGCGGACCTGTGTGTCGTCTTCGGTGGGGACGGAACGCTGCTGGCGTCAGCCCGTCGGGTGGCGCCGGCGGGAATCCCCATGATGGGCGTGAACATGGGCAAACTCGGCTTCCTGGCAGACTTCAGCATTGAGCAGATGACCGAGCACCTCGATGCAATCCTGGCGGGGAAAGTTCGACCCGTCGAGCGGATGATGCTCCAGGTCGCCCTTGTCGGTGGTAAAGACACCTTTTCATCACCGGCGGCTAATGACGTAGTAATCTCGGCCGGTGCGCCCTTCCGGATGATCGAACTGTGCGTCAAGCGAAATGAGGACCACATCACAACTTTCATGGGCGACGGTGTGGTCGTCGCCACACCCACCGGTTCGACGGGCTACAGCCTGTCAGCCGGCGGGCCGATACTCGAACCGACGCTGGATGCTATGGTCATAACGCCGATTGCGCCGCATACACTGGCGATGAGGCCCGTCGTCGTCGGCGGCGACGCGACAATCGGCATAACAGCCGACCGGCTGAATCCCGGAACCACGCTGGTCATCGACGGGCAGGTCTCGGCGCCCATAAAAGTCGAACAATCCGTCGAAATCCGTCGCGCCGATCGGCCCGCAAGGATTATCTCCAACCCCAGCGGAACCTTCTTCAGGACGCTTATCGACAAACTGCACTGGGCCCGAAGCCCTCATCACGCCAAGATATAAGCACCTCATGATAATGCTTGAACAGTGCTCTTTGGGCGATGATGAGTCCTGCGAGGGTTCACCCGTCGGTTTGCAATGCTGATGCAGTCGTTTTTTCAGCGTTTTTTTGGTTGATCCGACGTTGATCGACCGTCGAGGCGAGGACCATGGTCAGGCGGCGTCCTTCCATGCGAAAATCCCGCTCGACCTTTGCAACGTCTTCAAGTGCGGACTTGACGGAGTTGAGAATTTCCCGCCCGAGGTTCTGATGGGCCATTTCCCGCCCGCGAAACCGTAGCGTGAACTGCACCCGGTCGCCTCGATTGAGGAACTCTCGCGCGCGGTTGACCTTGATTTCGAGGTCGTGCCGTCCGATCTTCGGCGTCTTGATGCGAACCTCCTTCATCTCCACCTCGTGGCGCTGCGCCCTGGCCTTATGCTGCTTCTTCTTCAGATCATATTTGTATTTTCCGAAGTCCATTATCCGGCAGACCGGCGGATCGGCCTGCGGAGCGACCTCGACAAGGTCTAGATTCACCTGACGGGCCATTTCAATGGCTTTGGCGGTCTCGACGACGCCCGCCTGATTTCCCTGAGCGTCTATCAACCGGATAGGCGAGATACGGATGCGATCGTTGCGACGAAGTTCCTTTGCGATGGTATTATTCTCCTAAATTGGCAGCCAATTGTCAGTATCCGGTAACCGGTTATGGTTATCTGTTGTTTTTTCCCGGTTACCGACCACCGGCGACTTATTTTTCAGTGAACGCCTCTTCGGCGCCACGCGAATCCCTTTCGTCTTTAAGTTTATCAATAACTTCGGTCAAAGCAACCGAGCCGACTTCTCCGACGCCGCGCTTGCGGACCGAAACGGTCGATGCTTCGACTTCACGCTGCCCGACGACGAAAATGTACGGAATTTTCTGCATAACGCTCCGTCGTATCTTCGCGCCGATTTTGTCGGATGATTCGTCCGACTCCAATCGTAAATTCGCCGCCCTGCCGGCCGACACCACCTCGGCGGCGTAATCGTTGAATTTCTCGCTGACAGGCAGAACCGCCGCCTGCACCGGCGCCAACCACAGCGGAAACGCACCGGCAAAATGCTCAATCAGGATACCTATAAAACGTTCCGGCGAGCCGAGTGGCGCGCGGTGAATCATCACGGGACGATGGGCGGAGTTGTCTGCGCCTATGTATTCGAGATCGAACCGCTCGGGGAGATTGTAGTCCACCTGAATAGTCCCGAGTTGCCATTCTCTGCCTATGCAGTCTCTGACGACGAAGTCTATCTTGGGGCCGTAGAAGGCCGCCTCGCCGGGCTCCTCGGTGTAATCCATTCCGATCTTCCGAACCACGTTGCGGATATTTTCCTCGGCCAGGTCCCAGTTCTCGCTCTTACCGGTGTATTTTTCGCTGTCAGGATCCCGCAGGCCGATTCTCACGCGGTAGTCCTCCAGCCCCAGTGTGGTCAGGCAGAGTTTAGTCAGTTCAACGCAGGATTCGACCTCTGCCTCCAGTTGTTCAGGCGTGCAGAAGATATGAGCATCGTCCTGCGTGAAGCCCCGAACACGAATCAGTCCGGAAAGTTCGCCCGACTGTTCGTAACGATAAACCGTGCCGAACTCGCTGAACCTCAGCGGCAAATCACGATAACTGCGATGATCGGCTTTATATATCTGTATGTGGAACGGGCAGTTCATCGGCTTGAGGAGGTATCCGTCTTCCTGCCCATCGGGTATGTCCTCCACCTCTCGCAGGTGCATGGTGGGGAAGAGCCCGTGTTCATAGTAAGGATAATGTCCGCTGGTTCGCCACAGGTCCACCTTTCCGACGTGCGGCGTAATTACCGGAAGGTAGCCCCGCTTGAGCAATTCGCCTCGCAGCCAGCCTTCCAGTTCCATGCGAAGGATGGTTCCCCTGGGCAGCCAAAGCGGCAGCCCCGGCCCAACCTCTTTGGAGAAGTGGAACAGGCCCAATTGCCTGCCCAGCACACGATGATCGCGTCTTTTCGCTTCCTCGATTCGTTCGAGGTGGGCGGTGAGATGTTTCTTGTCGAAGAATGCGACGCCGTATATGCGGGTGAGCATCTTGTTGTTCTCGTCGCCCCGCCAGTACGCCCCTGCGGCAGTGAGAAGTTTGAACGCTTTAAGCATACCCGTGCGCGGCAGATGAGGACCTCGGCACATATCCACAAAATCACCCTGCTCATATAGGCTTACGGACGATGCGCCCTCCTGGCGAGCCAGGTCGTCGATCATCTCGACCTTATAATCCTGGCCTAGTTTCGCAAATCGCCCCCTGGCCTGGTCAATCGGCAGTTCATTCCGGATTATGGAGATGTCTTCGCCGATAATTTTTTTCATCTCTGCTTCGATTTTCGGAAGGTCTTCGGCGCTGATGGGTTCGGGCAGATCGAAATCGTAGTAGAAACCGTACTGGAAGTCGTCGGCCAGCGCCGGACCTATGGCGTACTGGACTTTTTTACCGTAGATTCGCCGGACGGCCTGCGCCAGAACGTGTGCCGTGGTGTGACGGAGAATTTCCAGCGCCTGCTCGTCACGATCGGTGAGAATTTTGACGGTGTGCTCACATCCGGTCAGTTCAACGTCCAGATCAACGGTCGCCCCGTCCACTTCAGCGGCAACGGCGGCGTCAGCCAGACGGGCAGAGATGTCTCCTGCCACTCGCGCCGGCGTAACCGCCTGCTCGTACTGCATGCTGCTTCCGTCGGGTAGTTTAATTACAATCATAGCCATAGCGTTCTATTGGGGAAATGCTCCGCGCGGTCGAAGGGACGCAATACCGCCATTGCCCACTCCGAAACGCCAAAGGCGAAAGCAAAACTGACCGGACCGGTCTCGACATGTTCAGTCCGGTCATCACAAACTCGTGGTGGTTTTTTTCAACATAGCCTGCCGTCGGAGCATTCCATCCCCGACACCACAAGCATACCCCGCGACAAAGCAATGTCAAATCCTTTTCAAAAAATTAGCAGAGATGCAGGAGATACACAGGACAACAAAAATAATTATTTTTATCCCCCGTATCCTCTGTATCCCTGCTAATCTTTTACGCCCATTTGATGAGTCCCATTTCTCTGGGGTCCGGCATAGCGCTGTGGCGGGGCAGAATTCGCACGGTGTACCCCGCCTGGCCGGTCCGTCCGGAGGGGACCTCTGTTACGTAATCGATGCAGCCTTTGGAATCGTGTTGTCCCTGCGGAATCATTTCGGCCGTTTGTCCCTGCTGGAATTGTCCGTCGTGGTCCAGGTGTCCATAATACAACTGTACGGAAACGTTATCAGGGGCGATTTCGCCCAGCACTATTTTGGCTTCAACCTTAACCAGTTGCCCCACGCGCGAGACGCCGTTGATGCTGTCCCGCACGTCTTCGACCCGCACCTGGGCGAATTTCTCCATCAGCCACCGCTTCCACTGCGAGAGGTGTTTCGCTTCGGCGAGGTCTTCGGTTACCAGCCTGCCCCATCGTTCAATTGCGGGGAGGTAGAATTTTTCGGCATATTCGCGCACCAGACGATTGGAGTTGAAGAAGGGAATAAGTTTCCGCATTGTCGCCTTCATCTTAGCGATCCATGCTCTGGGCAGGCCGTCGGAACCACGCTTGTAAAACATCGGCGCAACCTCTTTTTCCAGAAGGTCGTAGAGCGCCCGGCTTTCGACGGCATTCTGATAATCAAGGTCATGGTACCTTTCTCCCGAACCGATCGCCCAGCCCACCTCGCCGCTGTATCCTTCGTTCCACCATCCGTCAAGTATGGAGACGTTCAGCCCGCCGTTGGCTGCAACCTTCATTCCGCTGGTTCCTGATGCCTCCATGGGGCGCAGCGGCGTGTTCAGCCAGACGTCCACTCCCTGTACGAGGTAACGGGCCAGGTTCATGTCGTAGTCTTCCAGGAAAACGATCTTCCTTCGGAATTCATCTCTCCGACTGATGTGAACTATCTGGCGGATCAGTTCCTTTCCGGGGTTGTCTCGCGGGTGTGCCTTTCCGGCGAATATGACCTGGGCGGGCATTTCCGTATTGTTCAGCAATCTCGCCAGTCGTTCGACGTCCTGAAGTATGAGGTTCGCCCGCTTGTAGGTGGCAAATCGGCGCGCGAATCCGATGGTCAGCGTCTCTGCGTCGAGCGCCTCGTCCGCTGCGGCCAGGGCAGACGCGCCCGCTCCGCTTCGGGACAACTGTTCACGCAGTCGACGACGGGCAATGGCCACAAGCCTCTCTCGCCGACGCTCGTGTGTCCGCCACAACTCCGTATCCGGAATCTGATCCACCGCCTCCCATATACTCTCGTCGGCGGGCTGCTCCTTCCAGACCGGTCCGAGGTACCTGTCGTACAGTTCGGTAAGGTCGTAACTAATCCAACTCCTCGTGTGAACGCCGTTGGTGAAATGTGTAATCGGAACCTCATCAACGGGCAGGTCGGGCCAGATACCCGACCAGAGTTTTCGGCTGACGTTTCCGTGGAGTTCGCTGACGGCGTTTCTGTTACTGCTAAGCCTCATTGCCAGGACCGTCAGGCTCATCGGCTCGTTACCGTTGTCGGCGTCCTGTCGTCCAAGCGACAGGAACTGCTCGCGCGAAAGTCCCAATTGCTCCCGATACCCGCTGAAATATCGATCGATCAGCGTCGGATCGAAGGCGTCGTTTCCCGCCGGAACTGGCGTATGCGTAGTGAAAACGTTCGAGGCGGACACCGCCTCGCGGGCAGTCTCGAATGAGGCGCCGCGCTCTGCCATGAGTCTGCGAATCCGCTCCAGGCTCAGGAAGGCCGAATGTCCTTCGTTCGTGTGGAAGACTTCCGGCTCGATACCCATCGCCGACAGCGCCCGAACGCCCCCGATTCCGAGAATTATCTCCTGGCGTATCCGCGTTTCCTGATCGCCGCCGTACAACTGGTCTGTAATCCGACGGTCCTCAGGCGAATTTTCCTGAACATTGGTGTCCAGCAGATACAGATCGATACGACCGACATGCACAATCCAGACCTGGATTTTTACTAACCTGCCGGGAAATTCAACTTCCGTCATCACCGGTTTGTTGTCGATAACAACAGGCTGGACGGGCATGTTGTGAAAATCATTGTGTGGAAACGACTCCAGTTGCCAACCGTCGGCATTAAGCCTCTGGCGGAAATATCCCTGCTGATAAAGCAAGCCGACGCCCACCAGAGGAAGGCACAGTTCCGAAGAACTTTTCAGGTGGTCGCCGGCGAGTATTCCCAGCCCGCCGGAGTAAATAGGAATGCACTCGGTCAGACCGAACTCCGCACAGAAATAGGCCATTTTTGGCTTTTTGCTTACGCCGTATTTCCGGCGCCACCAGCATTCCCTTACCAGGTAATCCTGCAACTCATTGTGCTCGCGCCGGTATTGAGTCATGAACCCGGCGTCTTTTGTAATGGCTTCGAGTCGGGACTGGTCAACCTGCCCCAGCATCGCCACCGGGTTATGCCCAGTCGCCTCCCACAGCCTGGTGTCAAGACGGCGGAAAATCTCCCGCACCTCGCCACGCCAGGACCAGCGAAGGTTGTAGGCAAGGTCAAGCAGACCGGCCAGTTCCTCAGGAAGCGACGGTTCGATCCTGAATGTTCGCAACGGCTTCATCAAGGTATTACCATCCTTAAATTATAAGGTTACACAGGCGGCGCAGACAAAACCCGCCCGCAACTGCCTTTATCGGCTATTTTGCACAGGAAAATTATGTCCAATTCGCCCGGCGGCGCTTCGCGTTACTTCCTTTTGTATATTATCTGGTGATAAGGCTTCTCCGACAGGTAGAGGATGAGTCGTTTTCCCGCGTCAATCAGCCGGAGTCGGCATTGCAGTCGGTTTTTCCCGTCAGAGATTGCTGCGGTGAATGCGCCGTTGCCGGCTGACGAAGCCCATCCTCGCAAACCCGTCGGCGGAAGGGCGATTGTGAACAGTTCGCCCCGTTCTGCGATAACAAGCCCGTGAACACCCCCCGCCCGGAGTTGCTCCATTATCGGATTCTCAAACGCCAATCGCAGATACCGGCCGTATTCGACATATTCGCCGATTACGGTCGATGGGACCGGCGCGGAAAATGCCGGCAGAGCGGGCAATTCCGCCTCGCCGGCGCCGGTGATTGTCAACTTCCCGCCGATGAGTCCCTCATCCACGAGAAAGACGAAGGTCTCGATGCGTGTCGCCGAGGGTTCAACGTCAATCGTCCCCTGCCTGGCCGAGGGCGACACAATCGAATCGGTAACAGTCAGGCCGAGTGGAAATATTCTGTCGGAATCGCAATCCAGCATCACATCTTCGGCGGTGTTGATTTTCACAGCAGTCTGACCGGCTAAAATTTTGGCTGTTGCGTACAGGAACTTCTTTCCGGGCGGCGCGGGGGCAATATCCTGTGCCAAAACTTCTGTTTTCACCTGAAGGATTTTTACCGCCGCCTGTGGTTTCACCGGTGCAATCACCGGCCTGGTTTTTACAACAGCTATCGGTTTCGTTGTCGGCCTGGCGATTGGCTGAGTGGCAGGGACCGGCCTGGGCCTGTCGGGAACGGCGCTTATCGCAGGCCCGTCGGAGGGAGGTTTATCGTCGCCGCGTCCGCGAAGAATATACCCGATAACTACCCCAGCCAGCCCAGTCATCACGATTAAGACGATTGCCAACGTCCACCTTCCCCCGCTGCCGGCGTCTTCGTCGGTTTCAGCAGTCGGATATTCAGCCGTTTCCCCCGGCGCGAGAGAATCTTCGGCGGTTATATCCAGAACCTCCATTCGCGTTTCGACTTGCGGGAAGGATTCTTCATCTCTCTGCAAAGGGATGTGAATTTGCCCCCCGCAGGCGGGACAGCGAAGCACCCGCCCCGCAAGGCGCTGCTCAACCGTCAGCCGCTCACCGCACGAACCGCATATGACCAGCACCTTCCGCTGAAGCAGCAGTTTGGCCTTGGTGAGAAAACCTTCCTCACCCCCATCGTCGGAAACAGACTCGTCCGGACGGTGCTCGCCGGACGGGGTGTGCGAATCGTCCAGTGCAGGCACATGTATAGTACGTCCGCAACGAGGGCACAGGCAGGTGCGACCGGCCTGTGCTTCATCAACGGTCAGCATATTACCGCATTTGCCGCAAAGCAATTCCATCACGCCAACCTCTCCGGCAAACCGCCATTACATTCTCGTATCATATGAGCCTGTTGCATAATTCTGTTTTTGAAAAGTGAATAATTATAGCCTGGCGGGTAGAATGCGGTCAATGGATTGATTGATAAGAAGGGATTCTCTCATGGCTTACAACTTCCTGCTA
>JAXHSV010000169.1:0-6648 GCA_034190305.1 Planctomycetota bacterium | reverse complement strand
GTGGACTGATTTTTAAAACCGGGCGAAAAAATGACTTTGAAAACCGCAACTATTTTTACAATAAGGAGTTGCAGATTATTCTTTCTTTCCCAAACTTTCCGAAATTTTCCGAATCTTTCCGTTTTATTTCCAATTGTTCCCAATTGTTCCGTATCTTTCTGAACGGTTCCCCACCGGCCCCTGCTTAACGGCATGGCAGAGGTTGCTCCCCATGTAATCTAGTCGTCGGCCCGCACCGCCCGGCACTGCCGGACGGGTCAAACAGGCCGAATGAATCATGGCGCTTCATCAAGGCAAAGTCCCCGTCAACAACCCCGCTGAATCGCTTCCTGCCGAAGACTTAAAAAGTGAGTCAGAACTTTCGAATTACGCCTATGACCGTCCCCTGGATGCTGATGTTGTCGGCGTAGATGGGTGAGAATTCGGGATTGGCCGGCTGGAGTCGAATTCTGTCGGCCTCGCGGTAGAATTTTTTCAGTGTGGCTTCGCCGTTGTCCAGAAGTGCGACGACAGTTTGACCATCGGCCGCTTCCCTGCATCGCCGGCAGATGACGTAGTCGCCGTCGCGTATCTGCTCGTCGATCATGCTCTGACCCACAACTTGCAGGCAGAAGGTGTCGCCGGAATCGGCAAACATCTCTTCCAGGTCGATGCTCTCGTTCTGCTCCACTGCCTCGATAGGTTCACCGGCGGCGATTCGCCCAGCCAGCCGAAAGCGACCGGGGCGCGGTCCGTCGGGGAAAACCACATCGTCAGACAACTGCAAAGAGCGGGCGCTGTGTTTGAGACCCCGCCGGAGCAGGCCTTTTTTTTCGAGCGCCCCGATGTGCTCGAAGACGGTTACCCTGCTTACGTGCAGGTGGTTTCCAATTTCCTGCATCGTGGGGGAATAGCCGTGCCTGGCGCAATAATCGCGCACAAACAAGAGAATCTCCATCTGGCGAGGCGTTACTGTCTGCATGGTCCTTCTCCTGACTTCCGGACTTGGTGACAAGAGGCGATTGCAAATTCGGTGTTGTAGGCAGAGGCTGGGAATTCGGGGGATAAGGATATACGTAATCTCCCCCCGGTCCAAACTGGCAAATTGGCAACTCAATGTCCATTGCTAAATCCTTATTCCGGTGACTGACTCTATCCTAACATCGTCCGAACTTCAAGGTTGACTCCAGTTTTTTTTTAAAAAGCATTCAGCGGTCAGACATCAGCCAAAAAGGGAAAAGTGAAACAATCAGTTGCTGAACGCTGTTGGCTGATTGCTGAATGCTATAGAACAGCGAGCATGCCGGAAAAACGATTATTTCGACATGCTCACTATGGCAAGACGGGGCTTGAGAGGGGCCTTAAGAATTATCAGTTGAGTCTCCGCGGTTCCAGCGGTGTTCCAGCATCTCCCGCAAATAATGATTTTCCCGACGGGTGGCCTCCATGTCGAACATCAGGTACTTTACCTGCAATCTGACCTGATCCAGCAACTCTTCGATACTTAGTGTGGACGAAGGAGGGGTGTTAGGAGCGTACGTCCCCATAGAATTGGATTTTTCGCCAATCTGCGACAGCGACGAAATAGTATCGGCCAGTTCGGCAATTCGCTCACGAATAATTGTCTCGTTCATTTCTTTGTCGCCTCCTGGGGCAATCGAATAATCGCTTATGAACCTGTAATTACTGTAAAGAGATGCAACTATCGTGCCGCAGCGAAGTTGAAACAGAACAGATGATTTTGATAACCACAGGTAATACAAGGGCTTATAAGACGGTACGTCTTGTTAGTCCGGGTAATTTCTACCGTCTTTGACGCTGGCGTTTAGATTAATCAACACGTTTGCAACCCCGCCGGGTCAACATCTTCGACAATCCCGTTATACGGGGCAAATAAGCGTCACGAACCAAAGACGATTTCCGGCAACAATGTTGACGATAATCAACGTCCAACACAGAGAACACAATGCCTACCTTCACACCCGCCGCGCTGGTAAAATCACGCGGAATTTGTTATTCTTCATGAGATTTTTTCGATTGAAAGCAGAGAACCAACAGGTTGATGAGCAAAAATATATTTCAAAGCAGCGACAGCCTCCGCAGCGGCGTTCCGTTGAAGCATGTTCAGTATGTAATTCTCGACAAGCCACTGGAGTTGGAACTCGGCGGTCGGCTTGAGCAGGTGCGTGTTGCATACGAGACTTATGGTCGATTGAACGCCGCAAAGGACAATGCCGTTCTTATCTGCCACGCCATCAGCGGCGATTCGCACGTCGCCGCCCACGATGCCGACGACGATCCGGGATGGTGGGAAGTTGTCGTCGGTCCGGGAAAGCCCATTGATACAAGTAAGTATTTCGTCCTCTGTCCGAATATACTCGGCGGATGCAGGGGGACGACAGGTCCAAATTGCATCGACCCCGCTACAGGCAAACCCTATGGACCTGATTTCCCGGACATAACCATCGGCGATACGGTTGAGGTTCAGCGCCGCGTCGTGGACTATCTCGGCATCGACAAACTGCTGGCGGTTGTCGGCGGATCGATGGGAGGGATGCAGGTGATGGACTGGGCAGCGCGTTATCCGGGCCGTGTCCGGGCAGCTATCCCCGTCGCCACCGCCCCACGTTTGACCAGCCAGGCGCTGGCTTTCGACGTAATCGGGCGAAACGCCATTATTCACAGCCCGGACTTCCACGGCGGGCGATACTATGACCGGCAAAACGGCGTTCGAGGATTGGCTGTGGCGCGGATGATTGGACACATCACATATCTGTCGCGCGAGGCTATGCGCACCAAGTTCGGTGCAGATCGTAATCGGCCTCGGGACATCGACAGTGAGTTTGAGAAGGACACCTCCGTGGCCACTTACCTCGCCCATCAGGGCGACAAGTTCGTCGAACGGTTCGACGCCAACAGTTACCTGACTATCACCCACGCGGTGGACCGCTTCGATTTCGGCGAAGGGGCCGATCTTACCGAGCGCTTAAAACCGGCGCAATGCCGTTGGCTGCTGATCAGTTTCACCAGCGACTGGCTCTTTCCTCCGGAGCAGTCCAGGCAGATCGTCCGTGCGCTGCTGGCGTCCGGAAGGGCCGTCTCCTACTGCAACGTCCGCAGCGCATGCGGGCACGATGCGTTCCTGTTGCAAAATGAACTCGACCTGTACGGCGGTTTGATAAGTGAATTTCTCGCCCGGACACACGACGGCGCTTCGACCGCAACCGAGCCGGAAACCGACAGCCAGGGCAGAATCGACCATCCCGATACGAGTATTTTCCATGGCAGGCGGGTCGATTACGATTCATTGGAAGAACTTATTACTTCCGAGGCGCCGGGGAAATCGCCCAGCGTACTGGACCTTGGTTGCGGCGACGGACAGATGCTGCTTCGGCTGAAGCGACGAGGCTGGCAGAGGCTCCAAGGTGTGGAAATTGATCAGCAGCGTGTTCTGGCGTGCGTACGGCGGGGAATCGACTGCATCCACGCCGACCTAAACGACGGGTTGGACCAGTTCGCCGATAGGCAGTTCGACTGCGTGCTGCTGAGCCGCACCCTTCAGACTGTCTATAACGTGGACCGCGTCGTCGAGGACATGCTCCGCGTAGGCAGGCGGTGTATCGTCTCGTTCCCCAACTTCGCTTACAGGCCTCTCCGCCGGATGCTGTCCGAGCAGGGTCTGGCGCCGGAGGCAGCGGGCCTGCTGAGGTATAAGTGGTACGACACACCTAATATCCGCTTCTTCAGCATCGCAGATTTCGAAAATTATTGCAGGCAAAGAAATGCAACCATACACCGTCTCGTAGCCCTGAACACCGAAACCCGCGAAGAGGTCACGGACGACCCCAATCTTAACGCCGACCTGGCCATCTTTGTTATAAGCAGGCAGTAGGTTACAGGTCGCAGTGGTGGGATGTGCCGATGTGTTGTCCGGGTGGCTGCGATTCGCTACAATCCCGGTAACCTTAACAACCGGCGGGGCAAGAGGCTTCGCCGGCAGATAAAATAATTTTCAAGGAGATTCCAGCAATGACCGGTGACCCATTGACCCCTTACGGCAACAAGCCGATGGTTACGCCCATCGTTAACGCCGTCAACTACGAGTACGGTTCGTTCGAGGTTTTGCGCCAGATTACCGACGGCGAAATCGACGGATACACGTATCATCGCGACGACAACCCGACGGTCCGCAGCGTGGAAAAAACCGTAGCGGCCATGGAAGGCGCGGAAGATTGCATCATCTGTACGACCGGTATGGCCGCCTGCACAATGGTGTATCTTACGTATCTCAGCGCCGGCGATCACCTGATTCTTTTCCATGACATTTACGGCGCAAACTACAAAGTCTCGCTGATTCTCGAGAGGCTCGGGGTCGAGATTACCTGGGTGGAAGCCACCGCCGCCGGCGACATCGGAAAGCACATCAAGGCGAACACTCGGATGATTTTTTGCGAGACGCCCAGTAACCCGATGTGCAAGGTTATTGACATTGCCGCGCTGCGAAGCCAGGCCGACCGCGCCGGCGCGATGCTCATCGTCGATAACACCTTCGCCACGCCCTATCATCAGCAGCCGTTGTCGCTCGGAGCCGACCTGGTCGTCCACAGCGCCACCAAGGGCCTGGGCGGGCACAACGACCTGATGGCCGGTGCTATCGCGGGCACAAAGGAGCACTACAACACTCTTTGGTTCACACGCCAGGCGATCGGGACGACGCTGGATGCCTATTCGGCTAGCCTGCTGGAACGAGGGCTGAAAACCTTCGACCTTCGGGCGGAAACAATGTCGGCCAACGCACAGGCAATGGCTGAATTCCTTCACGGGCATCCGAAAATCTCGCGGATTATCTATCCGGGCCTGAGCGACGACCCCGGCCACGAGGTCGCCTGCAAGCAGATGCGCGACGGATTCGGCGGCGTGCTCGCCTTCGACATCACGGACACAGAAGACGACGCCAAGACGTTTATCAACGAACTGAAAACGATCTATCACGCCGTCAGCCTGGGCGCTACCGAATCTTTAATCTGCATCCCTTACCTGACGACGATGCTCTATCTGCCGGAAGAGCGGCGAACGAGTTTCGGCGTCAAGACCAACACCGTTCGTCTGTCAGCCGGTATCGAAAAGACAGACCTGCTCATCGAAGACCTCAAACAGGCGCTGGATAAGGTTTGATGAATACCGGCGGGTGGCGCCTTCAACCGGAGATTGGGGGTGCGGGTTACAAAAGAGAATATTGAACACGGAATTTCGAATTATGAAGTAACAGAAAAAGGTGGAACTTTGTCCCTGCTCGCTTAAATTAATGCGCTTTCGGATAGTTAACCGATAACGCTCATATAGAATACTAAATGACTCAGGAGATCTCACATGCGAGGCGGATGTAAATACTTTGTCGTGGTGTTGACGGCGTCGGTCCTGACGGGATGCAGCCGGGGGAATGATACATTTGTCAGGCAATATGTCGATATGTATAAGCCCGCCGAAACCGCTCCGGAAAAGGCTGACTTCACGCTCACAGACCGTCCGGTTCCGATGATTAATACGAACCTGCCTATCGGCTCCGATGAGGAATCGCCCGCGACCCAGCCGGTTGATATCGTCCCGTCCAAAGCGGGCAAGGGCGAACACTGGGCGAAGCGTCGCGGGCCTGCTTATCCGGGCGATTTCTGGCGAAGTTTCGGCCGGGACGCCAAGGAACTTCCCGCAACAATCTGGGATGACACCAATGCGACCTTCACCGACCCCTGGACGCTTGTGGCGATGGGTGCAGCCGGGGCGGTCGGTATCGCACTTGACGCTACCAACGTGAACGGCTCAGTCGCGGACCATTTTACCGAGAATCGCCCGCAACTGAGCAAGTTCGGCGACATGGTCGGCGACGTCGGCGGAAATCCGGGAACGCACTTCGGCATAGCCGGAGCAATGTACTTCACCTCGCTGGCGACGGGGGACGTGAAGACGTACGAGACATCCAAGGCGCTGATAAACGCCCTGGCAGTTAACGGCCTGACGACGCTGGCGCTGAAGGGTCTGGCGCGGACTGAAAGTCCCAACGGCGATGAGTTCGGCTGGCCCAGCGGACACACCTCCAGCACCTTCTGCCTGGCGACCGTCATGCACGAAGCCTACGGACCTGTTGTGGGCGTGCCGCTGTTCATCTTCTCAAGTTTCGTCGGGTACGAGCGGATCGACGCGAGAAATCACGACTTCAACGACGTCATTTCCGGCGCGATTATCGGAATCGCCATAGGACACGCCGTCATGCAGAATCACCAGCCCAGGATACTCGGCTTTGATGTCATCCCGTGGAGCGATCCGACCAATAACTCCGTAGGCATAGCGCTGTCGAAAGAGTTTTAGAACCACAAAGGACACAAAGAACACCAAGAACAAAAGAATTTAAAATTCCTTTTAATTTTCTTTGTGCTCTTTGTGTCCTTTGTGGTTCATTTTTTCACGCCACTCCGTCACCCCCGGCTTTGGTTCCGTCGGGTCGGTGTTTCCATCTGCGGTGGACCCAGAGGTATTGCTCCGGCGCGCTTCGGACGATTTCCTCCAGTTCCCGAGTGAATTCCCGCGTAATCCAGGTTATTTCGTCTTCCAGGCCGGCCCATTCGGACGGGTGAATTACCCGCTTGATACCGACCTCGAACTCGAACTTGTCGC
>JAXHSV010000168.1:0-6734 GCA_034190305.1 Planctomycetota bacterium | reverse complement strand
ATTGATTCACATAGACGAAATACGGACAAGGCGCGTGGGAACGAGAAAATTGAGCCGTCCCTCTTGCGCAGCCACCGAATCTAATCGTTGGATTCAGGACTTGTTGTGCAACAGGCTCATAAGTTTTCAAAAGAAGCCCAGGGATTCGAAACCATGGGCTTCTTTATCAACACTTGAAAAACAGTGCGAATTTGCTGATAGTATGATGAATTACCGAGGGTAGTACCTGAGGGGAATTGGATATAAGGATATAAAACCAAATGGCGACAAAGACAATTGCGGATATTGACGTATCGGGCAAGCGTGTATTGATGCGGGTGGATTTTAATGTCCCGCTGGACGACGGTAAGGTAACCAACGACAAGCGTATCGTCGCCGCCTTGCCCAGCATTAAATACGTCCTCGACGGCGGGGGGGCATTGATTCTTATGAGCCACCTGGGCCGGCCCAAAGGCGAAGGATTTGAGGAGAAATTATCACTCAAGCCCGTCGCCGACCGTCTGAGCGAACTGCTTGACAGACCTGTAACGCTGGGACCGCCGGAGGTCGTCGGGCCGGACGCGGAAAAACTCGCCAGCGACCTGAAGGCCGGAAATGTCGTCCTGCTTGAGAACCTCCGCTTCCATCCCGGCGAGACCATGCCGGAAAAGGCCCAGAAAAGCCCCAACGGACAACTCACGCCGGATCAGAGAAATACGCTTTTCGAGTTCGTTCAGGCGCTGGGGCGACTGGGCGAGGTCTATGTCAATGACGCCTTCGGCACCTGTCATCGCAAGCACGCCAGCATGTACGGGGCGGCCAGGATAATCCATGCCGCCGGTGGTCCGGCGGTAGCGGGCTTCCTCGTCGAGAAAGAAATCAAATATCTCCACGACGCCGTCTCCGACCCTGCCAGGCCTTTCGTCGCCATCCTCGGCGGGGCGAAGGTTTCCGATAAGATTAAACTTATCTCCTCGCTGCTGGACAAGGTTGACCGGATTATCATCGGCGGTGCAATGGCCTATACGCTTCTGAAAAGCCAGGGCGTGCCCGTCGGAAAAAGCCTCGTCGAGGAAGACCAGGTCGAACCGATGAAAGCGCTGCTGGAACGGGCGGGGGACAAGATAGTCCTTCCGGACGACAACGTCGTTACGGATGATTTCGACACTGGAAAACCGCAGACAACCGATGGGCTTGGCATGGCCGACGACATGCAGGGCATGGACATCGGACCGGAGACGATTAAAAAGTTCGGCGGGATTATCGCCACGGCGAAGACCGTTGTCTGGAACGGACCTATGGGCGTGTTCGAGAAGCCGGATTATGCAGCCGGGACAAAAGCGATAGCCGAGGTGGTCGCCGAGGCCACCGACGCCGGAGCCGTCAGCGTCATCGGCGGAGGCGATTCAGCCGCCGCCGTTGACCAGATGGGCCTGGCGGGTCGGATGACCCACGTCTCCACCGGCGGCGGGGCGTCACTGGCGTACCTCGAAGGAAAACCCATGCCGGCGCTGGAGGTGCTTGACCAGAAGTGATTTGACGCGACCGAACCGGTGAGGCTTTCTGGCCGAAAGGATGCTGTTATGTCGAAAATGCCTAATTCGCCAAAGGTCAGGTTGGCGATTGTCGCCGTCAGCCGCGATTGCTTCCCTGTTGAATTTGCCCGAAATCGCCTGAGCGCTTGTGGAGTCCTGCGGCCGGGCCGGGGTGGATATTCATCCGTGCGGGATAATCATTGCGAACGAATCGGACGCGATGTCGGCGTTGACCGATCTCACCGATGCCGGTGCGAATGCAGCCGTGCTTTACCTGGGCAATTTCGGGCCTGAAGGTCCGCTGTCGATCTTCGCTCAGCGGTTTGACGGGCCGATAATGGCATGCGCTGCCGCCCAGGAAAGCGGGGACAACCTGATTGACGGTCGAGGCGACGCCTTTTGCGGAATGTTAAACGCCTCGTACAATTTTGGTCTTCGCAACGTGGCTGTCCACATCCCGCAAATGCCCGTCGGTCTTCCGGACCAACTGGCGTCGGAGATCGCGCATTTCGAGGCGGTTGCGAGAATCATTCTCGGCGTAAAGGGTCTGAAGATATTTGCTTTCGGACCGCGGCCTCAGGATTTCTACGCCTGCAACGCGCCGATTAAACCACTGTACGACCTTGGCGTGGAGGTTATGGAAAACAGCGAACTTGACCTTCTGGCGCTTTTCAGTCAAGTGGACGAAAACGATCCTGCCGTAGGTCGGATAACACAGGAAATGACCGACGAACTCGGCGAAGGAAACACTTACCCTGACCTTTTGCCCAGGCTCGCCCGGTTCGAACTGACGCTTACTCGATTTGCTCGCGCCAATCTGGGTTCGCGCCGGTACGGCGTCTTCGCCAATAAGTGCTGGCCTGCCTTTGAGCAGGCCTTCGGCTTTGTCCCATGCTATGTCAATTCCCGCATGGCATCACGCGGCATGCCCGTATCCTGTGAAGTCGATATATATGGTGCGCTGAGCGAATACATCTGCCAATTGGCCGGTGACTCACCCGTTACTTTGCTCGACATCAACAATACCGTTCCGAGTGACTTAATCGAGGAGGATGCCGATCTGATGGGGGCCGGTATTGAGGACCTGTTCATGGGTTTTCATTGCGGTAATACGCCGATAACCTGCATGAAGGACTGCTCGATCAAGTTCCAACTCATTATGAATCGTCTGCTGGAAGATCCTGGCGCCAGGCCCGATATAACCCGAGGCACGCTCGAGGGGAGGCTCCGGCCTGGTCCTGCGACGCTGTTTCGCCTTCAGGGATGCGCGGACAACCAATTATCCTGTTATATCTGCCAAGGCGGAATACCGGACATTGCTCCACATAGTTTCGGAGGCATAGGCATTTTCGCTATTCCCGGATTCGCGCGATTTTATCGTCACGTCCTCATCTCCAGGCGGTTTCCACACCACGGGGCCGTTGCATTCAGCCACAGCGGAAGGGTCCTCTTCGATGCCGTCAGGTTACTCGGCTCCGACGATATAAGCGTACCTCTGCCGAAGGGCGTGTCGTATCCGAGCGAGAACCCTTTCGGTTCTACGTAGCGGAAGACCGGCAAAGGAGTGTTAATGGCCAAGTACACTATTGGTCTTGATTTCGGGACAAATTCGGTTCGTGCGGTTGTCGTCAACGTCGCCACCGGCCGATGTATCGGCAAAGCGGTGTGGAACTATGCCCACGGCCATAACGGCGTGATAATTTCCGATGATCCGAATCTTGCCCGGCAGCATCCTGCTGATTATGTCAAAGGCGCCGAAGTCGTCATAAAAAGGGTCCTGGCCGCAGCAAGGCGCAACGTCAAGGGTTTTCGGTTCCAGCAGGTTATCGGCATCGGCGTGGATACCACCGGCAGCACCTCGCTTCCGGTTGATTCGAAAGGCAGACCTTTGGCTTTCGACAGGCGTTTCGCTCGGAATCCGGCGGCAATGGCGTGGTTGTGGAAGGATCACACTACAACGGCCGAGGCAGAGGAAATTACCGAACTTGCCCGGAAAATGCGCCCGCAATATCTCGCCAGGTGCGGAGGGAGATATTCAAGCGAATGGTTCTTCAGCGACATCCTTCATTGCCTGCGAACAAGTCCGAATGTCTTCAATGCCGCCTGGACGTGGGTTGAGATTGCCGACTGGATACCGGCGATGCTGACCGGCACGACCGATCCCGATAATCTCACTGTCGGTATATGCGCCGCCGGACATAAGGCCATGTATAACGATGAGTGGGGGGGCTACCCGGACAAAAGGTTCCTTTCAAAACTGGACCCTCGCCTGGGCGAGTTTCGCAGCCGATTACAAACGGAAGTCGGCGTCGTCGGCGAAGCGGTTGGCGTCCTGACTGAGAGATGGTCCGATCTGACCGGTTTGCCCGCGGGTATTCCGGTTTCCGTAGGCGCATTTGACTCGCATCTTGGCGCTATCGGCGCGGGAATTTCGCCCGGAACGCTTGTAAAGATAATCGGCACCAGCACATGTGACATAATGATCCATCCCGCCAACCGGCCTCTTGCGGATATTCCGGGTTTATGCGGAATCGTGCCGAATAGCGTCCTTCCCGGATGGATCGGTCTGGAGGCGGGCCAGTCGGCGGTGGGCGACATTTTCAACTGGTTCGTAGATTACATCGCACCGGGTGGAAGAAAGGCCTGTTCGCATGAAGCACTCACCGCCGGGGCAGCCGGACTCAAACCGGGAGCGTCGGGTCTGCTCGCTCTGGATTGGAACAATGGAAACAGGACCATCCTGGTTGACCAGCGACTCACAGGGCTTCTGCTTGGACAGACCATTTCCACAAAACCCGAAGAAATTTACCGTGCATTTATAGAAGCGACTGCCTTCGGAGCACTCACGATTATCAACCGCTTCGAGCAGTATGGAGTGAAAGTCAGACAGGTTGTCAATTGCGGTGGGATCGCCGAGAAAAACCCGACGGTGATGCAGATATATGCCGACGTAACAGGAAGACCAATGAAGATATCGCGATCGTTACAAACGTGCGCGCTGGGCGCAGCCATTGCCGGCGCGGTCGCCGCCGGTAAAAAAGCAGGCGGACATTCCGGTTTCGCAAGCGCTCAAAAAGCCATGACAGGCCTGAAAAAGAAAATCTTCAGGCCCGACCCCAAGGCCCACGCCGTTTATAAGGAAATTTACCGGCTTTATGAAAAATTACACGATGCCTTCGGGACGCGGAAATGGAAGGGTAATCTCTACGACGTTATGAAAGGGATGATTGATATTCGAAACAGGGTCAGGAAATGACAACCGAGGAACTGAGAAAACATGTCTGCGAGGCGAATCTGGAACTAGTTTCCGCCGGTTTGGTAATAAGGGACTTCGGCAACGCCAGCGGTATTGATCGCAACGGCGGAAACATTGTAATAAAGCCCTCCGGCCTGTCGTACGACGAGATGAAGCCCGAGCACATGGTGATTGTCTCGCTGGAAACCGGAGAGGTGGTCGAAGGCGACCTGCGACCCAGCAGCGACACGCCGACGCATCTGGAACTGTACCGCGCGTTCGGGACCATCGGAGGCATCGTTCATACCCACAGCCTGGGCGCAGGCCGGCAGAGACTTGATGCCGTTGGGTACGACACATGCGGATTATTTCCGCGGACTGGTTCCGTGTACCAGGCAAATGACAACCGATGAGATAAGCGATGACTATGAAGCCAATACGGGCAGGGTAATTATCGAGCGATTCGGCGGAATGAACCCTTCAGACACGCCGGCGGTGCTTGTTGCGGGACATGGGCCGTTTGTTTGGGGCGACTCGCCCGCCGAAGCAGTCAATAATGCAGTTATTCTTGAGTATCTGGCGCATTTGGCTATTGAGACGATTTGCATCGAGCCTTCAGCAGAACCTTTGCAGCCGGAACTGCTGAAGAAGCATTTCTTGCGCAAGCACGGACCGGAATCCTACTACGGGCAAAAGTAATTCTGCGGCATCAATACTAAAAACAAGGAGCCTTACATGGCGATAAAGGTTTCATTCATCGGTGCAGGAAGCATCGGGTTCACGCGGAAACTTTTACGTGACATTCTAACCGTCCCGGAACTTCAGGACACCTGTTTCGCCTTCACCGACATCAGCAGACGCAATCTGGAGATGGTAACCCGGCTTTGCAGAAAGGATATCCGAAACAACTGCTTACCGGCGAAGATCACAGCGACTCTTGACCGCCGTCATGCTTTGACAGATGCAGACTATGTTGTCAATTGCACCCGAATCGGCGGGCTGGACGCCTTCAGGCTCGATATCGACTTGCCTCTGAAGTACGGTGTTGACCAATGCGTCGGCGACACGCTCGCTCCCGGCGGAATCATGTACGGACAACGGAATATTCCCTGTATCCTCGAGTTCTGCAAGGATATGCGCGAGGTGTCAAAAGACGATGTTCTGTTCCTGAATTACGCCAATCCCAACGCCATGAATACCTGGGTTGCGATCCAATACGGTAAGGTCGAAACGCTGGGGCTTTGTCACGGTGTGGAGGCCGGCTGGCGCCAGATAGCCGAGGTCCTTGGAGCGGAGAATTACAAAGACGTTGACATAATCTGCGCCGGCATCAACCACCAGACGTGGTTTATTCAAATAATCTACAAGGGGCGAAAGATCGGCGGCGCCGAACTGCTCGATGCGTTTGAGCGGCATCCGGTTTACAGCAGGACCGAGAAGGTCCGCATCGATGTGATGCGGCGGTTCGGCTTCTACAGCACCGAATCAAACGGACACCTCTCGGAGTACCTGCCGTGGTATCGCAAGAAGCCCGGGCGGATACGCAAGTGGATCGACCTGTCGGAATGGCTTAACGGCGAGACCGGCGGATACCTGCGCGTCTGCACGGAGAACCGAAATTGGTTCAAGACGGACTATCCCAACTGGCTCAAGGCCGACGATCCGCCGATCGGTCCGGAGGACCGCTCCGGCGAGCACGGCAGTTATATAATAGAGGCCCTTGAAACCGGACGATGCTACCGCGGACATTTCAACGTCCGTAATAACGGATGTATATCCAATCTGCCGGATGACTGCATTGTCGAAGTGCCGGGCTACGTGGATCACAACGGTATCAGTATTCCGTCGGTCGGAGAACTGCCTCTGGCCTGCGCTGCAACTCTGTCGGCCAGCATCAACGTTCAACGTATGGCCGTCCGGGCGGCGGTGGAAGGCGACGTTACACTGCTCAAGCAGGCGATGCTGCACGACCCCCTCACAGCCGC
>JAXHSV010000167.1:0-6753 GCA_034190305.1 Planctomycetota bacterium | reverse complement strand
ACTAGGTTGAAATTTAATGACCCTCGGTGGATGGTGCTTACAGACAGGGACAAACCGCTCGAGCAGTACGCCGCTTCCGAGGCCGGTGCGTTAATCCAGCAGCACGTTCCATACGTGGTGCAGACCATCGTCGGCGATTGCGACCGGAGCAGGCTCATGAAGCATAATATCCTGGCTGTCGGCACGCCGGAATCCAACAGCCTAATCGCTTCACTTGTGGCCGAGGGTAAGGTTCGCCTGCCCAGGAAGCCGCAATCCTATGCGATAACCGTACTTCCAAGCCCGTACAATTCCGCCCGGCAGGTGCTGGGGTGAAAAGGTCGATCCGGCCGATAAGACCCAACTGGCTTACTGGAAAGACCGTGTTATTCGCACTTACGAGGAACAGTACGCCCCCCTCGGCGGCGACGGAATATATTTCGAGGTTTTCACCGAAACACATGAGCGAAAGATCGGGCGCAAGCCCATCGCCCAACTGGCAGCCCAGTGGGTCAACCATATCGGCGCCGCGCTGCTCCGGCGCCACCCGGACCTGTGGATACACTGGGGCCTGCACGCCATCAGCATCCGCGACGATATTGATTACATCAAGTCCGTCGATCCGCGCATAAACATCACCTGGGCGGACGTGGGATCATTCCCTTATGCCTACGACGTTACCGGCCTGGACAAACTCGACGACGCACTGGATTATACGGGCCGGTTGGCGCGGCTGCGGAAACCTAATGAGAACCTCGGGCTGACCTTCAAGGGAATGATCCAACTGGACTGGGACACCTTCGAGCCTCAATTGGGTCCGTTCATTATGGGTCGTGCCGACAGGGATTTCATCCGCCGCCGAACCGATTTAGTTCAGCCGCGATGGAGACAGGCGGAAATCGGATGGCGGAAACACTTCCCCGCCGTCTGCCGAACAATCAAGACCGCCCTGGCCGCACGACCGAAAAGGCTCACAATCACCGGCCTGGTCGAGGATGGAATGTGGGAAGAACGCATGTTCCTGCCCTCGTGCCTGCTGGCGGAGGCGATGTGGAATCCAAACGAGCGCCCCGAATCAATCATCGCCAAAGTCGCCGCTGCACGCGATGCGCACTGTCTGGTTTGAACGAGCGTCGCCGCAGACGGCGACGGCTAAACGAGATGTTATCGAAGAAACGCTCTTGAAATTACTCCGCGGACGGCGTAAAAAGTGGTGTTTTCAAAGACCAAACAAATACTACGCAAGGAGAACGTATCATGGCGATTATCGATTTTGGCGGAGTTAAGGAAGAGGTTATTACGCGCAAGGAGTTTTCGCTCGCTAAGGCCCGAAGGGTCCTGAAAAACGAGACTATCGCGGTCATCGGATACGGCGTGCAAGGCCCGGCCCAGTCGCTCAATATGAGGGACAACGGCTTCAACGTAATCGTCGGCCAGGCGAAGCGGTTCAAAGCCGACTGGGACCGCGCAGTCAAAGACGGCTGGAAGCCGGGAAAGACACTCTTCGACATAGAAGAGGCCGCGACGCGCGGAACGGTTATACAGATGCTTGTCTCCGACGCCGCACAGAAGGCGATCTGGCCGGCAATTAAAAAATGCCTCGCACCCGGCGATGCGCTGTACTTCTCGCACGGTTTCTCCATCGTCTATAAGGACCAGACGAAGATTATCCCGCCTAAAGACGTCGATGTGATTATGGTAGCGCCGAAAGGTTCGGGCACTTCGGTCCGGAGGAATTTCCTCTCCGGCGCGGGGATTAACTCCAGTTTCGCCGTCGAGCAGGACGCCACAGGCAAGGCCCGGCAACGCTGCATCGCGCTGGGCATTGCAGTGGGCAGCGGATACCTGTTCCCGACAACCTTTCAGCAGGAGGTCTTCAGCGACCTTACGGGCGAACGCGGCGTGCTGATGGGCGCATTGGCCGGAATCATGGAGGCGCAGTACGACACGCTCCGCGCCCACGGCCACAGCCCGTCCGAAGCCTTCAACGAAACCGTCGAGGAACTGACACAAAGCCTCATCCGCCTCGTCGATGAGAACGGTATGGACTGGATGTACGCCAACTGTTCAGCCACCGCTCAGCGCGGCGCGCTGGACTGGAAGCCGAAGTTCAAAAAGGCAGTCATGCCCGTCTTCAAGGAACTGTATAAGCGAGTCGCCGGCGGGGCAGAGACCAGGCGAGTCCTGACCGTCTGCGGCAAGAGCGATTACCGCAAGCGCCTGGACAAGGAACTGGCCGCTATCGGTAATTCCGAGATGTGGCGCGCCGGAGCCGCCACCCGCTCGCTCCGCCCGAAAGAAAAAGCCAAAAAAATCACCAAGGCCACCAAAGGCGTCGCCGGAAGAAAAGCGAATTAAAGTAGGCCACAGAGGCACAGAGATCGCAGAGTCAGCGGAAACATGGTCGGTTGGTCGGTGATGTGGAGCGTCGAAGATGCAATGCAGAGAACCTGATTGGCAAGGGCTTTGGATTGCAACATCGTCTTGGCTTAATGATGCCTATTCACGGGTACAGGAGAATGAGTCAAGTATGACAGATGAGGAATCCCACGTTGCGCTTCCTGCGTCGTATTGTCTTTTGTCTTGCTACGATTATCTCGCATCAGCCTTCGATGCCTTCAAAAACGGGAGATTCCATGCGGGATTGGCGTGTTGCCGTCCTGTCGCAGAAACGGCAATTATCTTCCTTTGGTGTGTCCAAGAATGTGACGAAGGAGCTCGGGCACGTTTTGAAAGATGGATGAAGGCAACACTGCTGGAGAACAAGCGGTTCATTAAAGGACTCTCCGAAACATCTGTCTTTCGGCAACACTCGAAGAGTCATTCACTTGAAGATAGTCTTGAACAAACGCGCGAAATGCTGAACCAGGTATCTTCACGGAAGTCTCTTCCGGGCATCAAGCAGATGCTTGAATCAATGGATAAATGCCTCAAGACGGAGGAGGTCAAAGCAACCGATCTTTACACGATGCTTTACCTATTCCTTTGCTCCGGTGCCCATGCTGAATTCGCGCCGGAGCGGTATTTCAGACTTGAGGGAGACATTTTCAAACGTGTTGACCGTGTGGAAATGCCTCATACAACACCATGGGTTGCCTTGACATCAGCCTATTACATGGCAGTGACTGTCTTCATGTTCTTCGGCTGGGATTATGCCCATTTGAAGGCCGAATACCAAGAGTGGCTTGCGGAGGAAGTAAGCCAGTAGGTAGTGCATCGTAATCGAATTTGTGGGTAGGCGTAGGTGGCCCAACCGGCCCACCGCCGAAAGATTCAACGATGAAAAGTTCTGCAGGTCAGTTGGCCCGGCCCGCCCTACAGGTTGGGAGAAAGACCGGAAATCGAAATGGAAACGCTGCTTCAATCCGTCAATTCGGTCGCCCCGGTCTTCCTGATTATTGCCTTAGGGGCTGTGTTGCGCAGAACCGGCTTCATGTCCGCCCAGTTGCAGGAAGGCGCGACGCGCCTGTGCTACTGGGTCGGTCTGCCTCTGGTGCTCTTTCACAAACTCGTGAACGCCTCGCTGTCATGGGGGCAGGCGGGTAAATCCTACCTGGTGATCCTGTCGGGCATGTTCGCGTGCATTCTTATCGCACTGCTGCTGTCGCGCGCGCTGAAGCTGCCGTCGGCCCTGGCCGGATCGCTCATCCACGCCGGATATCGCGGGAATTGCGCGTTTGTCGGTCTGTCGGTCATAATGTACGCATTCTCGTCAAACGGGGACGGCCCCGGCGCTGTGGCTGCGGGTGCTTTGGCGGCGGTTGTGCTGGGATTAATCGTTCCGACCTACAACATTACCGCCGTTATCGTTATGCTGCTGGGCAGTCATGGGCTTAAGGCCGGCGCGATCGGAAAAATGGTCTGGAAGATCGCCACGAACCCCCTGTTGCTGGCATCGGTGGCCGGCATCGCCTTCTCATTGATGGGCCTGAAACTTCCTTACGTTCTGGACAGGACCATAAAGACCACCGGCAGTTTTACACTTCCGTTGGCTCTGCTGTGCGTCGGAGGGGCCCTTGCGTCGGCGAGAATCAGGGGCAAATTGCTCCTGTCTTCCCTGGCTGCGGTTATAAAGGTAGCCGTCGCCCCGGCAGCAGGTTACTTAGCGGCGCGGGCGATGGGAATGGGGGCGATGGAAACCGCCGTTCCGATGATATTCCTTGCCACTCCCACTGCCGTTGCAACCTACATTATGACCGACCAACTCGGAGGCGATGGTGAACTGGCCGCCAACACTATTGTCATCAGCACGTTTCTTTCTATAGTCTCACTAGGCCTGGCTGTTGCTTTGGTTTGAACCGGGAACAAATATTCGATGCTGCCGGCTTTATGACGCTGTTCCTGGGGGGGACTGAAGATTACTGTTGGTCGAGTGCGAAGCGGTTGCTTTGTCTAGCAGCTCGTGGTGAAAGTCGGTTTTCCGCAGCAATCACGCAACACGGCAAATAGGTTAGCGATTCGCCCGGATCGGCATAACTCGTCGCCAAAAATCGATCTGGAAGGCCTGAATCCAAAATAACCAGGTCTCCTGCCCCGATATTGCAGAAATATGCCGCCATAAAAGTCCGGCCACGCCCGCAAACGCCCGCGACTCGACCTCGACTGCCAGTGGCAAATTATCGATGGCCAGAACATCGTGCCCTTGCCTGTGCAGATAGATAGCGTGCCGGCCAGCACCACAGCCGATGTCCAGAACGCGGCCACTGACGAAACGCATTGCTTTCCGCTCCCGCTCAGACCATTCCTCAAACTCCGAGAACCAAGTCTTGCACCCAATCTTTGCAAGCTCATGGGTCCGCTTTCCCTCAAGGTAATCGAGCATTACTCTGCCATATGCGTCGTAACGTTCGTCCATCATATAACCTCTAAGTGTAAACTAATACAGGACGTAGCACATATAGTTGTGTGCCGACCGATCAGGTTCGCAATTCGCATTCTACTCGAAATATCATTCACTCACATCGTCCTCAACTGATGGGTACCTCGGTGAACCTGTGGTTCACGTCGATGACGTTGACCTTTGCGGGGCAGAGGCCGTGGGTGAATGCCCGGCCAATTTCGCCGTCGGCCAGCGGCTCGGCGAGGATTACGAATCGGCCGACGTGCTCGGCCTGGTCCGGCACGACGCCACGCAGGGCCAGGCGATTCTTGAACTCGTCCTCGTTGTCCGTCGGCGTGATAACGGGAGAGTCGATGCCGAGGACGGCAAAGCGGTTCTGGTCGTAGCCGCTGGCGTTCTTGACGAGGACGATTCCGCTGGAACGGAAGGTTTGCTGGGCGGTCTGGGCGCTTTCTCGCTGTCGCTGCTTAAAGTCGCGGGCCGCGTCGATAAACGTGTTAAACGTCTGCGCCGGTATGACCAGCGGATCGCCGGACTTGACCTTTTTCAGGGGGTCACTCATACTCGTGTTCCGTTAAGGGAGAATCGAGATGAAGGTCGACTACGTGACTGATACGTCTGGATGGGAAAGATGGCAGTGCGACTATAGATTGGGGCTGATATTGATCATGCCGCCCGAGGATGTCGCCAGCCAGGTCAACCCGTTGAGGGCGAAATACGATCCTAAGACATATGCTTTTTGCCCTGCCCACATCACGGTCTCCGACCCCCTGGGGTTGGAAATGACTGATGAACGCGATGCCGAAATCAGCGGCATTCTGAGCAAGGTTAAGCCCTTCACGCTCCATTTCGATGAACCGCACGCGTCCAAGAAACGCGGAGGAGTTGCTTACCCAATTCATCCCAGAGAGCCCATCGACGAACTGAGGGTCATCCTGCACCAGGCCTCGGTCTTTTGCAGGCCACCGTACTATACGCGGACCATCGCTCCGCACATGACAATTGCCGAGTTCGTCACGATTGAAGAGAGCTGGCAAATCGTGGAAGAGATCAAGGGAATTGCACCACGTGGCTCCTTCGTCTGCGATAGGCTGCAGTTCATCGTGCCTGATATCAACATGCACTTCCAGCGGGTCAAGTCGTATCGACTCGGCGGCGAATAACGAGCTATCAATCGTGCAGCCGGACAATATGCTGTCAACTGGGGAGTGGTTGCTCATCACGCTACGTCCCGATCCCCAAGGTCGAAAAGTCGCCTTCCTCATAGACCTTCTCGACGTACACAGCCACAGGCTTCTTGACGATGGCCTTGGCTGTGGCGTCCTCGTTTACCGACGTTCCGTTCGTCCCGCTTTCTGCAATACGAGACTCGCCGCCATAATGGCTGGGATCTCGGGGAAGTTCTGCAATGCAAAGGGGTTTCTCTTGTCAAAGTCGCTTGGATCGCCGACTTCTTGCAGATCGTTCAGCACGAAGTCATTTCGAAACGCATTCGCGAGGATCTCCGCGATACTTCGATGGAACATGTAATGCGCTTCCGGTTGGCCGATTACCCCAATCTGCTTCCATTGCATTGGCGTCAAATACCGCTCTACTTTCACCGAGCGAGTGCCCCGCAGTTCATCGCCATCCATCGCACGCTCGACCATATAGCGGGCGTTGTTGGTCCTGAAGCACGGGTGTTTCTGTTGCATCGAACATCGTCGAAGGATGCGCCCGCCACACGCAGGCGGACTACCTGCGATTCCTCGACATGGCCTACGGTTCTGCCTGCGAAGTGCAGTATCAGATCTCCCTGGCTGTACGCCTGGGCTACCTGCAAAACCCAAATGCCGATTTGTTGAAAAATGCATGCGTCGAGACCTCCAAAGTTCTTAACGGTCTTATTCGTTCCCTGCGCCGGGCTTCTCCTGAAGTCTGAAGCCTTGAGCCTG
>JAXHSV010000166.1:0-6835 GCA_034190305.1 Planctomycetota bacterium | reverse complement strand
TATGCTTATAGCGCACAATTATTAATCGTCGTCGTCATCGTCTTTTTTCTTTTTCTCTTCATCCAGTTGTTTTGCGCGGGCGTCGAGGCGGTCGGCGTAGGCGGCGGGGGGGAATTTTTGGCTTTTGAAAATACCGGCGCGGATTTCCTCCCATCCATCGACGACGTGGATTCTGCTGTCGAGTTTGCGGATTTTTTTGGCGAGTTTGCGAAAATCGCCGGCATCATCGTCGTCGCGGTTGTAATTGGGAATGAGGTAGCCGGTCATGTCGTTGGCGACGTAGGCCTCAACGTCGGAAATTTTATCCCCGATACCGATGCGGATATTCGGAAAATCCTTTCGCAATTCGGCCAGCCGTTCGGACTTGAACTTTCCGCTGTCGCCGATGGACTGCTTGAGCGAACTGACCAGAAGCGGCGCACGGACAAATCCGTTACCCGTCAGCCAGTCCTTGGACTTGTTTCCCAGCAGGTCGGGACGGTGCGTCAGGTAAATGATGCCGTATTTCCCGGACAGTTCCTTGACGACTTTATCCGCCCGGGCCATCGGCTTGGCGGTGTCCGAGAAAACCACTTTGGCGAAACCCGAATCCACCACCGTGTGGTCCAGGTCGATTACGATGAAGTGGGCGTCCTTAGGCCGGGCGGATACCAGCAGCGAAGCGGGCGTAACCTTCAGCATGTCTTTATAGTCGTCTTCGGGCACTGCTGTTATTTTGGCCTTTATTTCATAATCGCCTGACTTCGGGGGCGTCCATTTCAGGCGGGCGTATCCGTCCTTGTCGGTGAGCACTTTTCCGAGCAACTCCTTTCCAAGGGTGAACTCGACGGTGGCCTTTTCAACCTCCTCGAATTTCTTGACGTAGATGACCCTTGCGAGCAGTTCGGTTGGTTTGCCCGTCTGGGCGAGCATGTCGAAGGCGTAGAACAGCGTTCCGTGCTCGGCGGCAAGTGTGGCCTCGGCGCCGGTGCTGACCGCCTGTCCCAGGCTCGGTAATTTGCATCCGCCGGCCCAAAGAATCGCCGTTGAAATAACAAGAATCGCCCCAAATCGAAATCGCCGTCTGGAAAACTTCATTGATTTTTTCATTTCAATATCTCCAATCTGTACGACTTGTGGCTACGCGGCGCTTCGCAACGTAGCGTCCGACCTGCTATAATTGTATTATGTTTTCTCGTTCCGAAGCAATACTACCCCTTGCGAAGCGTTAAGCAGGACATGACCGTATGGCAGAGTCCCGGAATGCCGGAGCCGTGATTACCGCTGTTCGAGCGGGCGCCGAAGGTGCGTGGGAGGATTTTCTGGCTGCCTATGGCCGGCGGCTTTACGGATATTTTTTCCGGGCGACCGGGTCGCACCACGAGGCAGAGGACCTGCTGGGCGAGATAATGCTCCGGTTGGTGCGAAAAATGGGCGAATATGACGACCGCGGTCGATTCGAGCCATGGCTGTTTCGGATCGCCGCCAACCTCGTCCGGGATCGCATTCGTCGGGCAAGGTCGCGTCTGGCGCCAATGTCGCTGGACAGCGACGATGACGAGCAGGTCAGCCTGGGAGAGACAGTCAGCGGACCGGCCGGTTCGGTCGATGCCGGACTCCTTGCCGGCGAGAACCATGACGCACTGGCTGAAGCGCTGGAAAAACTGTCCGAACGGTCGAGACAAATGGTCCTGTTGAGGCATTTTGGCGATATGAGTTACAGCGAGATTGCGGAAATTTACGATTGCCCGGTGGGAACGGTCCTTGCCAGGGTTCACCGGGCTTTAAAGACGCTGCGAACGGCGCTGGAGGCTAGTGATGAACACGCATAATGAAGATTATGAAATCATCGCCCGCCGAATGGACGGTGAGGACATCGACCTGACCGAAGCGCAAAAGGCGCTGGCGGAGGAAATTGCCGCCGACGCCGAGGTCGTCGGGCGGGCGCTGGATGTCCGGCTTCCGGGCGGGACGCTCCACCGGGTTAATGCCCGTATCGGGCAAAGCCACGTTACAGAACGGAAGCGACGGACAATTTGGCTCGGACGGGCCGCTGCCGTTGCAGCAGCCGTTATAGTCGCCGCCGTTTTGCTTCTGCCGTCCGGGCCGGACGAAGAGGGTATAAAAATAACCGAACCTCTCCCGACCGCCAACGGCGAACTGTTCGTTCTCAATATCATCGCCGATGATGATCTGGACTTCCGCGTCGAGGCGCTTTCCGAGGATTTGGACGATACCAGGACAGCCATGATGCTGGATGAGGATTTTTCGACCGAAATGGTCATGGCGTCCTTTGAGCAGGAAATGGAGGAATTGATGCTCGAGGAAAATGGATTAGATTCCTGGCCGGACCAGCAATAGCGACGAAAACTCATTGTAATCATAATTTATAAATGAAAGAAAGCGAGACTAACCATGATAAACAAAAAGATACTGGCTTTGGGCGCAACGGTTCTGGCAACTGTACTGGTAGTGATGAGTTTCCTGCCTGATGAGGGCGGTAAGGCTCTTGGACGGGACGGCCCGCCCGCCCGCTCCCCGGCAGCGGAAGTAACAAAATCGACAACCGAACCGGAAAATATGCACATGCGCCGAAGGCACAATGCCGAAGACAGACCACGATTTTTCGGGGAGGACCGCTTTACAGAGGACAAGGTCAAGGAAGTTCTCGCCTTTGCGAAAAAGCACTTTCCAGAAGAGCACGAGCGGATTAAGACGCTCCAGAAGGAAGACTCTCGTCAAGCCAGGCGGGCGATTCGCAGGCTATGGTGGCTTTGTCAGCGCGTTCGGCATCTGCCGGAGGAAATCCAGGCAGCCGCAGTGGCGGAGCATCGTCTCAACGTCGCTATCTTCCGTGTTCGAAGGGAACTTCTCCAGGCCGACGATGACGCCAAAAAAGCAGAACTGATCAAAAAACTTCGCAGTCTGCTCGGTGAGCAGTTCGACAATGCCCAGACCGTCAGGGAATACCAGGTAAAACGACTTGCTCAACAACTGGCCGAACTGAAAGCGGAAATCGAGCAGAGAAAGGCGGACCGTCAAAAAATCATCGCCGAGCGCCTCAAGCGTCTGATGAACCCCAACCCGGATGTCATGATGCGTAAACATGATCCATCGGACCCCCGGCCCTATTCCGCCACACCGCCAATGCGGAGATAAATTACTCCACCATCAAGCCGATACGCGTAAAATATATAAGAGGAAGTTTATAAGATTACGGGGTCGGTGCACGAAATGGGAATGGGGACGGCGGGTGGCCGAGGCAAGGAAAGTTGATGATGGGTGGCACCTTCAACCGGAGCGCAGCGGAGGTTGTGGGTGCATTCTACGAATACAAACAACCTTATCAGGGTACACAATTTCTCTGCATCATAGCACCCACAAGCTACGCTCCACTTCGTTCCGCTCCGCTTGAAGGTGCCACCCAGCGCGCTTAAACGTCAACGCGCTTTTAAGCACTTCGGAAAAATTCTGAAAAAATTTTACATGTCTGTCGGTTGATGAATCTACAGGCCGGGCCGAGAGTTATGGCCGGGTTGGTAAAATAGGAAAAATTTTTTCCGTTTTTCTGTGCAACCGGGAACATAGGTAACTCTTTAGACCGGGTTCATGGGGAATATTCCTCGTGGGCCCGGTTTTCTTATGGAAAATCCCCATGCGAAAGAATTGGCGGACAAGGTGGACGCCAGATGCGGTGAAAATAAGTGGCTTCCCTATTCGGCGGATGGACGTAAAATAATTATATGGGTATTTATGAGGTTATGGTGTCGGCTCGGTTTGTCGCTCGCCACAGCGTTGCGCTTCCGGATGGAGCGGCTGAATCCCCTCACGAGCACGAATGGTGTGTAAGTGCGGCGTTTCGCGCCGATTGTCTGGATGAAAACGGTTTCGTGATTGATTTCGCCGCTGTTCGGGCTTTGCTGGTTGAAATCACCGGCGAGATGGAAGGGAAAGACCTGAATGACTTACTGTCCGGCGCCGAAGGAGGTGCAACGGCTGAACGGGTGGCTGAATACCTCGCCGGCAGGTTGAGCCTGCGTTTAGGGCGGGATGTTCATTGTCTGCGTGTTACGGAGGCCCCCGGGTGCGATGCGGCGTTTTATCCGTTAGGGCGCGGTCTTGACGAATAGTGCACCGAAAGCGTACGATAATGCTTAAACCTCCTCGCCCGTGGGGCGTTTTTTGTCCGGCCCGAAGGAAAGTTTTCTTCAATGAAATTTGAATGTGAGAAATGCCAGCGTGAAGCCACCGTTCATCTGACCGAGATCATCAACGGTCAGAAGATTGAGCGTCACCTGTGCGAGGAGTGCGCCGCCGCCGAAGGCATTACCATCAAGGCCCAGATGCCCATTTCCAAGATAATCGAGGAGTTGATGCTCCAGTCGTCGGCAGAGAAGGAATTTTCCGATCTTCGCTGCGACGTTTGCGGGATTTCGTTTCTGGAATTTCGCCGGGACGGGGTTCTTGGCTGCCCGCACGATTACGAGGCGTTCGAGCACGTTCTGGTGCCTCTGCTTGAGCGATCTCACCAAGGCCGAAGTTTCCACGTCGGAAAGGTTCCCGCCAATGCGGCAGAGTCCGAGCGGATACAGAACGAGCTTCTTCGCCTTCGGGGTTCACTCGCCGAGGCGGTCGGGCGCGAGGATTACGAAGAAGCGGCGGCCTTGCGGGACCGCATCAGGCAGTTGTCGGACGGACTTTACGAGGATTCCCAAATCGCAGACCGTAGCGATTCGGAGTCCGGCGAGGAGGGGCAGTGAACCTTACCGACCTATCACATCTTGCCCGATGGCAGCAGAACCAGGGGGAATTTGGAGACGTCGCGGTTTCCTCCCGCGTTCGCCTTGCGCGGAATCTTGCGGGAATGTCGTTTTTGAGTCGTTGCAGCGACAGGCAGGTCCGCGAGATTGCCGATCTGCTCCGGCGGGTGCTGACCAGCGGCATCCTTGGCGAAGGCGCCTCTTACATCGATATTACCGAGGTCGATCCGCTCGACCGCCAGTTGCTGGTCGAGCGCCATTTGATTTCGCGCCAGCACGCCGAGGGCGACGGACCTCGCGGCGTAGCCGTTACCTCCGACGAAACCCTCGCCGTTATGGTCAACGAGGAAGACCACCTGCGGATGCAGGTGCTCGCCGGCGAGGTGAAACTGAAAGCGGCTTATGAGGACATCTGCCGGTTCGACGGGCTTCTGGAGGAGCATCTGACGTTCGCTTTTTCCAGTCGATTCGGATACCTGACCGCCTGCCCGACGAATGTCGGCACCGCCCTGCGGGTCAGCGTTATGCTGCACCTTCCGGCGCTGAAGATGACCGGCGAGATTGAAAAGACTCTTCGGTCGGCGCGCGATATGCACCTGGCTGTCCGCGGCCTTTACGGCGAGGGCACCGAGGCGATCGGCGACCTGTTCCAGGTTTCAAACCAGACGACGCTCGGGAAGAGCGAAGAGCAGATCGTCGAGGAGTTCAGGAACCAGATCGTCCCGGGGATCATCGAGTACGAGCGCAGCGCCCGGGCGGCGCTTCTGGAGAACCGCCGGACCGCACTGGAAGACCGCGTTTTCCGGGCTAGCGCAGTGATGAAATCGGCAAGGCTGATATCTTCGGAAGAAACGATGTTTCTGATCAGCCAACTCCGGCTGGGTGTGAACCTGGATATAATAAAGGACGTAACGGTCGAGACGCTCAACGAACTGTCGCTGTTGACCGCCCCGGCGCACCTTCAGCGGTTCTGCGGACGCCAGATGTCGCCTATGGAGCGAGGCCAGGCCAGGGCGAAACTGATACGGGAAAAACTGGGCGGATCCTGAAAAAGGTCTATGGCACCCTCGCAATTGAAGTTGGGAAGGTCCGAAAATGGTCAAATTAGGCACAATTGCGGCAATCGGCTTCGACGAGTCCGACCCTCATGAGTTGCTGGGATGCTACAGGCAACTCGGTTGTCAGGTTGTTCAGGCGTATCGCAACCAGGGGCGCCACGTCAGCCTCAGCGAGATGCGAGACGCCATCGCCGCCGGGGGCATGCCTTGCGACAGCCTGCACGGAATCTTCGGAGAACATATCGACCCGTCAAGCCCGGATGAACAGACACGCCGCTTCGCGGTCGATATCTACAAGCGAGAAGCCGAACTGGCCGACACCCTCGGCGGGAAACTGGTGGTGGTGCACTGCTCGACGATCCGCGAAGCAGGCGTCTCGTCCGAAGAGCACGCCCGCCGCACCGAGCAACTGAAAAAATCCATCGCCGAGTTGGGCGCGTTCGGCCTCGGCGCGGGCGTCACCTTCGCCTTCGAGAATATGCCCGGATACCACGCTATAGGTTCGGACGTGGGCGCCCTTGCCGGAATCCTGACCGACACAGCCGCTCCGAACACCGGCATGTGCTTCGATTGCGGACACGCCAACATGGTCGGCGACCCCGTCGCCGCCGTCGCCAAGACCGACGGAACGATGATCTACGCGCACATATCCGACAACTCAGGCAACGGCGACGACCACGAAATGATCACCTGCGGCACAATCGACGCCGACGCACTGGCCGAGGCGATGCACCGCATCGGATACGACGGAACATTCATGCTGGAGGTCTTCCATTCCGCCGACCGCATCAGAAAACTCATCGACGAAGGCCTGACCCAACGCCTCGAAAGAATCATCAACCTGGCGAACGGAAAAGAATAGTAGTCGGTAGCCGGTAGTCGGTAGCCGGTAAAAACGGTGCGATAGCGTAAGATATTTTGTGTAAGTTTGCGGCGGTATCAGAAATGACGAACAAGTTATAACGCCAGACCCAGCCCAGCCATAGCCATGGCTGGGCTGTAATGTCCGCTCTTCGACCGATTTTGCGAAAACCTGCG
>JAXHSV010000165.1:0-6995 GCA_034190305.1 Planctomycetota bacterium | reverse complement strand
GTCGCGGCTAGCCGCGAGTGGAAACGAGCGGGTTTGACTCAACGATGTTGGTCAAACATGACCGCTCCCTTGCGGTCGCGGCTCGTTTATCTCCCGCCGGCACACAGGTTATACGCCGGAAAAATTCGTGTAAATTCGTGTAATTCGTGAACTGATTTTTAAAACTGGACAAAAAAATGACCTCGAAAGCCGCAACTAGTCGTATAGTAAGGAGTTACAGTTTTTTATATGTTCCCAAATTTTCTGAAACTTTCCGAAATTTTCCGAAACTTTCCGAATCGTTCCCATTGGTTCCCATTGGTTCCCATTGGTTCCGTTTGGTTCCCAACTGGCACGTATTGGCCCGAACCGATTCAGGCGGATTTGCCGGCCTGCGTTTTTCCGCCGAGTGAATTATTATGCAAATTTCTCTCTGAAAAATTTGCACGGGGGCGGTTCGTATCGTACAGTGGAATTGGTATTAGTGGTGCATTGGTGCGTCGGAAGTCCTGTTGTCCCGTAGGGATGCCTACGGTGGGGTTATTGGGAGGCATGGAGTAATGCGGAAGTTGGCAAAAATCATTGTGTTGCTGGCAGTGTTTCTGGGCGGATATTACGTTGGTCATCGTCCCGGCAGCCCCGACATATTCGCACGGGCGGGTCAAATCTACAATCGCCTTACGAGCACGAAAGACGACATTTCCGCCCGGGCAAAGCAGAATGACGTTCCTGTAACCAAAGCAGCCATATCATATCTGCTTGAATCGACCCCCGAGGCGTTTCCGGAACAGGCATGTCGTTCGTCCCGCCGGCACTGAAATGGTCGTGGATTTTTAAAGTGCGGGGGAAGCGTCCTGCGGTTTGAGACTTATTAGTCTGATTTATACCGCGACGGTTTGGGGGGTAGCTCCGATGTCGCCGAAAACAACTATGCAATTCTTACCGCGGTCTTTGGCTACGTACAGAGCGCGGTCCGCCATAGCCACCAGCGCATCGGCAGATGCGGGCTGATCCACCCTCAGGGAGGAAATTCCTATTGACAGTGTTATCCCCGTTTTGGTTCGTGTGTGTTGGGTGGTGGCTGGAACAATCTGCTTACGGATGCGCTCGCTGACGCTCATAGCCATATCCATAGAGGTATGTGGTAATAGTATGACGAACTCATCCCCGCCGTAACGTGCGGCATGATCGCTGCTTCGCAGGTTCGAGCGAATAACCTCGGCGGTAGTCATAAGCACCTTGTCGCCGATCTGATGTCCCAGTGTGTCATTCAGGGCTTTGTAGTGGTCCAGATCGCACATCAGGCAGGTCAGGTCGAATTTATAGCGTATTGCCTCATTATAACATTGATCCAGTATTTCGGCGAAGACTCTGCGATTGGACAGTCCGGTCAGGTGATCCGTAGCCGCCATAGTTCGTAGTTTTTGCAGAGACTGCTCCAGTGCTATGTTTTTAAGCCTCATCTTTTCCAGCGTAGCAGTCAGTTCCGCCTGAAGCCGGGTGTTTTCCTGTTTGAGGGTGTGCAGACGTATATTCTTTTCGATAACGATGGGAAGGGCGAAGAGGTAATCGCCGAGTTTAACGACATAGTCCTGGGCGCCTTGTCGGATGGACTCGGCGGCAGTGGTTATGTCGCTGATGCACGTTACAAAGACGACCGGGACGTCGCATATATTGGTGATTTGCTCCAGCAGGTCGATTCCGGAGATGTCCGGAAGAATGTAATCAAGCAGGATTATGTCGAAATCATGCAGTTGCTGGGACAGACATTCGGTTCCGGTGCCGACACCTACTATTTTGGTGTCCGGGCGGTCGGCAAAATGCATCTGCAACGATTCGCATATCAGGTCGCACTGGTCAGGATCATCCTCGACGACCAGTATCCTGAGCCCTCTCGAACAAGTCTCCAGCGATTTATTTGCCGTATCTTTGTCATTCATCAGGAAATTCCACCTAGTCAGCCCACATTATTTATTGACATTTCGTTACGGTTAATCGAGCGGTCCGGGCTGTTATCGACCGCTGCGTATTCGGTCGTTTCGCAGGATGGGTTTGATTCGACCGGGTCGTCTTGTACGGGTTCTGCGGTATTTTTTGCGCTGAGAGAGAAATAGAAAGCTGACCCTTTCCCAAGACTGGACACAACCCACGCTTGCCCGTCATAATTGCTCGCTACCCTCTTGACCATGGCAAGCCCCACGCCCTTTCCGGGCACTCCGGCCGAAGTTGCCGCCGAGGCGCGCCGAAAAACCTGAAAAATCTGCTTTTGATCCGCTTCTGAAATGCCCTGACCGTTGTCGGTTACGCTAATCTGGTGCATATCGTCAACCATGTCGTAGCCGATCCGAATTTTTGCATCCGTCCGGTCGCCCATGTACTTTATGGCGTTGTCGATCAGGTTTTGAAACACCTGTCGTATTCGGTTGTTCTCCACGAACAACCGTGGCATCATCTTGTCGATCTCAAACGTAATATTCTTGGCCTTGAGTTCATATTCGAACGCCTCGGCCAGCGACTTGAACAGGATGTTGAAGTCCACCATACGACGTTTTTCGGGACGAGTCTTTATCCGGCTCAATTCCAGAAGTTCGCCGATCAGTTCGGTCTCGGCGTCCACGTTGGACTGGATACGCTGAAGGCGAGAGATTACCTCTTCGGGCAACTTCTGGCGATACTTTATGGAGATCATGGTTGCCATGCCTGCGATGTTCCGTAGCGGCGCGTTGAGGTCGTGACTGACGGAGCGAAGGAAATCTTCCTTCTCGGTCATCTCTTCGTTCAACCGGCGGTTGGCGCATTGAAGTTCGACGGTTCGATCGGCCACCTTTTGCTCCAAGGATTCATTCGCCTGGCGAAGTCGCCTCTGCGAAGCGCGGACTTTTTCGACCATGGTGTCGAACGAGCCTGCCAGCTCACCGATTTCGTCGTTTCGGCAGGTTTCGACGCGTGCGGAGAAATCGCCCTCCGCCAGTTGGTGGGTTGCCTTCATAAGCCGGCGAATCGGCATCACTATTACTCGCCAGGTCAACAGGTATCCCAACGGGATCATGCATATCACGATAACCGCTACGATAACCGTCGTTTTCCGCCGGACGTTAGCAAGGATACCGGATGTCTCCCGCGTATCCAGCACCAGCCGGACCGCTCCGACGAGGGCGTTCTTTCCTTTGTTTTTGGAAGGGGCGACGACAGGACGACCTAATTCCAGGAAATTGTCGCCTCGCTGCTCATCGTACGATATGCTCACAGGTCGGTATGCCAGGGTAAGTTGACCGGGACCGGATATGACTCGTTCGGCAACGGCGGCGGTCTCGCCGTGGCGGTCGAGGATACAGACGTAGCGGACTTTGGTGCGCCCCAGCAGTCCCATTGCCAATCGCTGGAGCGATTCACGATCCCGGTTGACCAGGCCCGGAACGGCAGTGACTGTCAGGTTCCCGACAAAGGCTTCGGCTTGGCTGCGATCTTTCCGGCGTAGGATGTTCTGCGAAACGGTATAAAAGAACCATCCGCCGATTGTCGTCGCCGCAAAGATTACGACTGTCAGAACCAGGATGGATTTTACCTGAAGGCCTATTTTCAGTTTGGGTTCCGGTTTATGCAGGTTCATCAAAACAGCCTCTTCTTGCCGGTTACGGACTCTCCGGATCAGGTTCTGTCACCATGACGAGATAATGACATCAATATTGTTTCACTCGGTATTCGAGTCGCTTCTCGCTTCTGGCCTGAATATCGGCATCTGTCGGGAGCGCCTTGTGTTACGAACAGACCAAAATTTTCTTTCAGACAATCGGGGTGCGTGGAAAGAAATCAACGGTTTTATGCGAGTTACTTCTAATTATTCCTCAAACTGTAGTCTTTTTTCCGGGGGTATTTTCAGGGCGGAGTCCATTCAAGATATACCCCCCGTGCATGACGATTTAGGGAATGTTGTCTGGGTCCCGTAACTCGTTATAGCGCAGGGAAGGTATGCTATGGGTCAAACAAACGGCTTTGATGGAGTCTTTATCAGGCTACGGCAGGCTCCGCCCTGACGAGTCGTCCAATCTACACAATTTTCTCAAGCAGATCGGCAAAAATCTTTCGTTACCAGACAAAAAATCCCTCCCAGACGCCCTTGTCGGGCTGATCCGGGCTGGTTGGCCCATCGTCTGCCAAATGACTCGATGCTTGCCAAACCAGCGAACCAAATTCCTCTCACGACGCGACCGTCTCGAAGAACATCTCACAAAAGACAGCAAATTCGAGGATGCAGTAAAACAGTCTCTGCAGGAACTGTGGCTGCCCTTCAACAAGGACGACACGCCTATCATTCTTGATCTGTCCGATATTGCCAAGCCGTCGGTAAATGGGTGGATTACCTGGCCACGGTACGCGAAGGCAACACGGGTCAACTGGTCAACGGGTACTGCATGGTCGAGATGTACGGGTCCCCCGAATCGCGGCGTATTGCGATTTGGGAATTGTACGCCTCCGTCAGCCGAAAGAACCCCATACCGATTCATTTGAAACCTTTCAGTCACGAGCAGCCTGAATGTGCCGGCCATACGGCCGGGCGTCTGCCCGGACCGGGAGTTTGACGGGAAGGTGATGTTTTCCGATTGGTTGAACAAGAAGTATCGATTTGTGGTTCTTCTGGTTGGAGACCGCTATTTACTGCGGTTTTTCGGCAATTCCGGGCAGCGGGACGATTCGGCGGCATCTGGTCAGTGGGTATCTGACCTTTCCGGGACGCCGGCCGGCCATACGGCCACCCGTCTGGGCGATCAGACGCCCACTCCGCATTAATGGAGCAGATTGGTCAGGCGTCGCAGGCGTGCGAGGATTCGTCTGTCACAGGTCGGATGGGTGAAGGTTCGTTTGTCTGGCCGGGACGAAGTTCTGACGATGGTGATGATCTACCTTGGCAGGATTGTTGAGACTGCCCCTGCTCTTTGCGAGCGTCTGATTCGCTTCAGTCAGCCGCTGCCGGATAAACCCGACTTGCTGCTCTACCGCATGTTGACGGGGCTGACCGAAGCAATAAATGGATGATTTTGGCTGCGGAGGGACTTGATAAGACGGAGGTTGCCGAAAAAAACGCAATTTTATAGGGATTTTATGCTTGACATAATTGAAAGTTGTGGTAAAATCGCGTTATCAAGTCGGAGGTGTAGCCCCGCCGGCTGATGTTTTGCATGCTGGAACAAGGGGCTGAGTGAGAAGCATGTCTTTTGTAGGAGAGGAGTAACAAAGATGAGAAACATGCTTACTATTGTGTGTGCCTTGGCCATATTGGCCTGGGCCGGACCGGCATGGGGAGTCCTCCCGCAGCATTATTACTTTCAAAATGCAAGTGGCGACTCCCTGTGGATGAGATCAGGTAACTGGTTGGCCGAAGACAGCACCACCGGCATTCCTAACGACTACGAGGATGACAACGCATGGATCGGTAGCGGATTGACGGCCATTCTCGATGACGCCCCGCCCTCAGGCCCACAAGATGCCACCCCAAAAAGGCTGAGATGCGGCATCAGCGATGGCACCGCCGGAACGCTTCATATGGTAGGCGGTCAGCTGAACCTGATGCTGGGTTGGGCAAAGTATGGGTACATCGGCAACAACGGAACGGGCTATGGTGACGGTCACGTGATACAGGAAGGTGGAGAGTTCCTTGCGGCCGGTTTCGGACTGGGCAGGTACGGCGCCACCGGGACCTGGGATATAAGTGGCGGTTCCGTGGGTCTTATAGGAGCTTCCGGCATCCACATGGGCGACGGACGCCAACAGTCCGGCAGTACGGGTATCATGACTCAGACCGGCGGTACCGTTAGCGTGCATTGCAATGGTGAAGACGCCAGCAACATCAATATGGTCACTTCAGACTGGAAAGGGGACATGCACGACTGCACGGCAGAGTACACCATTTCCGGTGGGATATTGCACGTTACCGGCGACAGGGTCCATAACGGTGGGATAGCCATGGGGCCTACAAATGACAACTGCTCCGGCAACAGCGCTACCTTCCGTGTCATCGGTACATGGGACACGCCCACCTACTACGGCCAGGTCACTGACAACATCACGGCCAATATGTTCAGGATGGCAACTGCCGGCGATAACAACAGCGCTACCCTGATTTACGATATTGTTGACAACGGTATCGAAAAAATCGTCGTGATCAACAATGCCACGTTTGCAGGAAAGCTTACGGTAACAACTGATGCTTATCTGACCGAGGATCATTACGTCCTCATGACCTACAAGTCGAGAGACGGCACTTTTGCCGAAACTGATCTGCCTTCCGGAGCCTCCATCGCGTATGACCAGGGCCCCTGTGGCAGTGAGTTGTGGTTGGTTCCCGAACCGGCGACGCTGGCGCTGCTTGGCCTGGGTGGACTTGGAGTTCTCATCCGCAGAAAACGTCGTTGAGCAGATCGGAGAAGTATGAACTAAATAGTAGAGCAAAAACAGTTGATTCAACAGCCCGCGGAATGGTCTCCGCGGGCTGTTGTTTTTAAGAATCGGGAACAATATACAATTTGTGGAGTTGTTGAAAAAGTCGCCTGATGGGTAACACGGGCGTCTTACCCGTGCCGGTTTTACCGGAAATCGCAGCCTTTTCCACGGTTCCTCACCGGCTGGACACACATGACACGACTCTTTCAACAACCCGGGCGCATCCTATTTCAGTTGGTACTTTCAATAAGACGCATCCAGTTTAAGCAAGTGGACAGGGGTCCAAAGCCGACGGACAGCTATCCGTCGGTTTTATGCCGAATGGACGTTTTTCAACGCTCGACTACTATCTACCTACTGAGACGGGATACCCCCCCAACAACCCGGGTGCACGACAAAATAGTGGCGCGCTTGGGGCACAAGATGTAGTGTGGTATCTCCGAAAGGTTCGTTCTTGGATAAGAACAGGAAGGAGATACCACAATGAACGAAAAGATGCGTGTGGCTGTAAGGGAGATGATGACACAGTTTGGTTCGTTGGTCAAGGACTGGGCACAGCAGGCCGAAGGCCTGCAAGA
>JAXHSV010000164.1:0-7010 GCA_034190305.1 Planctomycetota bacterium | reverse complement strand
AATCTTTTGCCGCGGTTACGCACTATATGCGTGAGACGGTCGGTGCTCAAGGAGGGGCACGCAAATATCCGATACATCTATGGTAACGCGGCAAATGGTGTTGACAAGCATATACTCCTATAGTATAATAGAGTAGGAACAGGGGAAAAGGTATGGGACATCAAGAACTAAATGATATGTGCGTAATCTATGAGTCTCGTCAGGATAATTGTTGGATTGCTCATAGTTTGCGCACTGATCAAATAGGCACCGGCGATTGTGTCGTAAATGCCCTTGCTGATTTACTCAAGGCAATCGAACAAATTTTTGATTTGGCGAATCAAGAAAAGGACATCTCGGTTTTACGGGAAGCGCCGACTAGGATTCAGCAAATGGCGAAAACCGCTGATCCTTTGCCTCGTGAAATCTATGAAATTGCCTACAAGCGGGTTCATGGTGAGTGGCCAAAAGATATTAAGGCTAGATTTGAGATACCTCATAGGCGAAAATACAAAACAAATATCCCCGAGGCCGCTGTCGCGTGAGCCAACGGAAAGTAAAATGGGGGCAAGTCAGCCGTTACTTTTCCCGCCAAGGATATACTCTTCATAATGATGGTGGGGATATAGTTGTCGTAGCTCCCCCTGATAACAATCCCGGCCGTACCCGCCAAACAGTTCGAATCGGTCACAACTTTTGTAATCATGCTGGCGATGAACTCCGCCCGGCGCACATCGCAATGATTAAACGTGCCTTCGGAGTGTCCCGTCAGCAGATTCTGGACGAATAATGCTTGTCAAAGGTTTTGCGTTTCCGAAGGCAAGCCTTAACAAGCGATGTGATGATTCACACAGCCCTTGAAAAAGGGGGATTTCGTCCTACCTCGCGGGGATCGTCATATGTCAAGGTGCGGTCCACACCAACCCTGTGACAGATCGCGTGGATGGCAATGCCAATGTATCAACAACTGTCTTTTATCGGTTCAGGTAGGTTGGAGCCCCAGCTGCCGGTGGATTCTCCGGCACCAAGATAACTATCAAAACGGCTATTCCCCCGTCAAATCGGGTATGAACCGCAGTTTCGTCCCCGCTGGGCCGGCTTGACGCTGGGCCTGGGCGAGGTATTCGGCCAGGCCGGGATAGCCCGGAACGGCATCCAGGCAGCACTGATAATAATAGACTGCCTGCTCGTAAAACCCGCTGACGTGATAGACCCTGCCCATATAGAACAGGGCGTCGGGGTCCGAAGGACTCACCGCCAATGCCCGCTTGAGAGTCGCCTCTGCCTCGTCAAGCCGACCGGTCTGGAATTGACTTACGCCCCGCGTTACCAACTGCCTGGTGCCAGGACCACCACAGCCCGACACCACAGACACACAAATAAAAACCGCAAAACTCGCGAGAATTGCACGTTTCATAATGTAATCCCCAATCTGAGAAATATCCATTCGACACCAGCGTAGCATGGTCGTCTCGGCCATGATTTCTTTTCCCACGGGCGGGACGCCCGTGCCACGTCATTAGCCGAATTTGTAATGCTTGCGTACCGGTTCGGTTACGTCCCAGGTGCAGTCAAGGCCTTCGGGAAAGACGACCATATCGTCGGGTCCGAAGGTAACTTTCTCATCGCCGGCCGTTACGGTAACTTTCCCGGCCAGGATGTAACAGGTCTCCTGCTGGTCGTAGTGCCAGTCGAACTTTGACACATCGCAGGTCCAGATTGGCCAGGACCTGACGCCCATTTTTTCCAATTCGTCGTCGGCGGGTTGTGTTACCTGGATTTGACTCATCGGCTTGTTCTCCAATGATTCGAGATTATCGGCAGATTCGCTTCGTTGAGGCTCCAAATCCCGATTAATCGGGATTTGGAGTCCTCGTTCATCTGCCGGCTTTTGTTGAAAAGGGTGGATGACGGGATTCGAACCCGTGACCCCCTGGACCACAACCAGGTGCTCTAACCAACTGAGCTACACCCACCACGAATAACCAACCAGGTATTATCCGATTAACCGGCCCGCCAATCAACCAACTTAATGGGAATCAGAACCACCATTGCCGCCCCGCCGGTTGGCGAAGGAGGATGCCGCGCAGATACTCGACAGCCTTTTCGAAACCCTCAGACAGGCTCATCAGCGAATCCTCATGCTCGATGCTGAGCACGCCGTCGTAGCCGTAGAGTCGCAGCATTGAGATGAACGGCTTCCAGAACTCATCCCCGTGCCCGTACCCGACGGTGCGGAATACCCACGCGCGGCGCTTCACGTCGCCATAAGACTTGATGTCCAGGTTGCCGATGACAGCCGAGTTGGCCGGATCGATCGCGCAGTCCTTGGCGTGGACATGGAAAATGCACTTGTTCTCGCCCAGGAAACGGGCGGCTTCGACCGGGTCGATGCCCTGCCAGAAGAAATGCGACGGGTCGAGGTTGGCGCCGAGTTGCTTACCTGCCGCATTGCGCAGGCGGACGATGTCTTCGGGATTGTGCACCACGAAACCGGGATGGGCCTCGAAAGCGACCTTCACGCCGTATTTGGCAGCCAGGGCGTTTTCCTTCTTCCAGTACGGGATGATGACGCGGTTCCACTGGTAATCGGCGATCTTCGAAAAATCCGTCGGCCAGGGGCATGTAACCCAGTTGGGCGTCTTGTCGCCCGGCGATCCGCCCGGGCAGCCCGAGAAGGCGATTACCACCGTTCCGAACTCCGCCGCCAGAAGGAGCGAATCGCGGTAGGCCTTGTGATGGGCGGCTGCGATTTTTTTATCAGGGTGGACGGGATTTCCATGCCCGGCCACACCGGCGACCTCCAGCCCGCGATCGGCGATTTTCGCTTTCAGGTCGGTAAGTTTTTTCTTGTTCCTGTAAATACCCCGCAGAGACCACGGGTCGCCCGGATAGGCTCCGCACGGAAGTTCGATAGCGTCCAGACCGACCCGCTTACAGTAATCCAGCGCATCGTCCAGTTTCATCCCGCCGAACAATGCTCCCATCACACCAAGTTTCATCGTTGCACTCCTTGTTTTTTTATAATCATCTTCCGGGCTTTTTTCCAAATTATCACTACCTCGATAAGTATCCAGACCATCAGCACCTGCACAGCCGCACCGAAGGCGAACAAAAGGTGATTTTTCTTCGCCAGCCAACCGACTTCGGGATGGAACATATTCCATAGCATACCCCATGCCGGCATGACAAGCATGAACAGCAGCGGGACAATCAGGAACCACACCGGGCGATTTCGTTTGAGCAGGTAAAACACCAGAAGCAGGAAGAACATCCCTGCCAGAAGTTGATTCAACGCCCCGAACATCGGCCAGAGGATCATTCCTCCCGCTCCGGGATTTACGCCGGTAAAGATCGCCACCGCCCCCGCGACAATCAGCGCAAGGGCGGTGGCGGCGTAGCGGTTGGTCATCGGCTTGAGTTTTATGTCGGACGATAGTTCCTGTATGACGTATCGCTGGATCCGCGTGGCGGTGTCCAGCGTAGTGGCAGCGAAACTGGCCACCAGCACGGCCAGTATCCCGATTCCTATCTTCAGCGGAATGCCTATTGACTTGAGGAAGTTCGCTCCGCCTTCGATGAATGCGCCGATCTTCTGAGGCAGGCCGTGCCTGCTCCATGCGCCGACCTTCCTGCCGGTCTTGTCCACCACGTCGGTGTGGTCGTATCTTGCTTTCCAGGCGACCCTTCCGGTCAGTTGATTCCCGTTTGTGTCAACGGTTTCGACATATTTGTATCCGGGCCCTTCGCCCGCGCGATGAATTGCCCCCATTCCCACGCCGGCGCAGCAGACCAGAATAACAATAACCGCCAGAGCGCCCTCCAGCAGCATGGAACCGTACCCAACCAGTTGGGCGTGCGGCTCCAGTGCAATCTGCTTGCTGGTGGTGCCTGAGGAAACCAGCGAGTGGAAGCCGCTGACTGCCCCACATGCGATGGTAATGAACAGGAAAGGCCAGATGGGCGGAGCGTCGGAGGGTATATGAGAGGCGGGTACTATCGCCGGCGCCGAACCGAACAGGTTCGCCTGCCCCGTCGCGCTCGCTACTACCAGACCCGCCAGTATAAGCCCCATCGCCAGGAACAGTTCGTGGCTGTTGATGTAATCCCTCGGCTGGAGCAGCGTCCCTACCGGAAGTGTCGAGGCGAAGAAACAATACACGAAAAGGATCACCGTCCAGACGACTACGGCGTTGACCACAGTCTTCCCCAGCAGCGGAATCCCAAACCAGTCGCAAATATCAACCGGGACGATCGTTCCGATCCAGATGGCCAGGTACATCACAGCCAGCGCCGCCAGCGAAGGCCATAACAAGCCGCCTTTCTTCTTGTACACCCAGAAACCAACGCCAAGGGCAAGGGGAATTTCTACCCAGACCGAGATGACGGATTCGGGGTATCTGGCAAAGATAATGGCGATCACCAATCCGAAGACTGCCAGGACGATAGTCAGTTCCAACAGAAGGATCAGCAGGAAGAGTATCTTTGCCCGCGGGCTGATGACCTTGCCGGCGATTTCGCCGACGCTCTGACCCCGATTTCGAAGCGAGACGACCAGCGAGCCGAAGTCGTGGACCGCTCCGATGAATATCGATCCAAACACCACCCATATCAGCGCCGGCAGCCAGCCCCAGAATACCGCAATTGCCGGACCGACAATAGGCCCGGTGCCGGCAATGCTGGTAAAGTGGTGTCCGAAAATCACTTCCTTGCGCGTGGGAACATAATCAACCCCGTCGGCCAGTTCCTTGCTGGGAACGGCGGCGTTCTTATCCAGCCGGAATATCTTCCTTGCCAACCACCGGCCATAGGTGTGATAGGCGATGATGAATCCAACAAAACTTCCGATTGCAATGAGTAACGTGTACATGGTGATACTCCTGTGCTCTCCGGCGTATCTTATGCCTCTCCGCCGCTTTCGTCCAGACGCAAGGCGGGCGGGACCACCTACTGGTAATGGCGGGTCCGGGTCGCTAGTCTGTGTGGATTATGGAACTTCAGTATGTATGGCTTATCGCAACGGGTTTGGCCGCAGGGTTGCTCGGCGGACTGCTTGGTATAGGCGGTTCGTGCATTATGATCCCGGCGATGGTGCTGATCCTGGGGACCTATAATTCCGTCGGGGTCGATCAGATACACCAATACATGGCCGCTGCAATGATTGCGAATTTCCTGTTGGCGCTGCCCTCTGCCGTTGCCCACCTGCGGAACCGGGCGGTCTGGCCGAGGGTCCTGGCGCCGCTTGCGGGCGGGGCATTGGTCGGAATCATCGTCGGCGTCCAAACCAGTTATCTCTTCAGCAACACCGCTTCCGAATACCTCCGCTGGGCGCTGGGTGTGTTCTTTCTGTACGTAGCGGGGCAAAACGCCTGGCGACTGCGTCATGCCCGCCGGTCCGGAGGCATGCCGAGGAAACAGGTCGAGACCCTGCCGGTTTGGAGAAAACTTATCGTCGGCGTGCTGATGGGTCTTTCGGCGGGGCTGCTGGGTCTTGGCGGCGGGACGCTGGCCGTACCCGCACAACAGACATTTTTGAAGATGCCGCTTCGTAATTCCATTGCCACGTCGTCGGCGACGATTGCAGCCGTTGCCTGGTTCGGCGCGATCCTCAAAAACGCCCAACTCGGCGACAACGGCACGATCTGGCGAAGTTTCATGCTGGTGGCGTGTATTGCACCGGCGGCGATGATCGCCGCCTGGTTCGGCGGACACCTGACACACAAACTGCCGCTGCGAGTCGTGCGAGTGGTATTCATAGTGCTGATGCTCGCATCGGCGGCGAAGATGTTCGGGTTGGTTTAGTGAATGAACGAACGGGCACAGAAACATTCCGAGCACGGAACTAAGGCCGCACTCTACAACGACAAAAGCCCGGACCGAAACCAAAGAAAAACGATGAATTAAGTTAAGGCGTCCCCAGAACTCCCCCGGAACTTCGTCGGTCGCGAAAGTCGCGGGCAGCGTTGATGAACGTGTTGAACGTCTGGGCCGGAATCTCCAACGCATCGCCGGACTTGACTTTTTTGAGCGTAGCACTCATATTCCTACTCGATCTCCAAGCACACTGATCGTTTGAACTGAGGGTGAGCGTGACACAGGGCAAAGATCTTCGTCGGACAACTGCACAAAAGATATTGGCAATCTTCCGCGACGATGCTCGCGTTAAGAGAGCTTTCCTCAGAGGCAGTCTTCTCGATGGATGTGTCGATGCCTACTCCGACATTGACATCGGAATTGACGTATCCGGCCATGACAACGCTGCATATTGTCAGACTATCATTGAGACTATGAGCCGGAGCTTTGATCTGCATTTCTATGACTGGGCATGCAGCCTCATGCCGCAATCCTACGTGCTGACGTTCTACATCAAAGGCTTGCCGATCTTCTGGAACGTGGACTTCGAATGCACCGCAACTCCGCACCACGGAACTCTGACGCGCCAAGCCATCGAACGGGACACCGTGGCCGGCCTGTTCAAAGTATGGGCGCTGAACGCCAAATACATCCTTCGGCGCGTACCCGGGATTGAGCAGCAGATACTGGACTTCGGAAAACGGGCTCTTGGAGTTGAAACACTCGACAATATGGGTTCCGTCGAGGTCATGGCCACGGTGCTGGACCATCTGCGAACCCGGACCCGGCCACGTCACAGCGAATTCGCCGACGCCTGTCAACACGTCTATGAGCGACAACTCGTGCACTGTTCGGATTGAAACAATGGATTGCATCACGTTCCGATCCCGCCCCCCTTAATCTTCTGTCCCCTTTAGAGCGTTTTTCATAATAATTGTCGCATCAAGGCGTAGCGAGATGTCATGGGACAAGGACGGCGAAGCAAGCAACCCGCAGGGGTTGTCGATGTAGCCGGACGACGTACCAGGACATCGCAGTAGCAAGGATGCGACAAGAATTACGAAAACCGCTCTAATCTCACTCACTCCGAGTACTTCCTGTGCAGGCTTACGAGCAAATTAATGTCGCCCCTATCTGCTTGCCTGATGGCTTCGGTATATTTGTCCCGAATGACACTG
>JAXHSV010000163.1:0-7041 GCA_034190305.1 Planctomycetota bacterium | reverse complement strand
ATACACAGAAGCGTGGCGCCGGGCGACGGCGGACAATCCCGTCGGTATCTGCGGACCTATAGGACCGACCGAGCAGTTACCTCTGGTCGCCCGTCTGGTCAACGCGATGGACCTGTCTCTCAAGAACGCCCACTTTTGGGGCATGGACGAATGGGTCATCGGCGAGTCCGAGGCGCCCTTTGACCATCCGCTGTCGTTCGCCAAGGCCGACATGGAATTATGCTTCAACCGCATCCGGGACGAACTGGCCATGCCCGAAGCCAACCTGCACTTCCCCAAAGCCGACGCAACCGAATACGTCGAAAGCTGGGAAGGTGTCCGTTGCGCGGTCATGCAGGGCGGACAGGGCGACATCAAACACTGGGCGTTCAACGACCCGCCAAAACGGGAAGGAAAATACAAAGACGCCCCGCCGAAACCCGAAGAATACCTGAAACTCGGCACGAGGATCGTCGATCTGCACCCGGTAACAATCATGCAGAACGCCCGAACTTCCGGCGGAGGGCAACTTGACCTCGTTCCCGACCGGGCGGTAACGGTTGGGCCGGTCCAGACCTGGAAGGCCGATAAGGTTTCCATCTGGCAGGCGGGGAATCACGATAATCCTTTCGGAATGAGGCTGACGACTTTGATGATCTCCAAAAAGATCCCCGACGCCTCTACGCCGATGTCGCTGCTTGCGCTTCATCCGAACGTGCAGTTCAACTTCTATCGCGGCGGGGTCGGAACCGTGGACGTGGAGATGCATTGACAGATAAAATGAACGTCGAATATCGAACAGAGAATCTTGAATTTCGAAGTAAAAAGAAGAAAAGGAAGGATAGCGGGATTACGGGGATTATTGGATTATGGGGATTTTGGTTTTGCTGGAAGAAGAAAAAGAAAAGTCAGGAAGCGTAACATTTTTTCCGGGCATGGCTCTTTCTTTTTTCTGCTACTTCAAAATTCGACATTCTCCGTTCATTATTCAATATTCTCTTAAAAATTATGAACAAGCAGGTACAAGTCGTAGTAGCGGGGCATATATGCCTTGACATTATTCCCGCGCTGGAGGGCATTTCCGGCGGGCTTGGGACGATTCTCGTACCGGGCAGTCTTCTGAACGTCGGTCCGGCGACAACCGCCACCGGAGGGGCCGTTTCAAATACGGGACTGGCGCTGCACCGTCTCGGCATCTCCACGCGCCTGATGGGGAAGATCGGCGACGACCGGTTCGGTTCAGCGACCCTGGAGATACTTCGCGAACGCGACGGCGCTCTGGCTGAAGGGATGATCGTTACGCCGGGCGAGCACACTTCCTACACCATCGTCATCAGCCCGCCGGGCGTGGACCGCGTCTTCCTGCACTGCCCCGGCGCCAACGACACCTTCGGCGCAGATGACGTAGCGCTCGAACACCTCCGCGGCGTGAGGCTTTTCCATTTCGGCTACCCTCCTATCATGCGGCGCATGTTCATCGACGGCGGGGAGGAACTGGAAAAATTACTCCGCGTCGTCAAAAAAGCGGGACTGACGGTCTCGCTCGACATGGCTAAGCCTGACCCAGCCTCCGAAGCCGGGCGAGTGGACTGGCCCGCACTGCTTTCTAAAGTACTACCATGCGTTGATGTTTTCGGCCCCAGCCTGGATGAGATTCTCTTCATGCTGGATCGGACGAGGTTCGATCTGATGTCGCAACAGGCAGACGACGGGGACATCACGCCTCTCGTGGATGGTCGATTACTGGGGGAAATTTCGCAAAGACTGATAGACCTTGGAGCGGCTGTGGTCGTACTGAAACTCGGTTCCGCCGGTCTGTACGCTCGAACCACTTCGGACAGTTCAAGGCTCGCAGCCGCCGGAGCGGCAGCGCCCAACGATACGGATAAATGGGCCGGAAGGGAACTGCTCGCACCATGTTTCAAGGTAGATGTGGCCGGAACCACCGGATCAGGCGATTGCACAATTGCGGGTTTTCTCGCGGGGCTTCTCCACGGGCTGGATTTGGAAGGGGCGATGACCATGGCGGTAGCCGTCGGAGCATGTAACGTCGAACGCCCCGACGCCACCAGCGGCGTCAGACCATGGGAGCAAATCCGGAAGCGGATTGCCTCCGATTGGCAACGTCACAAAGTTCCATTGAACCTGACCGGATGGCGGGCCGATACGAATGAAGGCGTCTTTATAGGCCCCAACGATAAGGTCGCGAAATAATCGTCCGGCCAGGTCAGGAGAAAGATGAAATGGGAAGCACTTTCGGCGAACTGTTCAGAAGGCACCCGTCCAATCCAATATTAACCATTGATGATTGGCCTTACCCCGCTAATTCGGTTTTCAACGCTGCCTCCGTGCAATTCGACAACCGTACGCTGCTGCTGGTCCGCGTTGAGGACCGCCGAGGCATAAGTCACTTGACCGTCGCAAAAAGCGCCGACGGCGTCTCAAACTGGGACATAGACCCGAAACCAACCTTCCCCGCCGACCCGAAAAATCACCCCGAAGAACTCTGGGGCGTGGAAGACCCGCGCATCACTTTCGTTCCGGAAAACGGCGAGTACCTGATTGCATACACAGCCTACAGCGAGTGCGGTCCGCTAGTATCGCTGGCGAGAACGCGGGACTTCCGGAAATTCGAGCGACTCGGACCGATCATGCCGCCGGAAGACAAGGACGCCGCACTGTTTCCCGTAAAGTTCAACGGACGATGGGCGATGATTCACCGACCCTACGGCCTGGTTTCTGAAATCGTGCCCGCCCATATGTGGATGTCGTTCTCCCCGGACCTGAAACACTGGGGCGATACGCGAATACTCATGCGGGCAAGACAGGGCGGATGGTGGGATGCCAACAGGATTGGGCTTTCCCCCCCACCGATGGAGACACCGCTGGGATGGCTGATACTCTATCACGGCGTTCGCAAAACAGCAGCCGGCGCCATATACCGCATCGGCGCAGCCCTGCTGGACCGTGACGACCCGACAATAATTATCCGCAGAAGCAACGAATGGATATTCAGCCCGCAGGAAACCTACGAAAGGATCGGAGACGTCGGCGACGTGGTCTTTTCCTGCGGATGGGTCTGCGCCGGCGACAGGGTCCGCCTCTACTACGGCGCAGCCGATACCGCAATCGCGCTGGCAGAGGCGTCTCTGAGCGAACTACTCGATCACCTCACAGCCCTTCCGGAATACTGCAACGACGTCAATAACGCCGGATTCACAAAAAAGTAGAAGGTAATTATTTAATGCTACAGCGCGAAATCGTGAACTCGTGAACTCGTGAATTCGTGAACTCGTGAATTCGTGAACTCGTGAATGCGTGAACTCGTGAATGCGTGAACTCGTGAATGCGTGAACTCGTGAATGCGTGAACTCGTGAATGCGTGAACTCGTGAATGCGTGAACTCGTTTTCTCTGCGACGGTTATCTGATTTTTACGGCAATTTGAAGCACCGCTTATCATTTTGTGCAATATTTACCGTAATGGTTGCTCTTTCAACGAATTAACGAGTTCACGAATTAACGAGTTCACGGATCAAGGAAATTCTCTCTGAAGTGTTAATTCCCGATTCCTGTCAGTATTTTGACGTCTTTACCGAAGGCATTCAGTTCGGCAAGGTGTTTTTCGCCGATGGTCGCTTCCATTCGGACGCTGCTGTCGAGGTATGTTTTGACTGTGGTTCGTGCGTGGCGGGCGAGGTACTGCATCAATCGTCCGTTGGCGCAATCGGCTTCGATGGTAACGCTGACCCATCGGCCTTGGATCTTCATGAGGACCGCTTCGACGACGGCATCGGCGTTTTCGCCGGTAGCGGCAGAGGTGAAGATAGCGCCGGGGTGTTTTCCGGAAAGGACTTTCCTGATGGTCGGGTCGGTTATTCGGTCGGTCTTGTTAAACAGGAGCAGTTGGTCTTTCCGGTTACATCCGAGTTCGTCGAGGACGGAATCTACCGCCTGGATTTGCTGCTCGACTCGCGGGGCGGATGCGTCGGCGACATGCAACAGCAGGTCGGCGCCGATGGCTTCCTCGAACGTCGCGCGGAACGAGGCGATGAGGTGATGCGGCAGTCGGCTTATAAATCCGACCGTATCGCTCAGCAGGGCGATCTGCCCGTCGCCGAGGTTCCATCGTCGCGTGCGGGTGTCGAGCGTGGCGAATAGTTGGTCGGCTACGCCGACTCCGGCGCCGGTCAGGAGGTTCATCATCGTGCTCTTTCCGGCGTTTGTGTACCCGACGAGGCAGATGAGGAAATTTCCCCGCCGGTTCCGCACGATCCGCTGTTTGCGTTTGTCGATTTCGGTGATACGCCGTTTCAGTTCGGTAACGCGTTTTCGGACCAGTCGGCGGTCGATTTCGATCTGTTTTTCGCCGGGCCCGCGCGTTCCGATTCCACCGACGGCGGCAGCGGCGCTGGATGCGCCTCCGGCGATACGCTCCAGGTGGCTCCACATGTGCCGAAGACGCGGATAGGTGTACTCCAACTGGGCGAGTTCCACCTGGAGTTTCGCCTCGCTGGTGCGGGCGTGAGCGGCGAAAATATCCAGAATAACCTCGCTTCGGTCAAGGACCCTTCTGCCTACGATATTCTCCAGGTCGCGTATCTGTGCCGGTGACAGGTCGGTGTCGAAGACAACCACGTCGGCTTCGGCGGCGTCGGCGAGATCGGCGATTTGCTCTGCCTTGCCCGCGCCGACGTACAGGCCGGGATGGATGCGGTCTCGCCGGGCGGTCATCTCATAGGCGACGGTCGCCCCGGCTGTCCGCACCAGCGACCGCAACTCGCCCAGCGGGTCGTGGGTGTCCACGTCGCTACCGGGAAGGATCACACCCACCAGTATCGCCCGTTCCTTCCGGGCGGTTGGCTCTGTTCGATACAATTCAGACATTCCGTTACGCAAGCACCTCCGATACGGTTCATTATACCGCGCCGACGCCCGGATGGACACATTTGTTTGATTTGTTCGTTACTTAAGGTCGCCCCGACGGGGGTCGATAGATATTTCGGTGTGGATTTTCAATTAGAGGGTGAGGTTTAGATTTGGAGACATTGAAAAATGGACAACGAATCGAAAAGAAATTTACCGTCGTGGATGAAGACCGTTACGCCGATCGTTGCGGCAGCAATCGTTTTCGGAACAGCGGGGTATTTTATTACCCCCCGCAGCGCGCAAAGCGCTTTGCAGGACAGCACCAGAAGCATTGGCGATATCCAGAACCGGCTGGATAAGGCCGTTACCGAGCGGGAGAACCTGAATAAACAACTGTCCGATACCAGGACTGAGTTGGCATCGGCCGTTACCCGCGCCGCTGACGCCGCCCAGACCGCTGAAGCAGAAAAGGCCAAGGCGGCCGAAGCCGAAAAATTCATCGCACAATTGAATGAAAAGTTTGAACAGGAAAAGCAGGCCCATACCGAATCTCTGGCCAAGACGGAGAAACTCGCCGCCGACAACCAGGCGCAGGCGGAGAAGGCCCGCATCCGCGCCGATGGGCTCACGAACAAACTGTTGGCTTTGAGGGAAGAAAAGCAAAATATCGAGAAGGTCGGAAGCGCCCTTCGGTCGGATCGCGCCAAACTGGCCGCCGCGCTGAAATCACAGCAGCAGACGTCGGCGGAACTGAAGCGTTTCCTCACTGTGCTGGACCTTGGTGATAAGCAGACCGTTCCCGCCAATCCGACTGTGTCACAACGTCCGGCGGAGATGCCTATAACCACCGGCGAATTGATCCGCCGGATGGGTTATCCGTCGCTGACGTTTCAGAGGCTCGACCACGTTGAGATGAAGTGGGGCGAGGAGCATACCGTTCTGGCGACGGGTGGCGTGGTTACGCAGATCGACGGGGAGTCCGCCAGCCGCGAGGCGCTGGCGTCGTCGTCGGTGGTCCGTCCGACGGCAGTCAATCCGCCGGGGGAATGGCGAATCGAGCAGGGCGGGAAAGTGTACTACGCCGACCTGGTGGACTTGTTCGGCCGACCTGATTGGGTCGCCGGAACAGGCAGCCGATTTCAGGCCTGCTGGTCCGTCGGCGCCTGGGCGAGAGAGTTTTCAGCGACGGTGGTTGACGGATTAGTTACGCAATTGGGCGGTCGCAGCGTCGATGGGGCTACTTGCTGCCGACTCGTTCGCCATCGCACCGTCGCTTACAAATCAGCCGGTCAGGACGTTCACGCCAACGCCTCCGCAGCCCGCCAGGCCTATAAACACGCCGTTACAGTGGTGGGCAAACACCTGGACGAAGAGTCCGCCCGGAAGGCTCGCGACGGTGTCAGACTCGCTAAATGGAACGTAGCGCCGCTGGAGTCGGTGGGAACATGGGTGGGTCCGGCCAACGCATCAGCCGGCTCGGCTACTGTTCGGGCATGGGTGGACTGCACCTGGGCTGAATCCGACGGCAGCAATACCTGCCAACGACGATATTTTATCGTTACGCTCTTTGGAAAGGACCAGAAAACGGAATTGGCTGAGTGCACAATCTTCACGTCGCACGATTGAACCGGAGATACAATACACCAGCGGGAGGGGTGGCACGCCGTGCCAGACTTCGGGGCGTATCAATAAGCTTCGGAGGCCTGGCACGGCGTGAATTTTTTACCAGGGCGCCATCCCATTGTCCCGGGGTGCATAAAGGTTAGATGGGGAGTATGTTTATAGGAGACATTCTGCTTTTGAGTCTCTTTTCCGGTTGTTCGTTCCCGCGATTCATAACGTGATAGAAAATTCCGCCAACCGATGTCCTTTCCGTTTCGGCCATGACAGAAGATGTCGGGCAAGTATGCCCGACCCACAAACTACAAACTCAAAGCCGGATATAATTTTTAGTAGGGACAGGATCCGACTCCCGAATTGCGCATAGTCTTTCTCCCATGAAGTTAGTCCTGTCAAGGTCTTTGACGGATAAATCGCCTGGCGAACCAACCTCCCATTCGCGCTGCCCCCAAGGGACGCACACTAATATGGTCCTGTTCGCCTCGAACGCCCATTCTCCTTTTCGTGGCTCGTTACCGGCCAAGACGAAACATGCAGGCTGCTCGAATCGCGTGATTCAATCCCGTCACGCAGA
>JAXHSV010000162.1:0-7081 GCA_034190305.1 Planctomycetota bacterium | reverse complement strand
CCTCGTAGCCGAACTGGGCTACGAGGTTTCGGGCGTCGTCGGTCAGCGAAAGCGTAATTTTCCGCTCGGAGAGGCGCTCGGCGAGGTGGCCGACCTGGATTCCCACTATCGCGGCTATGTTTTCCTTCGTCAGCGTGTGGAAGATAATCGTTTCGTCGATCCGGTTGAGGAACTCGGGCCGGAAATGCTGCTTGAGCGCATCGGTCAACTCGGCCTCGATCTCCCAGTCCTCGGCCTTCTTGTCGGCCAGTTCCTGCACGACCGTCGAGGCGATGTTTGAGGTCATAGCGATGATGGTGTTTTTGAAATCGACGGTCCTTCCCTGCCCGTCGGTCAGCCGGCCGTCGTCGAGCACCTGGAGCAGGACGTTGAAGACGTCGGCGTGGGCCTTTTCGATTTCGTCGAACAGTATGACGCTGTAAGGTCTTCGGCGGACGGCCTCGGTGAGGCGTCCTCCCTCTTCGTATCCGACGTATCCGGGCGGCGCGCCGATCAGGCGGGCGACGGCGTGTCGCTCCATGAACTCGCTCATGTCGATGCGGATCATCGCCTCTTCGGTGTCGAACAGCAGTTCGGCGAGCGTTTTGCACAGTTCGGTTTTTCCCACTCCGGTCGGTCCGAGGAAAAGGAACGAGCCGATGGGTCTGCGCGGGTCGGACAGTTCGGCGCGGCTTCGGCGTACGGCGTCGGCGACGGCGCGGAGCGCCGAATCCTGCCCGACGACGCGCCGGCGCATTCGCTCTTCCATTTTCATCAGTTTGTCGCGTTCGGCCTCGATAAGTTTTGCGACCGGGATGTGCGTCCATCGGGCGACGACTTCGGCGATTTCGTCGGGCGTAACTTCCTCGCGGACAAGCGCTCCGCCGCCGGAGTGCAGTTCGGCGAGGCGCTTCTCGGCTGCATCGGCCTGTTTTTTCAACTCGACCAGTTCGCCGTACTGGATACGTGCGGCGGTTTCCAGTTCGCCCGCCCGCTGGGCCTGGTCCAGTTCGGTCTGCTTGGCCTGGATCGCTTCGCGGGCGGACTTCACCTCGGCCAGAACCTTCCGCTCGCCTTCCCATCGCGCCGTCAGGGCGCGGTCTTTCTCTTCCATACCGGCCAGTTGTTTTTCCAGGTCGGCAAGGCGTTCTGACGAGGCTGAGTCGGTCTCCTTGCGCAGGGCTTCTCGCTCGATTTGCATCTGCATAACTCGCCGATGCAGTTCGTCCAGTTCGGCGGGCATGGAATCGTTTTCGATCCGCAGGCGGGACGCGGCTTCATCGACCAGGTCGATGGCCTTGTCGGGAAGGAAGCGGTCGGTGATGTAACGGTGGCTCATTGTCGCAGCCGCCACCAGGGCTGCATCTGTGATTCTCACGCCGTGATGGGTTTCGTATCGTTCCTTCAGTCCTCGCAGGATTGCGATAGTCTGGTCGCTGTCCGGTTCGCCGACGAGGATCGGCTGGAAGCGGCGTTCGAGTGCGGCGTCCTTTTCGACGTGCTTGCGGTATTCGTCGATCGTGGTCGCGCCGATGCAGCGGAGTTGTCCTCTCGCCAATGCCGGTTTGATGATATTTCCAGCGGAGATGGCGCCTTCGGCGGCTCCGGCGCCGACGACGGTGTGCAACTCGTCGATGAACAGGATTATCTGCCCGTCGGCATCGACGACTTCCTTAATGACGGCTTTGAGGCGGTCTTCGAACTCGCCGCGGAACTTCGCTCCCGCCAGCAGAGCGGCCATGTCAAGCGCGATAACGCTCTTTCCGACCAGTCCTGCCGGTACGTCGCCGTTGACAATTCGCTGGGCCAGGCCTTCGACGATAGCGGTCTTTCCGACGCCCGGCGAACCTATAAGGACGGGGTTGTTCTTCGTCCGGCGGGACAGCACCTGCATACACCGGCGGATTTCGTCGTCGCGTCCGATGACCGGGTCGAGTTTGCCCGACCGGGCCATTTCCACCAGGTCTATCCCGTAGCGCTGAAGCGCCTGGTACTTATCTTCCGGGGTCGCATCGGTAACGCGCTGCGAGCCGCGAATGTCCTTCATCGCCGCCAGTATCCGGCGGCGGTCGGCGCCCAGCGTCGAGAGGATTTCCTTCGCCGGCGAATCCACCTCAGAAAGGGCGAGGAGAAAGTGTTCAGCCGAAGTGTATTCGTCGCCGAGTTTTTTGGCTTCTTTCTCGGCGCGGTTGAGCACTTCCTGAAAGACCGGTTCGGCGCCCATACCGGCCTGGGCGGACTGGCTGGGCAGGCGGGACAGTTCGGCATCTGTTATTTCACCCGCGCGGCCGGCGCCGATGCCGATCTTCTCCAGAAGCGGGGCTACGATACCGCCTTCCTGACCTAACAGCGCATACAGCAGGTGCAACGGGCCGATGGCTGCATGTCCTCGGTCGGACGCAGCCCCCTGCGCCGCTGCGATTGCCTCGGAGGCCTTGACTGTCAATCTGTCCAGACGCATTGCACACTCCTAAAAAAGCGGTCAGCAGTCAGCAATCAGCGGTCAGCAAAAAATCAAAAAGAACACCGATTGCTGAAAGCTGGATGCAGAAAGCCGAACGCTATTTTAAAAGAGTATGCAAAGTATGCGCCAGAAGCGTAAGTGCTTTGGTAATTGCAGGTTAGGGAACGTGCAGGCGGCGGGTTGCCCCGGATTTATCCCTTAATCGGCCATTTCGGCAGATTTATCGCCCGTTCTCCACGTCGTCCATTACCCGCTCGAGCCGTTGGTAGTAGGCTGCTCCCCCCGATGGATTATCGTCCGCACCCGCAGCCGCCGGTCCTGATTTGAGCCAATAAACGGAAATCCCGCCGAGTACAAGCAGAATCACAGCCAGTATCAACAAAGGTCTCCCGAGCCAGTAACGCATCTGGTTATCCTCCGGTCCGCCCCAATTGGTTTCTCAGGTCTCCCTCATTAGAAAAAGTACGATATGTTTGAGTAACGAGCAAAAATAAACCACGAATTACACGAATTGGAACGAATTACACAAATTATAAAAACATTGAAACTATTTATATGAACGAGGCGTCTAACAAGGTATTGAATGGAATATGGGAGATTTTGTGCGCAAAACAGTAAGGAGCAGTACGATGAAACGGATTGCGGTTGGATTGGGCGTGTTGACATTGCTGGTTCTGGCGGGGGCGGGGCGTGCGGAACTGTGCGAGAATTGCAAAGGCAGGATGTACATCACCTCCGTCGGAAAATGCGTCGAGTGCGGCGGATTCACCACGAGCGGGGCACACAAGTTATGCCCGAAATGCTCTGCCCGCCTGGGCCAGTGCGAACACTGCCGGGCGCCGCTGAAGGCGGCGAAACGGCAAGCCGACAAGAAGCACTCTCCGGCCAAGCCGGCCAAGATCGACACAAGAAAGGACGGTACGTACACATCAGGCAAATGGAAATATCAATACACCATCAGCGCCGTCGGCACACGCAGCGAAAGGCGGTTCAGCTGGCTTACTTACGACGGGAATCAAATCGCCGGTGTGGAGATGTGGGACCGCATCAAGACGCCGTGGGGCATGATGCGGTATTACCAGATGTCTTACGTGCGGGGATGGATGCCGGAGTTGACCGGCGGGACGCCGATTGATCCTAAAAAGGGCAGGTTGTTGCCTTCGCCGACCGAATCCGCCCCGACCGGCCTAGCCCCGCTGGAACTGGACGAATCGGCCGACGGAAAGACGGTCTCCGCCGTCGTCGGGCAGCAAATCATCATTCGCCTGAAGGGCAATCCGACGACCGGATACCAATGGGTGGTGGGGAAAATCGAAGGCGATGCGCTTGGGCATGTCGGCGGGGTCAAATACGTTTCGGACCAGCCTCCCGCCCCTGCGCCCGGCACAGGCGGGAGGATTATGATGCACCGCGTCGGCGGCGGGGGAAAGTACGTATTTACCTTCACCGCCAAAAAAGCGGGAAAAGCCAAACTGACGTTGGAATACAAGAGAGGATGGGAGAAGAATAAGCCGGCCGCACAGACCTTCACGCTGACCGTAAACGTCAAAGCCGACCGCACGGCTGAACGCGTCAGGGAACTCAAGGACAATATCGATTCATTTAAACTCACCCTTCGTTATCACGGCCCGCAGAATAAACTCTTGTACCGAAGCCTTGTTTTGAGCAGGATTTCAGCCCTTGTCAAATCCATGCCGGGTTTTGATCATGTAACCATTTCCAAGGAACAGGCTGAGAAGGTCATCGAACATCTGGCGCAGAGTGGGTACCTTCAGCGCGCTCGCCCTTTTACCAAGGGCGCCTTGGAGTTACACAAAGGCCCATCCTATGTGCTGCAAATCTATATTCTCGGTCAATCCTTCTACGAAGACATCGGCTGGGGCCTGCCGACGCTCAAGCGCCTTGACGGCCTGCGAAAGGTCCTCGACGGCGACCCAGCCAAGGCGATGGACAAACTGCTCGAGCGGCTTGAATCGCAGCGGAAGAAATGGGAGAAGAAGCCTGCTTGACTGACCGATTTCGTAGCCCGACAGGGCGAAAGATTTGTAACCCCGCCCGTGAGGGTGGGGTCCTCGGTGCCACCGGCAAACCGTTAGTCCCGGCAGGGGCGGCAGAAAATTCGCAGGGCAATATCTGTCGCCCTCACAAGGCTTTTTCCCAGAAGGCGCGCTCGTCACCCAAGGCTTGCGCCCTTGTCATTACCCACAAGTTGTTGGCAATATAAGGCATTGTCCCGTAGGGACATAGTGGTAATAGCCCAGCGATTTATCGCTGGGAACCGAGGTCATTGAGAGTGTGAAGTCCCGTAGGGACGATTGAAATAATCCTCGTTACGAACAGATCAATCGTCCATACAGGACTCAATTCACAACGATAATCTCTTTCCCAGCAATGAATTGCTGGGCTATTGTCATCACGTCCCTACGGGACGAAGAGATAACGGCTAAAACAAGAGATGTGGGTAATGACAAAGGCTTGCGCCCTGGGCTACAATCTTTCGCCTTTTCGAGGCTAAACACATACGCCATTCGTGGCATGGGTGCCATGGCCCATTAATCACAGGCGGGACGCCAGTACCACGATCTACTCCTCCGCGCCGTTCCAGCAATAGGTGCAGACTTTTTCTCTCGGCAGGCCTATGGCTTCGATGAGATTCTCCAGCGTCTGGTATTTCAATGAGGTGAGGTTCATTCGCTCGCGGATCTTTTCGAGCATCATGCAGTATTTCCCTGAACCGGGGCGGGCGTATTCTTCCAGTCCTTCGTCGGCCTGTCCTTCGATTTCCTTAATCGCCCTGCGAGCGGCGAGGTCCATTTCGGATTTTGACCGGGAGAAGTTCAGGAACTTGCATCCATAGACCAGCGGAGGGCACGCCGGCCTCATGTGCACCTCGCGGGCGCCGCTGTCGTAAAGCCGTTGAATGGTGTCTTTCAACTGCGTTCCGCGAACGATGGAATCCTCGCAAAACAGCAGCCGCTTGCCCTCTATCAGTTCACGCACGGGGATAAGTTTCATCTTGGCGACCAGGTCGCGGACGCTCTGGTCGGCCGGCATGAAGCTCCTCGGCCAGGTCGGGGTGTACTTGACGAAAGGTCTTCCGAAAGGGATGCCGGCGGCGTTGGCGTATCCGATGGCGTGCCCGGTCCCCGAATCCGGAATTCCCGCTACGAAATCGACCGATACTTCGTCATTTTTCGCCAGCAGCGCCCCGCAGCGATTCCGAGCGGCCTCGACGTTGATGTCTTCGTAGCAGGAAGCGGGGTATCCGTAATAGACCCACAGGAAGGCGCATATCTGCATCTTTTCGCCGGGGGGTTGCAGTTGTTCGATACCGTCTGCCGTTATGCGCACGATTTCGCCGGGACCGAGGTAGGAATGCACCTTGTATTCCAGGTTCTCTAACGCGCAGCTCTCCAGCGTCGCCGCCCACGCGCCGGGCTTTTTCCCGATAACGACGGGCGTTCGCCCGAGTGAGTCCCTCGCGGCATAGACGCCGTCGCCCGTCGCCAGCAGCAGCGAGCAGGAACCCTCGATGGATTCAAGGACGTTGGCGATACCGTCGGCGAAGGTTTCCTGCTGGTTTATCAGTGTCGAGACCAGTTCGGTTGGGTTAATCGCCCCGCCGCTCATCTCGGAAAAGTGCGTGGTCCTTATTCCGAACGCCTTTTGAGCCAGTTCCTCGGCGTTTCTGACCACTCCGACGGTTACGATGGCGTACGTTCCGAGGTGCGAACCGATAATCAGCGGCTGGTCTTCGAAATCGCTTATGACGCCGATACCAATGTTACCCTCCAGGTGCGGGACGTCGTCTTCGAACTTTGTGCGGAACTGTGCGTTCTCGATGTTATGGATGAACCTCGTGAAGCCTTTGGGGTTCCACACCGCCAGTCCGCCGCGTTTGGTGCCGAGGTGGGAATGATAATCCGTACCGTAAAACAGGTCGTCGATGCAATCGTCTCTGGATGCGACGCCGAAGAAACCTCCCATCGTTGATTGTCCTTTCGTATCAGGTCGTTCCGTCGTAATACCGATGCCGCCAGTGGCGCGACAGAGCATAGCAGACTTTGCCTGTCAGGAACAGTGGCTTTCCCGACGGGATAACGCCAAGTACTCTAACAGGACAACGCGGGTTAGTCTAGGCCCGAAGGGCCGGTCAGAAGTTAGCCGGGGGCGTAAGCCCTTGTCATTACCCACAAGTTATTGGCAATATAAGGCATTGTCCCGTAGGGACATAGTGGTAATAGCCCAGCGATTTATCGCTGGGAACCGAGGCCATTGAGAGTGTGAAGTCCCGTAGGGACGATTGAAATAATCCTCGTTACGAACAGATCAATCGTCCCTGCAGGACTCAATTCACAACGATAATCTCTTTCCCAGCAATGAATTGCCGGGCTATTGTCATCACGTCCCTGCGGGACGAAGAGATAACGGCTAAAACAAGAGATGTGGGTAATGACAAAGGCGTAAGCCCCCGGGCATAAAAGCAGTTGTAGCAAAAGCCCCAACGGGGCGACAGAAGGTTTTGCCGTCGGGGTAATTTCTGTCGCCCCGTTGGGGCTCTGGATGCTCTGCCGCACGCACCGTGCCCTGGCGGGCACGGCTAACTTCTGCCCGGCCCTTCGGGCCTGAATGGCGATC
>JAXHSV010000161.1:0-7119 GCA_034190305.1 Planctomycetota bacterium | reverse complement strand
CTGGTCGGTCTGACGGATGTAATGACCCATTCGATCGCTAACGGCCTGGACGAAGGCGTCTATCTGGTCGGACGGGCCTTCGACAACGACTTCCACCCGCCCGTCCGGCAGGTTTTTAACATATCCGGTTACGTCAAACCGCTCGGACAGTCGCCTGGCTGTATAGCGAAAACCGACACCCTGGACAATTCCGGAAAAGTGAATCAGCCGGCATTGGCGGGACATTTTCGCACCTCGTTCGCTAGTTGAGGTTTTTCCTTCGCCGTCGCAGAACGAACAACCCGCCGGTCAAAAGGATTATCACAGTCGCCGGTTCCGGAACATCTGGTGGAATATACTGTTCCTGCCAGTCCGACCAACCCGGCCACTCCGGCCAGGGACCGCCCTGGTATTCGTCGTAGTAAGCCTCTGGATCGCTGCCGACGCTGTATCCCTCACCTAATTCGCCTGCAATACCGAAAGCAACCTCCGCTCCCAATCCTTCCGCCATGGACGGGACATGGGCTGCGGCGCTGAATATTGTGCTGACGTGAAAGTTTTCTCCGACAACGGCGGGAACAAGAAAATCCACCTGAATGTGGTCGAGTTCAAGACTGGCCAGGGTTTCGGTAATGACGAGTTCACCAGCCGCCTCTCGAAGGGCAAGTGTGTCGGCGCCTCCGGTAAGGACAGCCCTCACCCAATTGTCGTCTTCCTGGCCCAGAAGTGAAACGCTCCCGTCGAAGCAGACAACATCATTACCCAAAACGGTTTTGACGACCCGCGCCGTGAAGACCGCCGCAAGGTCCGTTGCATCGGGCCAACCTTCACCTTCATCCCGCAAGGCCTGTAACAGACCGTTGAAAGTTATCGTACCTTTTGCCCAAACCGCTGTGCCGGAAGGCAATCCGCAGGAAGACGGTGAAATCAGGATGCTTTTGTTGACCATCAGTACTCCGGAAGCCTGCAAGTCCGATTCGTGACACTGACCGTAAGCAAGTGCATTTACGACGTTGTGGATTCCGCTCTCGTCGTAGTACGAACGGGCCAATCCAGATACGTCCATCGCAGAACCCAGTGCCTGCCGTGCGACAGAGGCGGCGATGGGAAGTTGTGCGTAATTCGCAGCCCCCTGGGCATCGGCCACCACTTTGCCGTCGTAACCGATAGTCGCGGCAGTATAGATAGAGGCTGAATGCACGCCGGGCGCCAGCGACGGTGGACTTCCCGTTGGCTCCGGAAGCGTAAAATGCGCTACTTCGTTGCTTCCCAGCACGTGAGCAAACAGGCCGCTACCGCTAACGGCCAAATCTCCAATCGCAGCGTTAGGCGACATGAATGTCGGCAGCGAATAGGTAGCCAACTGCTCACCAAAACGGTCGTACTTTGCGACGTAACTGGTTTTGGCGGACGTATCGTGATGAGAAACCCAGAAATATCGACCGTCGTACGCCACACCATAGGGATAGGGATCGACCAGCAGGTCGTTGACACGGTCGCCCGTAGCCGGGTCAATCGCATAGATGTGCCCGACTTCCGGCGAATAGTGCGCCTGCCAGATAAATCGACCGTCGTGGGTCAGCCCCTTGGCGCGATTGTCGGCCTCGGTTCCCTGGAACTGATAGACATCGGCGACGACAGCAGGATCACCGGGAGTGTACTTCACTATACCGGTCATCCCCTTTGAAAATACTGTCTGGTACAGGTAACCGCTGCTCCAAGCCATCCCTGCCGGCCTGAATCCAAAGTTATATGTGCCGGGGATCGAGCCGGTCGATACGACGCTGCCGTCGGCGTGGCTGAAGCAATGATAAACTGCGAGGTTATTCTCGTGCTCGTCCCACAGGGTGTCGCCGGTGTAGAGGTAACTGCCGCCGGGCGCCAATCCCCCGATTTCGCCCACGTCATCCCCCCCAAGTTGCAGTGTGTTGACCAGTTCCAACGGCGGATTCAATATGACGGCAAAAGCATAAGACCCACCCGCCAGACTTATCGCTGCAAACGTAACATATACGTAAAAGACCTTATTTCGTAAGCGCATAACAATCTCCCTACGCCCCCCTGCCCAGTGTGCCAGAGTCATAAACAGATCAGATCGAGCGCTCAAGTGGTTTATTAGAACATTTCCGACCAGCCGCCACCTATGAGCAAATCTCGACATAAGTAATTATAACACCGCCACCGCTATTTCCAAACCCGAAACTGCTATTAAATTTGCAACGGCGGGTGGGGGACGCAATCCCGACAATTGTTGAAAAAGCGTCCGCGCGGATAGCCTTACCCGTTGACGAACGCTTTTTAAAAACCCAAATCCCTCGGAGAAGGAGAAAACATCCAGCGGGCTGTAAATACAATTACTCAACCATAATCGGCCAATTAATCGTTTCCCGCGTCGGCGGAGAAGAACGCCGATCCGGTAGAAACCAGGCGGCGCCGGTGCGCGTGAACTACGGAACGGTGATTAATTTCAATGCCGTCAGGGAACTTGTCCCGTTGGTGCGTGCTATTATCTCGTCCGTCGGGCCGACTTTTTTGTCGCGGTTGAAATCATAGACGTCGTCGATCCCAGCCGGGCCTTCGGGACCGCCCAGTGTGTGAGGGTTATTCCGCGCGCCGATCTCGTCGGTGGGCTTGACCGTCGCGTCGGTGGGCGAATTGCCCGTTTCACCGATGGCGTTTCCGAAATAGAATACGTCAGGTTCAGCCAGCCCCGTCGCAGCGGTGGCTTTGACCGTAACCTGTAACCACTGTTTTGCAATAGAGTTATCGGCCCAGATGATCGTAATACGGTCGGACCCGCCGGCGCCCGCAGGCAACGCTCCACGAATTCCAAAAGAATGTGCCGGGCGATGCGGGCGTAACCGGACGGTCTGGTGCGGAGTTCCTCCACCAGGCGGTCCATCAGTGTGCTGAAGTACCGGCCCAGAAACATCCGCCATATTGCCTCCGACACATCCTTATCGTCCGACATGTATGAAACCTGTACCTGAACACCGAACGGATAGGCCGTGAACCACAACATCGAAGAGGATAATTTGGGGTCGGGGCTTACGGTGAACCGCATCGTTTTCTGGGTCGAGGTGTGGAGCGTCCCTGCCGGTATGAGCACCATCCTGCGCGGCGGAATTATGACCGTCTTGTCCTCAATGCAGTACGTAGGTCTGCCCTTCAGCCCGATTCCGAGTTCGTGCTCTTTATGCCGCAGGTCGCACGGCTGACTGCATTCCGGCGGCACAGCGCAATGGGTCGGGGTAATCTGCTCGGGCAGGAGCAGATTGCTGATGCCGTCACGCCGGATCCACGGAAGGATGCGCTGCTCGATAACGTCATGAACCGCTTCGCGGAGAGTTTTCATGGCCACATTATATGAAATAGTTCACGAATTAGACGAATGAAAGATGGCTTAAACAATTTTTGTTGTTTTTATGATTCGTGTAATTCATCGTCTCTTTTTCTCATTGATTTGCCCGCACCGGATGTAAATCGTAGATTGCATTTAGAGTTTGTTAACCCACAGGTCTTACTACGTGAGCCTTACCAAATGGGGGGAAGAACACCACCCGAAGGAAGAGTAATCAGCGCCGTTGCTTGGAGCGACATGAGAGATTTGAGGAGTCCGAAAATGAAAAATCTGACGATGACAATGGCTGCAATCTGCCTGATCGCAGGGATATTGCAATTGCCCGCGTCTGTGAAGGCCGATTTGATCGTCACGGAGATCATGTATAACCCAGCCAGCAAAGCCGACAGCGACTGGGAGTACGTCGAGATATACAATACATCAACGAGCGAGACGTTGGACCTGGCTGGTTATGTCCTCGACGACGATGATGACGGCGTATTGAGCAGCGCGAACATTTCCGCCGGAAGCGTCGCGCCGCTGTCCACCGCGGTCCTGTTCAACGCCGCAGATAACACACTGGCGGATATGCAGGCGGCATGGGGAGCAGACATCAACTTCATTGAAGTAACCGATTGGTCGTCGCTGGACAATAAAGGGGACCGTATAAGCATGTGGGACAGTCTCGCCGCCTACGACGGAAAGAACTTCGCCAATGCGATCATCGACGTTATCTATGACGACAGCGGCGATTGGCCGACGGATAACAACAAGGCCTCTATCCACCTGACCGACCAGAGCGCCGATCCCAACGTTGGAACTAACTGGGCCCTCAGCGAAATTGGAGATGTCTGTGGGGGTTATGAGAGCAACCCCGCCGGCGCCGGAAACAAAACCAACGTCGGCAGCCCGGGCAGCCCACCGCCCGGCCCGCTTCCTGAACCGGGAGCGATGACAATGCTGGTTATGGGCGGTCTTGGCTTGCTCCTCCGCCACAGACGACGAAGGTTAAAGCGGTTAACTAATTAGAATTATCGGCCTGCTTCAAAAATGGCGTTTTCGGGTAACGTATTGTTTTGTAACAGGCCCCCGCTGAAGCAGGGGCCTGTTACAAAACGACGAATGAAAATCCTTTGCATCATAAGTGTTACCCTGAATTGAACCATGCCGAATTATCAACACTCCCAGCCCGTAGAAGGCCTTCTGCGGGCTGCGGTTATGCGCAGAAATCAGGATTCTCCAGGGCCGGAAGCATCTCGGATAATTTCGACATCCGGCAAGGCAGAGATGAACTGGCGACCATATGATTTGGTAACGATGCGATGGTCCAGGCATACGACAAATCCTCTGTCGCTGCCGGAGCGGATAAGTCGTCCAAAGCCCTGTTTGAAGCGGATGACCGCTTCGGGCAACTGGTAATCGGCGAACGGATTCCCTCCATCGGCGCGGATGGCGTCGATCCTTGCCTCGATTAGCGGCGAGTCAGGAACTGCAAATGGCAATTTTGTGATGATAACGTTGGACAGCGCTTCGCCGGCAACGTCCACGCCCTGCCAGAAACTGGCTGTCCCCAGCAGGATGCACTTGCGTCCCCTGCGGAACTTATCCAGCATCACCGACCTCGGCAGCGGTCCGCCCTGGACCAGGAGCGTATATCCTTCGCGCCGGGCGAATTCGTCCAGGATCTCCGCAGCGGCCTGGAGCATCCGATAAGAGGTGAACAGTACAAAGCATCGTCCTCGACTCATGGTTACGTAATGCTCAACGGTCCGACAAGCCGGTAGTAAAAACTCATCAAGTCTGTTCGGGTCGCCAAGTCCCGTTTCGATGTACAATCTCGCCTGCCGGCGGAAGTCGAACGGGCTGTCCAGACGCAATTCGCGTGCGTCGGTCAGTCCCAATCGGTTGCAGATGTAATCGAACCCCGCCACGCCGCCCCTGCCCGTCGTCAGCGTCGCCGAGGTCAGCACCACCGAGCCGACAGCCTCAAACAGAGCGGACTTGAGAATAGGCGCTACATTTATCGGTGCGCAGGCAAGGATGATTTGCTTCACCGACCGGCCCGGCAGTCCGTAAGCAGCCCGCCCCTTCCCCGCAACGGTCCGCCAGTAAGCCGAATCGGGATAATTCTGCGAGATTAGCGCGTCAATAGTCTCGGCCAGGTCGCACAGGCGACGCTGATAACCTTGCAGTTCAAGGCGGGATGAGGGGTCTTTGATATCCTTCCTGATATCCGCAAGTCGCCCTGCCAGTGTTACCAGGGCCGGCGACAGCGTATTGGGCAGCGCGTTCGGCCTGGCGATTCTTCCGTTTGGCGCGATAATACCGGTATCTGCATTGGTTAATGCGCCGAAAAAGGCATCGGCGGCACGGCCGGCAGCGGCAACGGCGGCGACGGCATCGGACGCCTCAATCATCGCCAGAAGCCCCCTGCCGGTGCGGTCATTAAACAATTCACGCAACACAGACCGCACTGACCCGCTCGTTACCGATGTGCCGAAATGGTCCGATGCGACAGATTCAAGAGTGTGGGCCTCATCGAGAACAAGCAGGTCATAATCGCCCAGCAATTCCGCCGGCGTATCCGTCCCGCCGTCAGGCCCGGCGTAGCGAAGGGCGAGATCGGAAAACAACATTGAGTGATTGACTATCAGTATATTGGCTTTTCGCATCTTCATGCGGGCGGACTGGAAGAAGCATCTCTCGAAGAAAGGGCATTTTCGACCGGGGCAGGAACCGGCTTCGGCGCGAAGGCGAGACCAGACCGGTTCGGACACCTCGAAAGTGATGTCCTGCCTTGACCCTCCGGCGGCGGAATCGGCCCATTCAGCCAGTCGGGACAGTTGGGAAATTTCGCGCCGTGATGAGAATACCTTTTCGGCCTTACGACGAGTTGCGTCCAGCCGGCGGAGGCAGAGATAATTATTTCGCCCCTTGCCCAGAACGTCCCGAAAAGGCATGGACAGATGCTTCCGCAGAAACGGAAGGTCCTTTCCGATGAGTTGCTCCTGTAGTGCGATGGTATAGGTGGAGATGACCACTCGCTGCTTGTTTTGCACAGCCAGGATGGCGGGAACCAGATAAGCGAAACTTTTCCCCACACCGGTACCTGCTTCGACGAGAAGATGCTCACTGTCGGAGAAGGCTTTCTCGACGGCCCGGGTCATCGCCAGCTGCTCCCGGCGGCACTCGTAATTTTCCAGGGCCGACGCGATCGGACCGGAAGGAGCAAGAATTTCCGAAGCAACAGAAGTCATAGCGGACCGACGGGCGGATTGGCCAACTGGCCAATCATGTAAAGCAGGAACCACATCGTAACGGCCAGGGATATAAGCGTTACAACCGTCGCCAGGATGGTGATAAACGTCCTGCCCCGAACAACGCTGCTGCGCATCGAAGAGATGATCCTGTCCTTAGCCAGGGTCAACATGCTCAAAAGGACCGCTCCGACGGTAATCCATATGCTGATGCTGTGGACGGCCGAATATATCCACATAGCGCGGGAGACCTCTACGACTTCGGTCCCATGTTTGACAAGATAGTAATGCGGAACTTTACGCCCGTCCACCACCTCGGCGCGAACACATCCGTTCATCGCGTCTCCCTCCACAGACATATACATCACCGTGTAGGCAAGGAAATTCACCAACCCTATGACGATGATCAACAGACAGATTCTCGTGCGGCGATCCACGGTTATGGTTACCAGGCCAGCCCTCAAAGGCAAAGGGTGAACAGATACAATGTTCGGTATCTGTCACCTTCTACGGTGTTCCCTGTAATATTCCCTCTGGTCGGTA
>JAXHSV010000160.1:0-7138 GCA_034190305.1 Planctomycetota bacterium | reverse complement strand
GGACCGGTGCCGACAACCTGCTGAGCCTCACTGAACTCGGTAGCACGCTTGTCGAGAGGAATTGACCTGCGCCCGCCCGCCCCGTCGGACTCGGTTCTAAGCCAGTAATCAACAGCTTCTCGCGGCACCGGGGCATAGACGTGCATCGCCAGGACCAGCAAGAACTGCGGGAAAGGTTCGGTCAGCTTGAACCGGAGCGTCAGGTCATCGACGGCGCGGACGCCCTCAATGTTCAGATCGTAGCGGGAGAAGTCGCCGATCTTATATTTCTGCGTCTTTTCGCGGTACTCCGTAAGCCCTTTGATCCGGGTTGCGAACGCCCACGCCAGACCGGTGTTGACGTGATAATCGGCGATTCGCTTGAATGACAGGACGAAGTCTTCGGCTTTGACAGGGCGAGTTTTAGGTTCGCCTTGTTCGTCAAGTCCGAAACAGGAGTTGCGCTGGTATTTGACGCCTTTTTTGAGACGGATTGTATAGGTCAGCCCGTTTTTGGAGATTTTTGGCATATCGGCAGCCAGTTGCGGAATGATCCACTCCTGTGCGGGGCGCTTCAGGAAATGATAGGTGTAAAGTCCTTCGTAGATATCGCCCTGAAAACCGGAGGAGGTTGTGTCCCCGCAGGTGGCCGGATCGACAGAACGTACGGCGGAACCGTAGGTCCCATATCGGACGATTTTACCTTTATATTTATCTTTCTCTGCACCTTCCAGAAAGAACATCGGCGAGGCTACCAGCACTCCCACCACGCACAGCGAGATTATATAGAACCACTTCATGACGTAACCCCATATCGGGTTGGGTGCAGGCGGTTTTGATTGCTACTATTCGGGGGTCATTTTTGTCATGTTGGCCGGCTTGGTTTTGGTTACGGGCACCGGCCTGGGCTTGACGTCCAGTTTCGCCAGCAGGGGTTTCCAATGCTCCTGAACCGCTTTCAGGCGAACTTCAGTAACCTTTTCATTGATCGGCATTTTGGTATCGACCAGAATATCCTGTATGGGCGCCTTGCGCGTATCGGTAATAGCATTCAATTTCCTTTCCAGTTCGCTCAGCAGGTCCATCCATGGCTGCTGGGCCGATTTTTTACTACTACCTGACTCATTGAATCCCTGCGAGGCTGCCTCCAGCGCATCGACCAGCAGTTGCAGAATTTTTTTCTTATCCGCCTCGTCTTTGTCAAACGGCGTAAGAAATTCAACGGTCTTGTGATATGTCTCGATTATATCGCTCCTGCCGGCGAGCAGATCACCGAGACGCGCAAGCCAGATTTTATCCAGGGTCGATCGCAGCCGAGCGACGGCTTCGGCCCTCATGCCGGGATAGATAATCAGCGTTCGCAAGACGACAGCCAGAATCGGTCCGGACTCCTTTCGTCCCAGACGCTCCAGCGTTGCGCACATCTTCCTGGCGCGTTCGGGATAAAGCAGCATCCTCCTGACCGACGAGCGATATCCCCGCGCCGCCCAGTATCTCACGGCGGGATTCTCATGCAGGGACATTTTCTCCAGCGCAGGCTGGATCGTGTACTGCGGCATCGCTGCAAGAGCCATGCTTGCCTGTATCTGCTTGACGCGGTCTGAAAGCCCCAGCAGGACCGGTATCTTCTTCGCCGAAACCTCCGCATATGAAACCAGCCAGTCCGGCGAGTTGTGAGCATCATATCCGTCGGTCAGTGCCTGTCGGGCCTTGACAATGTCCGACACCTTCTTTGCTTCGGTCATCTTCTTGACCCAATGCCCGACATATTCTTCTATTTTTCCGCGAGCAGAAAACCCAACCGGGCCTGCAACAGGGAGATTCCTGATCTCTTCAAGCGTCGGTGCGTCGGCTCCTTTGGTCGAATCGGCCCAGAGACTCAGGGCGAAAAACATTATAAATAAAACGGATACGGTGCGTCTGGCCATAATGAGTCTTCCTTTTCGGGACGGTACTTATAAATCCATTGTTAAAACACAGGTCGATAGTAGGAACCTGATGCGAGGATGTCAAGCACGCTAATGAGGATTTGCAAACCGATATTGACGTCCTCGTCTCCATCGGTCTAGAATGTTTTCTGTCATGAGTCCAAAACAACCCCGCAAACCTTCAGATTCACCTCGCAATGCGCTTCCCCCGCCGCTGGCCGTTAAACGCATGAGTCTGTACCTTCGCCGCGCCGAAGCCCTGGCGGACAAAGGACAGCAGACCGTTTCAAGCCAACAACTCGGAAAGGCGCTTGGGCTGACCGATGCACAGGTCCGCAAGGATTTGACCCATTTCGGACAGTTCGGCCGACCCGGGGTCGGTTACCCTGTCGGCGAACTGACGGAGCGATTACGGGCAATTTTCGGCACCGACAGGGTCTGGAACGTGGCGGTTGTCGGCGTCGGAAGCCTCGGAAGGGCGCTTTTGCGATACAAGGGATTCGCGGGGAAAGGCTTTCGCCCGAAGGCTGCGTTTGACTCGGAGGACGAAAAAATCGGGAAAAAATTCGGCCAGGTCGTCGTCCAGCCGATGAGCGAACTGGCCGATACCGTCAGAAAAACCCGCATTCGCCTGGCCATACTGGCGGTACCCGCCGAGGTCGCCCAGGATGTAACCGATCGCCTCTGCCGAGTGGGCATCCGGGGAATATTGAACTTTGCACCCGTTACACTCACCGTACCTGCCGGCGTCGCCGTCGTACCGGTTGACCTGGCCGTTCAACTCGAACAACTCAGCTACCTCGTCAATGTAACAGGGAGGAAGAAACAAACCTCGGGGGTGTAAGAAACCCTGGTCTGTGTCACATCCCTTGCCTACCGGACTGGCCCGTATGGGCAGGCAGGTCCAACGGGCTGACGTAATCACCCCTGGTCTCCCGAAGGGCTTCCAGACGCTTCCGCTGGGCGGCGAACGTCTCAAAAACCACCTTCGGCGTGTCGGAAATGTCGCGGTAAATCTTTTCCATACGGTCGAGTTTGGCGAGGTTCTCCGGGATGCGGAGTTTGAACTGCTCGATGTAGTGATCCGTAGTGTAGTCCTTCTTGAGAACTTCTGCGAACAGCCGCTTGATGTCTTCGTATTTCGGGATCAGGCCTGTAGGCGTCTCGATGGTATCGACGTCGCCGTTGGCGGCAAGTTCGGCCCACTTGACCCAGACGCTCTTGTCCAGCATCCCGTTGAGGTATTTCCCTTTGGCGTTCTTGAGGAAGTAATTGACGCCGAAGATAGGCGGAGCCGTATCCAGCGATGCGCCGAAGTCGAGGTTGTTCTGAATATACTTGCCCAGCGGGATGGCTACGAAGTCCATATTGCTCATCAGGTTGAATTTCCGGACACCTTCGGCGCCCAGCGTCGCCGATGTGGTCTCGCTCTCCAGTGATGCAGCGATTGTAATAATGCCGTGTGTCCAGTCGAACGCCTGCTGGACGGGCACGCAGGTGTCGCTGTCGCGCCCGCCGTAGATTATCCCGCCGATTACCACCCCGTCAGGGTCATGCAGGGCTTCGTCCACGTTGGCGAGACGAGCAAGGTTGACCGTGTAACGGGCGTTCATGTGCGAGGCGGTGATTTCCTTTCCGTCTGCGTCCTTTGCCCCTGCGGTCCAGTTGCCGCTGTGATTGTACCCTGACTTGGGCAGTTCGCTGCCCATACCGAGCCAGTATGGTCTGCCGTCGGTGATAAGGACGTTGGAAAAGATTACCTCGCCGGGTTTTGTCAGGATATCGTAGATGACCGGGTCGTCGTCGGGATTGACGTCGCGGATGATTCCGAAGATTCCGGCTTCGACGTTAACGGCGCGGGCCTGCCCGTCAATTTCGCGGAAATAGGCGATGTCGTCTCCAACGATCGACTCTCCCGGGATCATGGCTGTGGATGTCTTCCCGCAGGCGGACGGGAAAGCGCCGGTAAAATAAGTCTTTCGCCCGCCGGGCCCGTTTACGCCCATAATGAACATGTGCTCCGCCATCCATCCTTCACGGTCGGCCTTGCGTATCGCCAGGCGAAGGGCGAGTTTCTTAAGCCCGATGGTGTTGCCGGCGTATTGGGAGTTGGAGGTATAAACCGTCTCAGTCTCAATGTCGATGTACACGCGGCGTTTAGGTACGTCGGCCGACGTGTTGTTGTCAGATAATCGTCCTGCGCTGTGCAGGAAGCGGAAGAAATCGTCGCCCTCCCCAAGCCGGCGGAACTGCTCGTAGCCGTGGCGGTAGAGAAGGTCCTCGCTGTGAGCGACGTAAGATGAATCCGTAACCTGTACGCACGGGATACCGAAGAGAGAATCGACGGGTCCGAGACAGAAAAACCGCACCATCGCGATCTTGCCCGCCATTGACCCAGCCAGGAAGCCGCGAATCTCCGCCAGACCCTCGTCCCGTCCAATGCTGTTGAGCCGCTCGCCGAGGTCCAAACCTTCAGGCAGAAGGTACTTCGTCCTGGCGACGTCGCGGGCCTGATCGTGATACCCGTCGAAATGGATCGTGTGCCCGTCGATTGCGAGCCGGGTCTCTTCTTTGCGATCAAGGGCCAACTGGCGGATGAAGGCGATATCCTCGGCAGAGTCCGTTGCCACGAATACTTTCTCCGGATTGCACAGATCGATTGCGTCGGCTACGAAGCGGTGCATCTCCGGATTCTTCAGCGCCAGCAACTTCGCCAGGTTGGTTTCGTCCAGATTTTCAGCCAGAATGTTTGCGTAGTTATCACTGCTCATTAGGATACTCCGGGAATTTTGCCGGGAATTTGTCCCGACTTACGCACTACAGCCTGTAAACGAGGCCGAACTTTACGCCAATTCGTTTTGCCTGTCAAGCAAATCCTTCAATGACCGTCGATTACGGAAAAGATATTTTAATGTAAATTTACAATGGTTTTTTCGAATAGTCGGCGTGATCAACCTTATTTTATTAGGGGGACTGACATTTCAGAAAATACGATGCCTCCGTCGGAATACAATTCGGGTCAAACCGGGCGGGTTGATCCGCCGCCGGGCTGACTGTGCGTTTCGGTAGTCCGGTACTCCGGCCTGACGGTTTTTATTCACTTGCCAAAGAGCCTTGTTTGCGCACACTCGCCAAAGCGCGAGCGCGGCTGACCCCTTCGATAAACGAAGGAACATCACCCCCATCTTTCGCAAACACAAAACGGTTTATGTCCTCTATTCCCCCCGAACAAATGCCGCCCAAAGATCGGTGGACCAGCACCGTCGCTTATGGAGTTTTATCCGCAGCGGGTTTCGTATCGGCTCCAATATGCCGCCGGCGGGTAGGTGCCATACCACCTCTTTCGTGCCCCTGATCGTCTCTCATGCTGTTAGCTATTTTCCAAATGGCGCGATGAATTTCAGCTTTCCTTTCATCCTTTATTTTTTGCTTTTCATTGGACTTCTCCTCTTTCGATATCTGTGACTTTAGGGCAGCAACTACTTTGCTGGCGGTCTGTGGATCACTACGGTCGAAATTACCCAACCAGCGCACTGCCGCCTCGCGAACCCGCCAGTCTTTCTTTTCCAGTTGCGAAATAAGAATTTTAGCAACACGAGCGGTCCCGTAAGGTGCTTTCACCGGCTCGGTTGTACTTGCACTGGTTGGCATCGGTATTCTTCTCCTTCGAATTGGAGGACTTGGTGGTTTGACTACTTGCCCCAGGCTTCGTATCGCTTGTGTGGGGGAAACACAGGGTTTGGCATTCTTCAGTTGCATCTCAAGAAAATCAATATACTTATCTACCGCCTTTAGGTCCGTCGGATCACCTTCGTTAACATACTCAGGACGAACCAATCCCTCAACAATCATGTCCCCCGTTCCCGTCTTTTCGGCGAGGCTCAACAGGACATCAAGGTTGTCCCGCCATCCCTTCCCGTCCCTCCCCTTTCTAAGCCTCTCAACCGCCACCATTTTATGCAACGTATCCCCCTTCAAGACCATATCAACTAATTCTGCATTAGAGAGTTTCGCTACCTCTTCCTCAATCATTTTTATCGTCCTGAATCTCTTCGGCATGCCTGGTCTCGCCCGAGGCGGACCAGGTTTTCTGGGGAGTTCAAGCATTTGCAAATACACGATCCGACCGTCAGACCATGCCCACATTCGATGCCACCACGACGGCGATATGGTTGTCCCACTGGCGTCATCACTCGCAATGTCGATCGTACCGTACCCCAAGACTCTATCCTTCCCAAAGGTTGTTCGCTGCAAAGTAACCACGATCTTTCCTGCACAATTCTCAGGGAGCCTCAGGAAGTCCTGAGCCGATTTGGACACATGCTCCTCAATGGATTTTTCGGGCCGACCTGCCTGTTCCGGAATGATCAAGATTGCCAGCCTGCCTCCATCTTCCATGATCTGGAGTTTGTATGCCCCCGCTCGATAACGGGCGATGAGGTGGTCCACATCCGCAGGAGGAATAACATTCCTTCGTATACTCACTGCGATAAAACGCCTTTGAAGCTCTGGCGGAACCCATTGCTCCTTCAAGACAGTTCTTACCCACTTTGCTGCGCAATCCACTACCTCGCCGGGCACGCTGGCGAGCGGGATCGCGCCGGCCAGTTCCTTTTCTGTCGGCCAGATACACATCATGGAGTACCCAAGACCCAAGCCCGAAACCTCCTTCTTCAGGTCTGCATCAAATATCTGCCCGGTCTCCCTGATCGGATAGAACGGTTTCGCGCCCCAAGCCATATCAGCTGTGGTGAAACATAATATCGACACTGTTAATCCAACAAATAGTCTGGCGTTCATTTTTCTTTCCTCTCGCACCGTTTCCTATGGTTTTTGAACTTCATCATAAATAGTCTCTACATCCCAGCTATCAGTTCCAGGTTCGATATCGTTGAAGGTCTTTACCCAGTATTGTTGACAGCTTATGTGATTTTTTAGCATGTCGTAATCATTATCTGCCTTATGTTTCGGCCATACTGCGTAATAATGGTCTGCCGTTTCGCAGCAACCCTCAAACGCATTCCAATTGTAGCCTGCACCTACAGTAAAATCCAAGATTAGCCATTTCTTCACGCCTCCTTCGGTTTTGGACTCCAGGTCCAGGCAATTCCCTGCACCGGCGTTTGACGACGCCCTTACCAAACGGTCTGTTGCCGTAACGCCCAGCAATCGGAAACATGGGGACGCTACCCATGGTTTGGTTCTTTCTTTGATATCTTTTTGTGTTTTCG
>JAXHSV010000016.1:0-21670 GCA_034190305.1 Planctomycetota bacterium | reverse complement strand
CCCGCTGCGTAAGCGGCGGGAAATCATGCCTCGCCGCGATGCATCCAAGCCCCGGACGGGGCGGCAGAAAAACCATCGGCAGTCCTGCTTGTGTCGCCCCGTTCGGGGCTGATCTTTCGTGGATCCACATTATCCCGGGGCTGACGCCGCCGGGCTATAATTCTGTCGGTCCCTGACGGGACCTGATGATTTTTTCTTTTCCTATGTTTTTGACCGACAATTTTGCTGTCGGGCGAAAAGCCAGATACAATAACGCTATGGCCGCAACGGGGAATTGCAAATCTTCTGATGGCTTGGATATGGATCAGTCAGTGGGGCGTGCAACCCATCCCTTCGGGCCTAAGTTGCACGCCCTGCAGGCTGCGATTCATTACGTGACAGCAAACCCCGCCAACCGGCGCCTTTGCCGTTCCGGCCACGGCGGCAGAAAAACCATCATCACTTCTGTATCACCCTTTTATCCCGCCGAGGCGGATGCCTCTGACGAAGAACTTCTGGCCGATCAGAAAGACGATCACTAGCGGGACGATGCTCATCAGCGATCCGGCCATCAGCAGATTCCAATCGGTACTATGCTCGCCCATGAAATACGCCAGACCCACCGGAAGTGTCTGTTTTTCGGAGGTTTGCAATACAATCAGAGGCCATTGGAAACTGCGCCAATTTCCCAAAAAGGTGAATATCCCAAGTGTCGCCAGGGCGGGCTTCGACAGGGGCATCGTTACATTCCAGAAAATGCCCCACCGGCTGCATCCGTCTATACGGGCTGAATCCTCCAGGTCGCCGGGAAGGCCCATGAAAAACTGCCTCAGCATGAACGTCCCGTAGGCAGTGAACATCGCCGGGACGATTATCGCCTTGTAGGTGTCGATCCATCCCAGCCACCGCAACAAAAGAAACAGCGGTATCATGGTAACAGCCGAGGGGATCATCAGCGTAGCGAGGTAACCGAAAAAGATCTTGTCTCTTCCGGGCCAGTTCAGTCGGGCGAATGAATAGGCTGCAAATGCGCTTGTGAAAACCTGCCCCGCCGTTACGCACAACGCCAGTAGGAGCGAATTGATTGCGAATTTCCCAAACGGAACGACTTCCCACACCTTCAGGTAATTGGCCCATTCAATCGGATTGGGCACCCATTCCGGGGGGAACTTAAATACATCGCCTGCTCCTTTGAGGCTGGTGGAGACCATCCAGAAGAACGGTATCAGCATAGCCCCAGCCAGCAGCGTCATTGCGACGTACATAACTGTCAGTTTGACGGCCTTCATGTCTCTCGCCTGTCTTTGGAAGTTATCTTAAAAATCCCAAAAAAAGATTTATGTAAATGTGCGGGACATTCAGGATTTCGGGATGGTTTCTGATGCTCCGTCATTACTAAATCCATGAACAATTCCGGGCGTTTTTTATTCGACACAGAGACACAGAGAGGCAGAGAGTAAAAAAGAAAAAGATATGATTTTTTCTCTGTTCCTCTGCGTCTCTGTGTCGAATTAGCTCTGTTTTTTACATCTCTGCATCTCCTCGCCCGCCGGCAGGCAGGTGTGTCGCATAATCATGCCGGCAGATTTAAGGTTGCCAGAGTATTAGAAATAGTGCACCCTCCTTCCGCCGTATCTCCAGGTCAGTAAAGTAATTGCAAAGACTATAATAAACAGCACCCACGCCATCGCAGCGGCATAACCCATGTTGTAAAGCACGTAGGCGTGATTATATATGTGGTAACTAAGTATCACCGTGCTGCCGGCAGGTCCGCCGCGAGTCATTACATAGACGCTGTCGAAATTTCCCTGGAACCCGCCGATAATCGACATGATGAAGATAAAAAAGGTGGTCGGGCTTATCATAGGCCAGGTGATATGGCGGAACCTGCGCCAGGCATTAGCGCCGTCCATCTCGGCGGCTTCGTATAACGTCGGATCGACCCCGTGCAGGGCTGCGAGGTATAAGATCATGCTTGGCCCGCCCATCGCGGTCCACACCCCCATAAAGATCAGCGCCGGTTTGGCCCACGCGACACTTCCCAGCCAGTCAGGCCCTTTGACCCCCACATACGAAAGCAATACATTCAGCAAACCGAAATCCTCATTGTAGATCCATCGCCACAATAACAACAACCCGATACCGGAACATATGCTTGGGAGGAAATACAGCGTTCGATAAACAACCACGCCGCGTATTGCCTTGTTGACCATAACCGCCAGAAACAGACTCGCAGCCATCGAAAGCGGTATCCCAAGCATCAGGAAAGCTGTATTGAAAAGCGCGTTGCCGAACGATTCATCCTTGAGAAGATCGACGAAATTCGACAGGCCCGTGAATTTCGGAGCAGTCAGTAGGTCCCATCTGAAGAACGCCAGAACCAGCGAAGCGATAACCGGAAGCGATACAAACGCCAGAAAGCCAATAAAATTGGGCAAAACAAAGGCCACTCCAGTGGCAGTTTCCGAAGATTGCTTCTTTTTGCTCATTTGGCTTTCCCGCGTATCTTTTACATACGCCACATCGGGATTCCCGTGTGTTATTGATCAGCGGCCTTTTTTAACTCGATGTTGGCCCTTTGCGTTACTATGTCCATCGCCTCCTGTGCGCTACGCACTCCCGCGAGGATTTTTCCCAGTTCCGTCGAAAAGTCATATTCAATCGACCGCAGCGCATAGACGTTATCCAGCGGCCTGGCCTCTTCAAGAGCACGGACCAGAACCCTTTCGTCATAAGGCGTATCCGGGCGGTCCAGAAATTCCTTCGACATGGCGAGGCTTTTTCTGGCGGGTATGAAGTAATGAGTATCACAATATTCCTTCATGAATTTTCTTCCCTCCAGAAACTTAATCAGTTTCCACGCCTCTTCGGGGTGTTTGGTTCCTTTCCAGATTACAAAACCGCTGCTGGTGTATCGAATAGGACGGCGCACCCTCCCCTTAGGCTGCATCGCAATGCTCCATCGCAGATTTCCCGCTCTTATGACAGGCATGAGGGCTTTAAGCCCGTAGGCGAGATCGCACATCATTCCCACGCGGCCTCCGGCAAAATTTTCGTTCCATCCCGCCGACTCGGTCCCTCCCAAGGCCTTGGCTGTTACTTTGTATTTTGTCTCCAGATCTGTAACGAATTGCATCGCCCCGACGGCTTCGGGACGGTTCAGAAGACATTCCGTCTGCGATTCGTTCACCATCTTCCCACCGTTCGACCAAATCCACGGCATCATCGCCCCCCACCAGTAATCCACGAATATTCCCACGCGGTCGTTTCTGCCGTCGCCGTTCAGGTCGGCGGTTAATGCGATACCCGCCTTCAAAAAATCTTCCCAGGTCCAGTCGTCGTTGGGATATGCCAGCCCGATCTCATCGAAGGCGTCTTTATTGTAGAATAATACCGTTCCGCTTCCTTCTATGGGCAGATAGCAAATTTCATTTTCCGTCATCTGGGCGTCCCGCAGGCCCACCTCAAAAAAGTCGTCCAGATCGAACTTGTCGCGCCGAATATAAGGCATGAGGTTCAGGAGTGTCCCTTTGAGTTTGAAGGCATTGACTCGCTTGCCCGTAAATGTCAGCACGTCCGGGCAAATCTTGGCCACCATCAGCGTCTGGACCTTTGTGAAATAATCGCCGGCCCTTCTTTGATGAACTACCTCGATGTCGGGATTGGCCTCCTCAAACTCATCAATCAATTCGTTGAACTTTTGAAAGAAATCGGGAGATATATCTATCATCAGCCGGACTTGCACCTTTCCCTCCGCCGGTTTGGGAGGCCTGTCGTATATGAAAATGACGTAGCAGATTAATATCAGGCCTGAAAACAAGACGACCTTATACCAATTTATCATTTTTCACCCGGCCCTTTCATAGCGCCGAAGAATATTGTCCGGCAAAATAGCATCAAACGCAAAGGCGGGAATTCGCTACTCGACTTCATCCAGCGAAATGCCGTGAGCGACCAGGGCGTCGTGATATTTGAGCATTAAGCGGATATCGCGCTGTTGCCGCCAGGACCAAAAAACACCCCAACAAAAACACCCGACGGAAAACGAAAACATCATCCCCGCCATCGTCCCGAGCACGAAGGCCATGGAGAAGAGCAGACGATCTGCAATTGTCCCAATTGGCACATTGACCGCGTGCGACAGCATCCAGATATTGCAGAAGAAACCCCCGCAAACAACCAATCCGGAAACCAATAACCACACTCTTGCAAATGGCCATCTGCGTTTAAAGTTCTTTCGCATCTGTTCGACATACTCTTCGTCGGTTTTGCGGTCGGGCCATAATTTCATGTGATTCCCCTCTGAAAATTATTTTTTGTTCGCGATGTTCGCGGCAAATTTTTATTCGACCACCATGTTGTTTCGGTGTACGACTTCGTCGTATGGTTTTTCGCCGAGAGCGGCGGTGATTTGTGAGGTTTTCAGCCCCTTTATGGCATCGACGTCGGCGGCGGAGTAATTTGTCAGGCCTCGGGCGACCCGCCCGCCTGCGCTATCGACGACGGCGACGGTGTCGCCTTTTTGGAAATTTCCCGCCACAGCGGTGATTCCGCTCGGAAGGAGACTTTTTCCGCCTTCTCGCAGGGCCTTTACGGCTCCGTCATCGACTGTGATTTTCCCAGCCGAACGCGCCGCCTGTCCTATCCATCTTCGGCGGGAAGACATCTTGCCTTCAGCGGGCAGGCAGAGAGTCCCGAGTTTTTCCCCGCCCAGCAGTCGGATCAGAACATCGGGCGTTCTGGCGTTGGCGATAACGGCAGCCTCGCCTGCGGCGGTAACCATGCCGGCTGCCTGGAGTTTCGTACCCATTCCGCCCGAACCGCCCCGGCTGATCGAATCGTCGGCAAATTCGACCGCCCCCGCGCCGGCGTCTTCAATAACGTCCAGCACCTTCCCCTCCGACAGCACACCATCGACCACGGTCAGCAATATAAGCACATCGGCGCGGAGCATGTTGGTTAAGAGGGCTGCGACGATATCGTTGTCGCCGAATCGTCCTTCAAGTTCATCGACAGCCACCGTGTCGTTTTCGTTGACGACGGGTACGACGGACATCTCGTGCAGTGCGGCGATGGTGTTGCGGATGTTAAGGTATCGGGCGCGGTCCTCGAAGTCGCCGCGTGTTATGAGAATCTGGGCGACCTTCAGGCCTGAGGAGGCGAAGGCGTCGTGGAACGTCCGCATCAGTTGCCCCTGTCCGACGGCTGCGGCGGCCTGGAGCATCGGAAGCGTTCCGGGTTTTTCGGAGAGGTCCAGTTCGGCCATGCCCGCGCCGATAGCGCCGCTGCTGACAAGGGTAACCTCAACGCCTCCGGCGACGACGCCGGAAACCTGGCGGCAAAGTCCGGAGATGAATTGCTCGTCGAGCCGGCCGACCCGATCGGTCAATGCGGCTGTTCCGACCTTCACGACTATCCGCCGGGCTTCTTTCAGGACAGTTTGTCTCAATTGTGTATCCGGCATGTGAACACCTCTTTGGCGCCACAGGCGTCCAGCCTGTGGACACGGGCGAGACGCCCGTGCTACCTGATCATATCCGTCGCTACCCCGCCGGGGGCGAGGGGGGGGTTGCGCCCCAGTATTCGGCATATCAATTCGACGTTTCGCCGCGTCGCGCCTGTCTGCGATTGGACGAACTGCCGGGCGTCCCCGCCCATATCGGCTGCAACGGCTGGGTTATCCAGCCAACCGGTCCACACACCGGCCAATTCACCGGTATCGGCGACCCGCCGGGCGCATCCGGCGGCGACCATGGTTTCTGCCTGCGGGAAGTTGAACGTATGAGGCCCGAAGGCGACGGGTTTGGCAAGGGCGGCTGCCTCTATCATGTCCGATCCGCCCTCGGGCACCAGCGACCTTCCGACGAAAACCGCATACGCAAGGGCGTAAAACTTACGCAACTCGCCCATCGTATCGCCCAGTATAATCGCACCGGCGGGTAGTTCTTTCGACGATTCTTCAAGATGTTCGGATCGTCGAATCAGCGTAAAACCGCAGGTGGAAATCAAACGGGCGACCTCGTCGAAGCGTTCGGGCTTCCTGGGAACGATAGCCAGGCGAACGCCGGGGTGTTCACGAATGACTTCCGCGAAGGCGTCCAGAACAATCTGCTCCTCACCCCTGCCCGTTCCGCCGGCGACCAGTAATTTATCATCGGGCGAGATCCCAATCGCCGCAGCCAGGGCGTCGGTCCCGGCGACTCCGCCGGCGATCTCGGCAGTGTCGTATTTCATCATCCCGGTTACGAATAATTTTTCCTCTCGCACGCCCAGAGACCGAAACATCTCCGCGTAGGTTTCGTGCTGGACGCCGATGGCTGTGAGCGAATTGAACAGCCTGCCGGCCAGCGGGCGCACCAGCCTGTAGCGAGGGAATCCCTTTCGTGGGCCAAGCCTGGCGTTGACGATGAGAACCGGAATCTTCCGCCGTCTGCACTCACGCACGAAATTGGGCCAGACGTCGCCTTCGGTCAGGATTACCATCCCCGGCCTGACGCGCCTGACGGCGGCTGATACCGCGAAAGTAAAATCCATAGGCCAACGGAAAACCCTGTGCGCCGGCGCAAAAAGTCGCTCCGCAGCCGCCAGGCCGGTATCGGTTGTCGAAGTAATCACCACGCGATAGTCCGGCAGTTGTGAATGAATTTCTGCCACCAGCGCCTTTGCGGCGTTGACCTCGCCGACGCTGACGCCGTGAATCCATATCACCGGCTGGAGGCCGTAGAGCCTAGGCGACAGGCCCAGACGCTGCGAAAAGTCACGACGGTACTTTCCATGGCGGAACATCCGCATCAACCAGATCGGAGAAGACGCCACAAGGGCAAGGGCGTACAAAATGTTCAACAGCCATCCTGTCATAACGCTAGAGTATGATGTTCCCAAGGCTGCGTGTCGATAGAAAATGACCAATTCACAATGACCAATGACCAATCAATGACTAATGACCAATGCCTACCGGTCTTTCGCCTTTTCGGAAACTCATGCGAAAACAATGTGAAGTTCTTTTTTTCGCCATTGGTCATTAGACATTGGACATTGAATGGTCATTGGAAATTGGTCATTGGTCATTTCCGTTATTTACCTTTCGGGGACTTCACGAAGTAACACAATAATCTTATGATATGAATGATCATGTCCACAACCGACAGAGCAATTTGTATCCGCGCGACCGATTACAGCGAGACTTCGCAGGTGCTGACGCTGCTGACTCGCGCCGGCGGCGTAGTCAGGCTGATAGCCAAGGGTTCCCGCCGACCCAGGAGCAAGTCCGGCGGGACAATAGACCTGCTGTCGGAGGGAGAATGCGTTTTTACCACCGGTAAAGGCGAGTCGATGGGCCTGCTGATGGAATTCGCCGAGACGATCAGCCGGTCGTCCATTCGAGAAGGACTGGACCGCCTCGGCGCTGCGATGTACATGGCCGAACTGTGCGGGGCTGTGCTGGCCGAAGGCGACCCGCATCCGAAGGTCTTCGACCTGCTGCACAACGCGCTGGGGCGGATGGGGCAGGCGGACGCCTCACCGGCGCTCGTGCTGGCTTATTTTCAGTGGCGGCTGATAAGGCACATCGGGCTGCTGGGTGAGTTGAATCTCTGTGTTTCCTGTGGGGGTAAGGTCGGAACGAAGGATGTGTATTTTTCCAGTTCACTCGGCGGGCTTCTGTGCAGGGACTGCGAGCCTTCAGCCACGGAGAAATATCACGTCAGCGGCGCCGCCCTTTCCGCCCTGGCTGCGCTTGCGGCGGCAGAGGCGGGGAAAAAGCCCAGACTTCCGACAAAACAGGCCGACGCCGCAAACGCCCTGCTGGCATATCACATCCAGTACCAGTTGGGCAAACGCCTCAAAACCGCTCGCGGTGCAATCCGGTCGTGAGACCGGCGCGGACTTGAAAAAAAAACATGGTCTTGCAATATCATCATGAAAGGTCGGCTTTCAGGCAAATTTCATCAAATGAAAGGGGTTATGGTGAAAAAATGACTTCTCGTGAGCGGTTGCTGGCGGCGATCCGCCGCCAGGATGTTGACTACGTTCCGTGTTCGGCGTTTTTCAATCCTCTCACGCCGCAGCAGCGTGTAGGCCATCGCTGGCAGTTCCCCTGGGGGCCGTCCGACACCGAAAGAGTCGAATACTGCCTCCTTGAACTCGGCACCGACCCGGTAGTGGGCGTTCCCATCGGCGCAGATCCGATCGTAGGGGATCCCTTCGGCGAGTTGCACCCATACTATCCAAATCCCGATGTTACTTCCATGGCGTGGATGGAAGATGACGTTATCCACAAGGTCTGGAGCACTCCTTCGGGCGAACTGAACGCCGCAATCAGGTATGATATCAGTTGGCAGCACGGCCTGGATATTCCTTTCTTCAGCGATTTCAACGTCGGACATTTTATCGAGTCCTGGTTGAAGACTCCAGCCGACCTGGAATGCCTGCGTCATATCCTGCTTCCCGCCCGGACAAGAGAGCACCTCGACGGTCTCCGCCTGGCGTATTCGGAAGCCCAGGCCGTTGCAGAGAAGCACCAACTGCCCACCTTTACCAGCATTGGTTTCGGGCTGACCGGAGCGATGCTTCTGGCGGGCGCAGAGGCGATTTGCATAATGACGATCGATCAACCGGAGTTGGTCGATGAATATCTGGAACTCGAACATCGCCTCAACGTCCGACACATGGAAATCGCCGTTGAGATGGGAGTGGATATCATCCGCCGCGACGGATTCTACGAGACGGCTGATTTCTACAGCCCGGGTATGCTGGATCGCTTTCTCACAAAGCGGATTCAGAAGGAAGCCGAAGTGGTCCACCAGGCGGGCAAACTCCTTACCTATACGGTCAATACGGGCGTCATGCCGATTCTCGATCATCTGTCCGGTCTGGATTTCGACTGCGCCATGCAGATAGACATCGCCTTCAAAGGCGTTGACCTGGCCAAATCAGGGCAAAACTGGGCGGGCGCAAGAGTTTCTGGCTCGGTCCGAGCAGTGCGTTTCACATGTGGGACAAAGACACAGAAGTGGTGCGCCAGGCTGTCCGCGACGTCTTCGACGTTTTCGGTAAAAAGGGACTCATTCTCACCGCCTGCCCCACTGCTCACAGCATTATGCCGTGGGAAAATACATTAGCCATGATTGACGAGTGGAAGAAATTACGTTAAAGACGCATGGGCTTTGTTGGTCGTACGTACAGGCCCAGGCCCGGCAAAAGGCGGTACATTGTGTGCACATAAGGTGCGTTTCTTTGAAAATTCGTAATCGAACAACTTAAGGAGCAAAAAAATGACGCAAAATCCTTACGCGCCCCCGCCTGTTGTTCCACAGGCGGAGTACGAATACGTCGTTGAGCAAAAACCGCCGGTTTGGCATAAGGTCATCGGCATTATATCGATTGTCTTTGGAAGTCTTGGGATCGTGTGCACTCCCATCAGCCTGGGCGCGAATGCCGCAAATCCAACCCATAAAGAGGCTATGAAAATGTTTCCGGACTGGTGGCAAAGTTATACTGTGTTTTCATCTTTTTTAGGGATTGCCTTTGCGATACTGCTGCTGGTGGCCGGCATTTCCCTGCTTCGCCGACGCCCAGCAGGAAGACCGCTGCACTTAATCTACGCCGGAGTTACCATTATCATGGCCGTCGTCGGAATTGTGGCGATGGTTTCGATGATTAATACTGACAGTATACCTGTGGAAATGCGAACCGTAATAATCACAAGCGCCGTTTTTGGGATTCTCTTCGGCTCGGCCTATCCGGTTTTCCTGCTGATATGGTTCCTGCGGCCTGGGATCAGGAATGAGGTCGCATCCTGGCCTCGAACTCAGGCGCAAAGTCCTGCCGGCGGCTTGCCCTTGCAGTAACGCCGCCACGGCAACAGTTGCGGATACAAAAAACGGGTGTATAATTTTGAGGCGTCGGATGGTACAGAGTCATTGCAAGGCACTATGGCTAATACAACGAAAAGTCAGTTCCTCCAAGAGCTTACCGCACGTTTTGGGCCACTTAAGAGACTGGAACGAAGTCAATCTCTGTTTGAAATCGGCGAGGAGGCTGTCCGAGTATATTTTAGGTACTCCAGAATCCACCGCAGGCAACGCACATTCTACGGTCTTCGGGAAGAAGATTTGCGCAGACTGGAAGGACATCCTTCGGTCTTGTGCTTTCTCTGGGATGATCAACAGGAACCACTTCTTATTCCATTCTCAGAATACGAGGAGGTGTTCCAGGAAACCTCACCAGCACGTGATGGACAATACAAAGTGCAAGTTTATCTGGACCCAGAGGGACTGGATTTCTATATCGCTAAAGCAGGTCGTTTTAACGTCGAAGCCAATGTTGGTTGGGGAGCAATTGAGCCGTTAGTCAAGGTTGGGGAAAAAGGAGCATTACCAGAATTATCTCATTCCCAAGTTCAAACACTCTTGGGCGCAATTGGTAACGCCAAGGGATACGACATATGGGTTCCACCCAGCGACAGAGACAAACTCGACTGGTCGTTAACAAAAAAATATGCGATTCACAATTCACTGTCCAGCAGATTTGAATCGGTTCCACGCATTCTACATGAAATCGATGTGGTCTGGACTCCGAAGGGATCGGGGCAGTTGCGAGCTCTGTTCGAGGTGGAGCACTCCACACCGATATATTCCGGTTTGCTCAGGTTTAATGACGTTCATTTAACAATTCCTCAATTGTGCCCACGATTCAGTATCGTTGCAAACAATACGAAACGCGACCGTTTCGTCAGGCAATTAAACCGACCCACATTCCGTGCAAGTGGCCTCAGCGACCTTTGCACTTTTCTTGAGTACGTCAATGTGACACATTGGCACAATCGCATAGTCTCAAGGATATTATAGGAGCCCCAGAACGGTGACATCCACACCTACTGAAGACATTTGGGTTGTCGTAGAAGTAATGAGCGGGATTCCTGTTGATGTTCAGGTTTTCAGGGATGAAAAATCTGCGTGGAAAACCGAGGCCTCCATTCGCAAGCAGCTAAGACCTGATTACGATGAAGCGGGGGTTTTTTGCGTGGAATTTCCTCCAATCTCCGGTTCCTGAAATTGGCAAAAAAACTCATACTACTCCAAGATGACGAATGACACTTTCTGGATTCTCGTCAGTGGTTGTAACAATGGCATTGAGTAGTATAATTACTGAACCATGACCAACGCCATAATGATGGAAAACTCGAATGGATTGGATGTTGTAATATGAAGAAACTGCTGATAATTTCCTTGTTGGGCGTGTTGGTCTCGCCGGTTTGGGGCGCCGATAAGACCGATCTTATATGGAAGGACGGCAAGTGGGTTCGCCGGGCGGCCCCGGCTGAAGGGACGCCCGCGGGCGAGGCAGCGCTTATACGCCGGAAAATCGACCAAAAAAAGTACGCCTCCGCCGTCAAGTCAGTCAAAAAGTTCCTGAAGCGCTACCCCGCCAGCCCGCTGGCCGAAGAGGTGCTGAGCCTGGCAGGCGAGGCGGAACTGGGGCGCAAGCGATACTGGCAGGCGTACGAATGGTACGAAAGGCAACTGGCGGAATCCCCGGGCGGCGAATACTTCGAGCGGGCGCTGGACAAAGAGATGGAAATAGCCGAGGCGTTTCTCGCCGGCAGAAAGCGGATCGCCCTCGGCGTATTCCGCCTTCCGGCAAAACAGGAGGGAATCGACATTCTCCAAGGCATAGCCGAAACCGCCCCGTCTTCGCCCCAGGCAGAATCGGCCCTGCTGAGGATCGGCGAATACTACTTCGACAAAGGAAAGTGGCGTTTGTCAGCCGATGCCTACGAGAACTTTCTTACGCTGATGCCGAAGTCGCCGCGAGCGCCTCAGGCGGAATTGGCCCTGGCCGAAGCGCTTCTGCGGTCGTACAGGGGACCGTCGTGGGACGAAACCCCGCTCATCGAGGCCCAGCAGCGATACAAGGCGTTCGCCGCCAGTTACCCCGCCATGGCGCTGAAAGCACAAGTCGGGAATGTCCTCAAGGAGATACGCTCTTGCCGGGCTGAAAAACAATATGAAAACGGGCGATTCTATCTCCGCACCAAAAAGCCCGAAGCGGCTGCACATCATTTCCGTCTCATTATCGAAAAATATTCGGATACCGAGTGGGCCGAGCAGGCGCGGGTGGAACTGACCAAACTCAGCCGGACCGCCAAACCGTCCGGTAAAACGGAAGAAAAACCGGAAGGTGAAACCAAACCGGTCGATGCGAAAAAGGAAAATAAATCATGAGCAGAATATCGCTTATCCTGACTGTTCCGGCGCTGACGGTCGTCGCCCTCTGCGCCGGCTGCAGCAATCCCGATCCGACCAAAGGTTACACGACTATCAGCCAATACCGGCCTGATATAAAAACCGTCGCCGTGCCGATTTTCCGACGCGGGACTTACGAATATCGGCGCGACATCGAGTTCCGCCTGACCGAGGCTGTTGTCAAACAGATTGAGGCCCAGACACCCTACAAGGTGGTCGATAAGGGCAGGGCCGACACGCTGCTGACAGGGACGATACAGTCCATTGACCCGCAGGTGTTGAGTTTTATTCCGCGCACCGGCCGGGCGAGGGAAATCCAGTTACGAGTCATCGTCGATTTCACGTGGAAAGACCTGCGAGGCGAAGGCAAGTTGCTGGTGGAAAAGAAGAATTTCCCCGTCGCGGCTGAATACATACCCGAAGCGCCGTTTTTGGAGGATTTTTTCGTCGGCAGCGAAGACGCCTTCGATAAAATGGCCCGGCTTATCGTCGAGCAGATGGCGCAACCGTGGTAACTCAATTGTGCGCGGCGGATTAGGAAATCCGCCGCGCGGGAATTAGGGTAACATCGCCGGGCATCAGTTCTGCGCGTTTTTCTACTTTTCCGACTGAACTTCGCTGCTTGAAGTGAGGAACCGGTCGGGCGGGACGATCCAGATTTCAACACGCCTGTTCAGCGGATTGCCCTTATTGCCCGCCTTGTTCGGCGCGACGGGGTGATACTTGCTGAATCCCATCGCCCCCATTCTCAGCTGTGCGACGCCGGAAGCTGCGAGGACCTTTACGACGGCGCCGGCGCGGTGGAGCGACAGGCCCCAGTTGGACTGGTGCGCCCTGATGGTTTCGGGTTTGACCAGCGGGATATCATCGGTGTGCCCCGCCACATAGACGTGAAAAGTTTCGGCCTCGTCGGTATTGACGATCTCGGCCAGTTTGCCCAGGGCGGCGACCGCATCCGGTTTGACGCTGACCGATCCCTTGGCGAACGTAAGGTCTGCCTTGAGTTTGATCATGCCGTACTCCGGCAGATAGTCCATCATTTCCGGGTTCGTCTTGACCAGCGCCCGCAGGGCGGCATCCATCCTGATCGGAAGGATACTGATATTGGCCCCGGCGACGGTTACTTCCCGGTCAACGGCTTTTTTGTACAGAGCGTCCAGTTTTTTGAAGTCGGCGAGCAGGTCTTCGTGGGCCTGCTTGAGATTGGCGACGGTCTTATCTTTGGCTGCCAGTGCCGCATCCCGGGCATTCAGGTCGTCGCGAAGTTTCTGGTTGTCGGCGCGGACGGCCTGAAGTGCGGACTGGGATTTCAGCAACTCCTCATTCGCTCGCTGCGAAGCCGCCACCGCCTTGTTATACTCGTCCCTGGAGACGCATCCGACAGTTCCCGCCGCCAGAAAACCGACCAGCACCGCCGCCGTTATTGTCAATCTACCGCTCATGTCAAACCGTCCTTTCCTGATTCGGGAAAAATGAGAAAAAAATGGTTATCGAGGCAACTTTATCCGGTCCGCTGTAATGCTGCTGCTTTTTCGGCTACGGACTTGCCCAGGACATAACCTATGATCGCAAGGACCGCAGTGGCGACCACCGAAACACCGATGAAGATCAGCCAGTTTTTCTGGAGACTCTCCATGTAAGGCGGAACCGTCCCGAGCATCACCGCTATCACTACTGCGCCCATTAACATCATCAGCAGACATCCAGCCACTATCAGCCCGGAAAACGCCCCGCTGCCGGCGTCGATCTTTTCGGCAACGTCCGGAATTCCCGCGACGGCCGGTTCGGCTTCGGCGGTCGTCTCTTCTGCTTCGGTAATTCCTTCGAAGACGCCGCTGCTGGGAATCGCGTTTTCCACGTCAATGTGTTCGAGCACCTCGGCGCCGAGTGATGTGTCGTCGCTTTCTCGGGTCAGGTCGAGCAGGCCCGAACCGCTTCCGACACCCTCAAGGGAAATCCGGTCTTCGACGCTGGGGGCGATGGCAGTCTTACCCATCGAATCAACCCCAAGGTCCTCTTCGTCAAAGACGCTGATGCCTTCGGAGGTTATGACCGTGTCGGCCTTGTCCGGCGCAGAGGTTATTTCCTCGGCTTCCGAAAGAGTTACTATGTCTTCGGCGGCGGTATCAGCGGGAGTCAGTTCGACTTCTACGCCTTCGCCGGCGGACACAAGGGCGTCAACCTCCTCGGCCTTGAACATCTTCTTCTGCCCGTCTGGAAAGGTGCGAAGTTTTCCTTCGCTGACCAGACCCTGCAATTGCTGACCGGTAAGCCCCAACTTCTCAAGAGTTTCCTGTTCTGTGTAGTAGATTTTCTTAGCCATAATGAAACACTCCCCGGTTCACTCCCCTGGAAGCGAACCGTCAACCGACACCCGGGCCCTACTGTCTCGGTCCGGTGGTGGTATTTATATCTTTCAACCGCCGGGCCCTTGCGACCAGTTTCGCAACGTCCTGTGGCAGCGGCTCGGTATTATACGAATCCAACTGGCAGTCATAAATGAACGTTCTTGCCGCCATCAGCTTCAAACGCCCGTTGTTGAGAAACTGATACACACATATTGTACCATTTTTCATGTCAACAAGGTACAACCCATAGGTGTCCTTGGTTACCTGCCCTGCGATGGCAAAAACTTTTCCATCCTGACCGGACCATCCGGTCTGAGCGTCCGCCTGCGGCGCCGAGGAAACCAACTCGCGACCCAGCATCACGACAATGACCGCCAGCAACATCACCATGAGCCAGCGAGCACTCGAACTGCTTAGGCTGATAATCTTCCGCTCAACCATGAGACGCTATACCTGTTGTCGCGTGTACTGAATTACTTTATCGACCCGGACAACAATTATAAATAACCGTCCGGACGCCCACAAGTAATTTTCCTCGCTCCTTTGACAGACAACATTAGCAGGAATACAGGGGATGCAAGGGAGAAAGATATAATTAAAAAAAGTGCAGCCTGTTTCTGTTTTCGGTTTATTTTCCATCCCCTGCATCTCTGCTGATTCTTTTGTATAACAGCGAAGAATCTTTGACCATTCATCCCGGGCATGTTCTAATATCTGCATGCTGGGACGTGTTCGACGCACATCTCGTGTTGACGTGGGGCTGGCGATGTCGTTTACGGGAATCGCCTACCTGATCTGGGTTCTTGTCGTCGGAGTAACGCGGCACCTGGTTAATGAACTGTCTCACGCCCAATATGTTGGCTGGACCGGGGATTTTCCGGGCGTCACGAAGTGGCTTTGGAACTCATTCATCCACGCCGCGCCGGTATTCGACCTGGTCGGAGTACTGTGGCTTCTGCTTAGCCTGGGCTTGATTGTCGGGGCAAGCCGGCAGCGGTGGAGTATCTCCTGCCCGTGGGTCTGCGCCATCTGCCAGACAATGGCGGCGACACTCCTGGCAGTCTGGGCAAGCCTGGCCGCTCAAACGCCTCATAATGTTATGACATCTTATATTCAAGGCCCGCCTTTCCCAACAACCGGGTGGACTTCACTGTGCGTAGCCCTCGCTATTGCACTGATTATGTGGGTAACGTCGCTGGTATGGATGATCAGTGAGCGCGCACAATTGATGCGCGGGCCTAAACTCCGCGACGGCATGAGAACCCATATCCCCGGATAAGGCGGGTTGAACCGAGTTAAATAATTATTGCTCCCACGACAGGTGATTAATACCCGGCGCGCAAAATTTATGCGCTGAGCGGGAGATAAACGAGCCGCGACTGTCAGGGAGCGGTCAGGCCGATGCGGGGATTGTTCATAAGTTCACCGGAATGACGCCGGCGGTGGCTGTTCATGCGTTGTGGGATTTCCCCGACGGATTCGACGCCGGCGTTGTGAAACTGGCGAAAAAGCACGGGGTGCGAATAGGTGCGGTAAATCCGACCGTTTTCGAGGACCAATGCTACAAATTCGGCTCGATCTGCAACCGCGATCCCGCCGTCCGCCGACGCGCCGTCAAACACATGCTCGATTCGGTCGCCGTCGCAACAGGCGTCGGGAGCAAATACCTGTCGTTGTGGTTCGGCGACGGGGCGAACTATCCGGGCCAGGCCGACATCCGACAGAGAAAGCGATGGGCAACAGCCGCACTACGAAAGGTCCACGCCGCCATGCCCGCCTCGATGACGATGCTGATCGAGTACAAGCCGTTCGAACCGGCGGCGTATTTCTCGGACTTCTTCGACTGGGGCAGTTCTTACATCTTCGCAAAGTCTGCCGGGACGAGGGCGAAGGTCCTCGTCGATATCGGTCATCACCTTCCCGGATGCAATATCGAGCAGATTGTCGCCTGGCTGATAGATGAGCGAATGCTTGGAGGCTTCCACTTCAACGACCGTAAGTACGCCGCCGACGACCTGACACTCGGAAGCATCGACCCGTACCAGATATTCCGCATATTCAACGAGATCGTCGCCTGGGAGCACGAGACCGGAAAAGACCTGAACATCCCTTACATGATCGACCAGACCCACAACATCAAGCCGAAGGTCCAGGCGATGATCCAGACCCTCTGCCGGGTGCAGGAGATTTTCTGCAAGGCCTTGTGTGTTGACCGCCCCGCCCTGGCTGCGGCGCAGACCAAAGAAGACACCGTCGCGGCAGAGGAAGTCCTCCAGTCGGCGTTTTCCGCCGAAGTTACCGAGATTCTCAGGCAGGTTCGCAAAAAGTTGTCCGTTCCGCCCGATCCTCTCTCCGCCTTCCGCAAGAGCGGATACGAAGCCGCTGCCGCAAACGACCGGCGAAAACGCCGGAAAGAAATGGGAATAACTTCAGGCAGCGGAGGCTTCGCGTAGTACTCTTATTCGGGCGGTAATGTCGGGCGGCGACCGTTGTTCACGTTTCCATCGCCTGCATCTGTACAGCGACGTTGCCGGTTGCCGCCGCCTCGGCTGGCCCGACGGAGACGAGTACATCGGCTCGCCCGGACGTCAGTTCGTTGAGATACTTATTCCGCGACATCCCTCCGATCACGTAAAGGTTTCGCAACGGTTTGCCTGTCTTTTCTCGCAATTCGGCGATGGCTTGTGCGTAACTTTCGGCGAGTGAGACAAAAATAACCTGAGCGAACTCACCCGGCGTCCGCGGGACCGGCTGGTCTGTGTCGCGGCAATATTCAGCGACGGCGGCGGGCATATCAGACGGATGCGTAAAGCCTTCCCACTGCGGATCGATAATCGCCGAAGCGTTATCCTCATCCGCTGTGGCGCGAGCGGCGGCGATCAGAGCCTCATACGAACAGTCCACCCCTTCTGCCGACCAGACCTTCCGACACTGTTCGATCAGCCAAGCGCCCGTGAGGTTGCACACGATTCGCAGCGACCCGTCGGGATTGGCCTCGTATCCGAAGCGAGTCGGCTCCAACGCACCGGCCGGTAAATACTCGTCCACGAATATTCCGAGAATCGACCACGTGCCCGACGAGACAACCACCAGGTCTTCGGGCGGCGGGAGGTCTTCGTCGAGGCAGAGTCCGAAGGCGGCGCCCGTATCGTGTCCGGCGCCGACAACAACGGGGACAGACCCCAGGCCGGTCTTTTTCTGAATATCCCGAATGAGCGACCCTGCTATTGAAGGACCGATGGCGACCGACGGGAGAATTTTCCCCGGCAGGTTCAGTTCGGCGAGAATGTCGGTCGCCCATTCACGCCGGACCGCGTCATACATCTGGGAAGTCGATGCAACGGTGCAATCAGTGCTGAGCGAGCCACATAACCACTGCCGCAGCAGGTCGGGAATGAACAGCAGTGTGGCGGCGCGGGAAAGCAGGACGGGCGTATCCTCGGCGGCGGCTGCCAACTGGCAGAGACTGGCGTGGTCCTGAAACATCGAACCGGTCCGCTCGGACAGGCGAGTCGCGCCGATCCGCTCGACGATCCGCCGGCTCATGCCGATGTTGCGACTGTCGCGGTAACATATTGGCCGGTCGAGCAATTCGCCGTTCTCGTCCAGCAAGGCGAAATCAACGCCCCATGTGTCCACGCCAATCGACCGCAAAGGGACCCCGCGATCGGAAACAAGCCGCATCGCCTGGAGCATCTGCTCAAACAACGCCTCAATGTCCCAGAAAAGGCCTTTGTCGGTTTTCACCGGCGCATTGCCGAAGCGGTGCACTTCTTCCAGTTTTATTTGCCGTTGCGGTCCGACCCTGCCCAGAATCGCCCTTCCGCTGGAAGCGCCCAAGTCAAACGCCAGATGAACTTGCTCGTTCCGATTAGAAGCCATCCCCGAACCTCAATTAGGGCTGAAAGCGGTTTTTTTCCGCCCGGCGGCGTTGCGAAAACTCGACGAATCACCTTGATTCGACATCATTTCCGCTCCTTGCCGGATCGAAAAATCCTGCGATTTCGCCTACAAAGCAGGTTTTGGGATGGCTTCCAACCTTATTCGGGTTTTTCCCTCGGTTCGGGCGGCACCAGTTTTGGCCCGATGATGGTGTCCGGCGGGGCAGTGTGGACGATGAACGCCTGCGTCATCGCCAGCATAAGACGATGATCCGGCCCTTTGACGGCAAGGATGCGAAGTCGGCACAATTTGGAGTTAATCTGCGGGACCGTCCACTTGGTTGTCTTGTCGGGCTTAAGGTCTTCGGCTACGGTTCGCCAGGACCGCCCGTTATTTGCGGAGAATTGCAGTACGACGTTTTCGTACTTTTCCACGTCGTCGGGCAGCCACATTAGCATTCGCGACGTTCCGCCGCGTATTAGAGTTCCCGGCTGGGGCCAACCCGGTCTCGGACCGGCTTGACCTTCGGTTTGCGCGACAAGTTCCCACGGTTCGACTGGCCTGACGATGGGTTTTGCCGGAAGCGGCGGGCCGTCAACGTGGAGAATGTCCGAGAAGGCGAAGTTGAGATTACCGGCCTTGTCTTCTGCCTCGATGCGGAAGCGCATCCGTCCGGCCATACGGCCGGAGACCCGCGTAGCGCCCGTCTGGGCGCCGCCCCGTCCCTGCCGACCGGCGGCTTCGGGAGGAACCGGAACCTTCATGCAGCCTGTCGCCGGAAGACTCAACGGGAATCTGGTCCACACGACGTTATCGGGAAACGTCCCGAACGTAGTGGCCAGGCGAACGCTTTCGCCAACAAGGTTGGCATCGCTGACACTCCAGCGGACTTCAACCGTATCGCCGACGGAGTAGATATGCGGGACTTTGTTTCCATGCTTGTCTTTTTCCATCGCCGGCGGATCGACGGAAACCTCGATCGCGGGCCTGGTCGTATCAACCACATAGATTCGGTGGGGCGTACCGGGGCTGGCCGCTGCGACCCCCTGTCCGGGACCGACGAAGCGAACCCAATGCGGGCCGTCGGCGTCGGCATGGAAGAGGAAGTGCGTCTGTTCGACGCCGTAATATCCCGCACGTTCCCAGTTTTCGCCGGCGCTGACGGAATACCATATCGCCAGGCGAGGAACGCCGGGAGCCTGATAACCGGTCGAATGTTTCACGAAATACTGATTGCTGTCGGTGTAATAGACCGGTATGCCCTCCCCAACGACTTCCTGAACAGGAAGGTCCTCGCTGGGACGATAGTAGTATGGGGCATCATAGGTCCAGGACGGATAATCACCGGTGGGATTCCAGTTGGGATTTTCGTCCTGCACTTCGCACCCGGCGATAAAAATTGCCAACACCAGTAAACATGTCTTAGTACGCATGGTCAGGTTCCTCATAAAAGAACACACCAGAATCGGACACTATCCTAATTCAGTGATTTTATCGACACAAGGATACATTTACATAAGTCTTATGAAAAGGATAAACTCTCGACAAAAGCGCAGCCGTGTGTATAATCTTTTCGTGCAATTATTAATTTCCCGAATGCAGGCCGGGCCGGTCCGCCTTCGAGAGAAGCCGAACTAGCATAAGGAGCAGTATGGGCAAACCAAGACGAAGAAGGAAAGTTGGCTCCAAGAAGCGCCGTGAGCGCCGTAACCGCCGCAAGAAGCGATAGAACAACAGAAGGCATTCAGCGGTCGGCAAGCAGCGGTCAGCAAGAAGAAAAACCTCCGGGCTTGTTGCTGAATGCCGACTGCTGATGGCCGATGGCTGTAAATCATTCCCATATCCCTGCGATTTCCGTCGAGCAGTCCGGGCAGCGGGCGCCGGAAAGGCGGACCTCAGCAACGTGAAAACCGGTTCGCCGAATCAGCGTCGCTCCGCAGTTCGGGCAGCGGGTGTTTTCGTGTTGACCGGCGGGGACATTCCCGCAATAGAGGTATCGTAGACCAGCCCGTTGACCTGCCTCAATCGCCGAGTCGAGAGTCTTCATCGGCGTAGAAGGCGTGTCGGTCATCTTGTAGTCGCCGTGGAACCGACTGACGTGCCAGGGCACATCGACGCCGAGATCGCCTGCGATAAAACCGGCGATGTCGGATAGTTCATCCTCCGAATCATTCATCCCTGGAACCACCAGTGTTGTTACTTCGACCCATATACCGGCAGAGACAAGTTCTTTCAGGCATGTCAGCACCGGTTCGAGGTGTCCCTTCATTACCCGCTGATACGTCTCGTCGCGGAACGCCTTCAGATCGACATTTATCGCGTCGAGGTACGGCGAGATGGTCTGCACGGCTTCGGGCGTCATGAAGCCGTTGGAGACGAAGCAGTTTTTAATGCCGGCATCATGGGCTTCTCTGGCTGTGTCATAGCACAACTCGAAAAAAACTGCCGGCTCGGTATAAGTGAAACTCATGGATTTGCAATCGTTGCGTTTGGCTGTGGCTACGAGGTCAGGCGGGGGGATTGACTCGCCGGCGAGGATTTTTCCCGTCCGCGGCGCCTGGGAAATCCGCCAGTTCTGGCAGAATGGGCACTGGAAGTTGCACCCTGCTGCCGCCACCGAAAGGCTCGTCGAGCCGGGAAGGAAATGGAACAGCGGTTTCTTTTCGATTGGGTCGATATTGACGGCTACGAGGGCGTCGTAGTTCAGCGAGATGAGTTTTCCGCCGACGTTTTCGCGGACACGGCAGATGCCGGTCTTTCCGGGCTTGATGAGACACTGATGCCCGCACAGGCGGCAGCGGACTGCTCCGCCCTCGGCCTGCTCATACAGCATCGCCTCGTGACCTTCTCGCTCCGTCATAATGTAAAAAGACCTGACTAGCCGCGACCGGAAGGGAGCGGGCTGGTCTTATCAAAAAACAGATACACCCGCTCGCTTCCGCTCGCGGCTAGCCAGATTCGCCTATTTTGTTTCACTTCTTATTTATTCCGCTTCTCGATCCACTCCTGCGTCTTTGCGAGGTCGCGTTGGAACTGCTCCATCGTAACCCACGCGACATGGCAGTCCACGTACAGGACGTTGGTGCCTTGGAATTTATTTATCTCAGGCCGCTCGTAGGCCATGATAAGACCACCGGGGGCACTGGAAGTTAGTTGTCCGCCGAGATAGACGTAATCGAACGGACCTACGGGCTTACCTTTGGAATCTTTGCGGGC
>JAXHSV010000159.1:0-7170 GCA_034190305.1 Planctomycetota bacterium | reverse complement strand
GAAGTTGCCGGGTGCGATGGGCGATGCGATAGACCGCAAGTTGTCGGCGATTTTCGACCATGCAAGAGCACTTCGCAACAAGTCCGGGCACCCAACGGAGGCTGACGTTTCCGGTGACGACGCCCAAGCCGGTCTGCTGCTTTTCCCTGGCTTCTATGCGTTTATAGACGACCTATGCAAGCACATGAGTGCGTAGGTTATCCTTACGCGCCCAGGCTTGCGCGCTTAAACGTGGATCGAGTTTGGGCGATTCGGGATTTTTCCGAAAAAATTTTATCCCCGCCGTCGGCCTGTATAAACAAAGCGTAATTTTATAATGGACCGAATAGTATCCATGGCTGTATCCTTCAGGAAGAACGTGAAGGGCAAGGCAGGACATGGATTCCGATCAGGTCTATGATGTTGTCGCGGTTGTCGATGACCTGTTGCGCAGGGCGGCGTTGGCCGGCGCCAGCGACGTTCATTTCGAGCCGACAGGCGGCGGGCTGGTGATTAAATACCGCCTTGACGGAGCATTGAGCGTCGTTGAGCAACTCCCCCGGACACTGGCAGAGAACGTGATTTCCCGCCTGAAGGTTCTCGGCGGGCTGCTGACCTATCGCAACGACATTCCCCAGGAAGGGCGGATCGACCGGCGCGACTGGTGCGGCGATAACGTAACCGACCAGCGTCTGGCTGTCTTTCCGACGATTCACGGCCAGCGGGCGGTCGTGGATATGCCGTCGAGGTCATGACACACATCGAGGTCAATTTCGCCGACCGACGCCTGAAAAAACTGGCCAATGCACATGTATTTTTTATGAATGAAGCACCGGCGGGAGGGAAATGACAAATCGGCGCAGACAAAACAGCCTTACGATGATAATTGTGCTCTTCCTTGTCGCGTTGGCGGGCGTGGCGATTGTTCTGCTGACCAGGGGGTCGGGCTCCATGTTGTTCGACCTGCACAGGAGGCAATACAACCTGGCCCGAAGCAACCTCGCCGCAAGCACCCTTGCCTGGGCCGAGGTCAATGCCGGCAAAATCCCGCCCGGCAGAAAAAAACTCAGCCTCGACGGTATGTCAGCAACGAACGCCGCTTTGCATGTAACTATCGAGGGCGACAAATCGAAGATCCGAATCCGCACCACGTGCCGGTTCGGCAGAAAACTCATCGAGAATGACTCAATCCATCCCATCCGGAATAAGCCGTAATCAATTTTCACCCGCCAGCGGACTTCGAAGCACTCCCGGATGCCTGCTTTCGGATTTCCGGGGTTCGAAATCGGCCCGGGGCCGTTATGCCAAAGTAGAAATGTCAGTTGTAGGGAAAAATTCAATTTCTTGACGAAAAAGTCTTTCGTCAATACAATCATTAGATAGTATATAATCATATCTTGATTTAAGGGATACTATGGACATGATTCGTGTAGCCATAGCAGGGATAGGCAACTGCGCTTCTTCGCTGATACAGGGGATTCACTATTACAGTGATGCTCCGGACGAATGTGCAGCCGGCGGAATCGGGCTGCTGCATCCGGAGATTCAGGGTTATCGTCCGGGGGACATTCGTATCGTCGCCGCCATTGACATCGACGCCCGCAAGGTTGGACGGCCATTGCATGAAGCCGTCTTTGCTCCGCCGAACAACACCAAGGTATTCTACGACAAGTTTCAATACGACGATCTGAACGTTTCGATGGGCAGGGTCCTTGACGGCGTAGCCGAACACATGCAGTCCTGGCCTGAAAATCAGCGATTCATCGTCGCCGAAGCGCCCGAGGCATCTTCCGGGAATATCGTCAAACTTCTCCGCGAGAGCGGCGCGGAAATCCTCATGAACTACCTGCCCGTCGGCTCGCAAAAGGCGACCGAGTTCTACGCCGAATGCTGCCTCGAAGCGGGAGTAAGCCTGATAAACTGCATACCGGTTTTCATCGTCTCGGATACGCAATGGGCCAGGCGGTTCGCCCAGGCCGGTATTCCATGCATCGGCGACGACGTAAAGGCGCAGGTCGGCGCGACTATAGTCCACCGCGTCCTGGCCCGACTGATGCACGACCGCGGAGCCAAAATCGACGCGACATACCAGTTGAACACCGGAGGGAATACCGACTTCCTTAACATGCTCAACCGCTCGCGTCTGGACTCCAAGAAAATCTCCAAGACCGAGGCAGTCCAGTCGCAACTCGACGTTCCCCTTCCGGCGGACAGCGTCCACATCGGTCCGTCAGATTTCGTACCATGGCAGAAAGACAATAAGATATGCTTCTGCCGACTTGAAGGGCGGGGTTTCGGGGGCGTACCACTGAACATCGAACTGCGTCTGAGCGTGGAGGATTCGCCGAACTCCGCCGGCGAGACGATCGACGCGATCCGCTGCTGCAAACTCGCACGCCAGCGCGGGCAAGCCGGCCCGCTGGTTGAGGTCTCCGCCTACACCATGAAACACCCGCCGAAGCAGTTCACCGACGCCGAAGCCTATCAGATGCTCGAAGAGTTCATCGCCAACAGCCGACCTGCGGTTGAGGGAACCTACCAGCCCGCACAGGTCAATAAGACACCCACCGTCGCAAAGTAGCGGCAGAAGGTATTAAATGAGAATCTATTGGGGTGCTAAATCAATTCCCGAACTCGCCGATTTACCGCAGGTTGAACGTGGCCGAGCGTGGCGTGCATGTTGTTGGAAGACATTTAAAGATTGGCAAACATGGATCGGGGTACTTGCTTGCGGTCTATGTGCGGGAATCGGCTGTATTATCGGCGGTTATGTTTCTGGAAACGACTCATGGGGAAAAGTAGTAGGCGGAGCAATAGGCGGCGGCGTTGGCGGATTCATATACGCGCAGGTCGCAATCCGGCAGGCCCGCCCTCATCTTCGTGAATATTTGAAATGCCGTCAAATTTAAGATTGAACCACGTGAGGTGCTGCGATTACCGGTAAAACCAGCACCGGCGAGACGCCCGCGCCACTGACGAGGGGACTTTTTCAACAACCCCGCTGCCGCCTATTTTGTTCTTTCCTTAAACCCCCATCCCCTGGTGCTCCGTCATTACTAAATCTATGAATAATTGCAGGCGTTGTTTATTCGACGCAGAGATGCAGAGATGTAAAAAACAGAGTTAATTCGACACAGAGGCGCAGAGGAACAGAGAAAAAATCATATCCTTTTCCTTTTTTACTCTCTGTCTCTCTGCGTCTCTGTGTCGCATAACCATGCTTACAGATTTAAGGTTGACAGAATAGTAGCCCCGAGTCCCTAATCCCTGCTGTCAATACGTTTTACCCGCCAGGTCGAGGTGGCGGAGGAATTCTTCGTTGGTCTTGAACCTGGACATCACCGAGAGCAGTTGCGGTATTTCCTGGCCGACGTTGAGTTGGCTGAGGAACCGGCGAAGCATGTGGATTTTCGGAAGTTCCCAGTCCTCCATCAGCAGTTCTTCTTTCCTGGTGCCGGACCTTGATATATCGACAGCCGGCCAGATTCGCTTTTCCGCCAGTTGCCTGTCCAGTTGCAGTTCCATGTTTCCGGTGCCTTTGAACTCCTCGAATATCAGGTCGTCCATTCTGCTTCCGGTCTCAACCAGTGCGGTGGCGAGGATTGTCAGCGAACCGCCGTTTTCGATTTTCCGGGCTGCCCCGAAAAGGCGTTTGGGAATCTCCATGGCGCGGATGTCCATTCCGCCGGTCATAGTCCTTCCGGAAGTCTCGATATGCCGGTTATACGCCCGTCCCAGGCGGGTCAGGCTGTCCAGCAGGATCACGACGTCCTGACCGAATTCGGCCATGCGTTTGGCGCGCTCGATTGTGAACTCGGTTATGCGAACGTGATTGGCGACGGTCTGGTCGTTGGTTGAGTGGACGATCTCGCCGGCGACTTTTCGCTTGAAATCGGTTACCTCTTCGGGTCTTTCATCCACCAGCAGGACGATGACGTGGACTTCCGGGTTGTTTTTAAGTATGGCGTTTGCTGTCTGTTGGAGCAGAATTGTCTTTCCCGACCTTGGCGGCGCGACAATCAGACCACGCTGCCCTTTTCCGACCGGACAGACCAAATCCAGCACACGCATCTCCATAGGCCCGTCGGTCGTCTCAAGTTTCATATGAGGCTGGGGGTCGATGACCGTCAGGTCGGCAAATGCGACGATGTCAGGCCAATCACCATAATCCCGCCCGTTTATTCGTAGAATTTTCTGTAGCCTTGGACCGGCTTTTCGCCTCGACGTGGGCAAGGCGTCGCCTTCAATTACCACGCCGGTCCGCAGACGGTCCCCTGCGACGAAATCCTTGGAAACGAACACGTCTCCGGGCGTCGCGCGAAAACCATTCTCCGCCTGCCGGAGAAAACCATATCCCTTCTCGGTAATTTCCAGTACGCCCGATGCCGGAACGGTTTCGACCGGCGTCTCGTTAGCCGGTGGCGCGTCGGTTGTAACCTTATTGCCGTTTGTCTTTGTCATGGGTATCACACATCCTTATAAACAAGAACCGCATATCCAATCATGGAACTGCCGCCTCCTGTCCGGCGGTTATGAGAAAAACCCTCTTCGGGCCGAAAAACCTCTTTCCGACATCGCCTCTTGTAACGATCAGGAAAAGGCTTTGCTCGGTCAAAATCAAGAAAATATTTTACCTGTTTTTCTCTTTCGTCGCCAATGCACACGCCCTCGCCAGGTCGATCTTTCCTTCGTAGTACGCTCGCCCGACGATAGCGCCGGCACAACCTATCTCCTTGCAGCGCATGATGTCATCCAGGACGGCGATCCCGCCGGAGGCGATCACGGGCAGTCCCGTCGCCTCGATTATTTCCGCCGTTCCGTCCAGGTCAGGCCCGGTGAGCATACCGTCGCGCTCTATGTCGGTATAGATAATAGCGGCCAGTGGCAGCGAACCTGCCCGCCGGGAAACTTCCGCCACGGTCAGATCGGTCTGGTCGGTCCATCCGTCGGCCGCCAACCTCCCGCCTCGGGCGTCGAGACCCAGTACAACTTTACCGGCAAGGTCCTTCCGACGGGCGAGTTGCCCGAACCAAGCCCAGTCCTTCAGCGCCGCCGAACCTATGATAAACCGATTTACTCCCAGCGCCAAGGCGTTTGCGACCGCTTCGTCATTGCGTATCCCGCCGCCCAACTGAACCTTGGCGCCGGCGACCCGGCAAATAGCGCCGATAGCTTCGGTATTGGTGCGTTTTCCGCTACGGGCTGCATCCAAATCCACCACGTGAATCCACTTGGCTCCGGCCGATACGAACCGGCCCGCTACACCCGCTGCGTCTGTCGCATAAACCTGCTGCCGATCATAATCACCCTGGCTGAGACGGACTACCTTTCCGTCACGCAGGTCTATTGAAGGAAATATCTCCATGAATCGTGAATTCGCGTCTTTATTTGACAACTACGATTTCGACCCTGCGGTTCTTGGCTTTACCTTCGCGCGTTTCGTTGGAGGCGACGGGGTGTGTCGCACCCATGCCGATGGCCTCCAGATTCTCCGCCTGGATGCCCGATTTTTGCAACAACCGCACCACCGCCATCGCCCTGTTGCTCGAAAGGTCCAGATTGTCCGTCCAGAGTTTTTTCGTCTTTTTAATCGGGTCGCTGTCGGTAAATCCGTACACGCGGACGATCGAGTCGGGATAGGATGTCTTGATGGTGGCGACAATCTGCCCAAGCCTTGCTATGCCTTGTTTCGAGAGCCTCGCCCTGCCTGCCGCGAAGAGGATGTCGCTGGCCAGCGTTACCTTTGCGCCTGTGGCTGTCTCCTGCCATCCAGCCGGGACGGCCGGTTTCGGAACCGGTTTCGGCTGCGACTTCAATCTGGCAATTTCGGTATTTACTGCATCCAGTTCCGAATCTTTGCTCGCCAGCAAAGTCATCAGTTCGTCGTTCTTGTTCCGCGAAGTCATCAGTGACTTTTGGAGGTCCCCTTTTTCCAACTGGAGATCGTTGTACTGGTGCTTCAAGGCAGTCAATTCCTGCTGGCATTTGTCGTTGCATCCGGTTATCGCCGCTCCGCCAGCCACAATGACAAACGCCAATAAAATACTCATACGATTCATGGGAAGCTCCTTTCTTCCGCCATCATCAGTCGCCCCTGCCGAACGCTCAGATTATACAATGGCTTTGACGCGATTAAAGCGAAATCTCGTTAATTTTCGCCAGATTTCGGCGAATCGCCCTTCGATTTCTCCAGATTTTTTAAACGTTTACGGTCGTTCTGGGCCTGCTGAAATTTTTTTCCTTCTCGCAGCGATGCAACCGCCGTCGGCAGGAGTTTGACGACTGTGTACCATACGACAACTCCCGCCGCTCCAGCCAGAAGCAACCAAACCGACTGCGGCATTGTCCGATTCGTCCAGAATACATGCAGCGTCCACGGGTCCATATTCGTCAGCACCAGGATGCCCGCAGCCGCCAGTATCAGCAAAACCAGAACCGCCAGAACGTAGCCCTTCGCTAATTTCATGTTCATCGTCGATTCTCCTGAAGATGAAGCAAGTATAGAGAGATTAAAGGGATTTTAAGGTTACAGGATAAAACAGTGAAAAATCCTTATAACCCTGCAATCCCAATCCTGTTCGGCACTCGGTTTGCGCCATGAGATGTACGATAGCACATAAAGGCAAAGGCGGCAACCTGGCGAAGCGGCCAGAGCGGCATCTCGGCTGGATATGCGCAGCATAAACACCGGCGGTGGTCAGCGAGAAAACCGGCCTTGCGGGGTCAGACGATTTTTTCGAGAACGTCCTGCTGCCTGAGTTTATTGATGTGAGCCAGCAGTTCGTCCTCGTCGGCCCAGCCGGTAAAGTACCAGCACAACATCCGGTACGTGCTGAGTGTCGGCTTCCGACCAGTCCACAACGCAATCAGCAGGCAGGCAATGATGGCGGCATACGTTTCCAGCTCGATGCCGTTGTCGCAATATCTCAGCAGATGCCGGCAGCCGAGTACGTGCTTGAAGAACCGAAAGAATATCTCAACCTGCCAGCGAGGCGCGAGGCGCTTTGAGAACCCGCTGGACTTTCCGTAATTCGCCGGCCTCCTGCAGCGCGCGGAGAGAAGAGCAGATGGGATTGAACATATACATCAGCAGAAGGGTCATGTACTGGTCCATGTGGAGGATGCGGTTATGTGCGCGGTCGCGTTCACAGCCGGCCTGGTGCAACGTCTCCAACATGCCGGAGAGAACCT
>JAXHSV010000158.1:0-7233 GCA_034190305.1 Planctomycetota bacterium | reverse complement strand
TTCGTTGTCGTACTCTGTTGCATGTGGCGTATCCCTTTCCTTGTTGGAACTTGGTACCTTCATAGCACCAAGGATACGCCGCGTTTTTGCGCCCGTCATCCACAGCTTTTGACAATATCTCTCAGCAATCAGCCAACACCCAATGAACAAAGAAACTGAATGCTGCACGCTGAATGCCTTTGCTGGAATCATAACTGTTGCGTCCATAAGGTATTAGGGCCGTTGGCCAACAGATGACTTTCGTTGTAGTATTAATGCCTCTTTTTTAGTCTCTCCGGACAACCTGGTCTCCAGCGAAAAATTCGCCCGGAGGCAGTAATTCCAGCGCCAACTGACGCCCTCGCCGGTTCACCTGCCGCGGGGAAGCCAGTTCGCCCAGACGAATCTGGTGGTCCCATAGTCTTCGGCGAATTTCGCACCGGCGGGCAGACATCTGAAAAGTTTCGGCCCGGACGAACGCCTGCTCCAAACGAAGGTGCACCATGGCAACAGCGATTACCGCAAACGCCAGGATGATCCATGCAAATCGCATCGTTCAAACCACCAGTTTGTTGACACCGAATCTCTGATTACAACAGAACGTTTTTTATTTCGACACAGAGACGCAGAGATACGGAGGAACAAAACAAAAAGAATCTTTCTTTTAAATCTCTGTCCCTCTGTATCTCTGTGTCGCAATCTTTTTCATCCGGGGATTCTCAGTTTCATGCCCACCGCCAGCCTGTCCGGGTCGGCAAGTCGGTCACGATTGGCATCGACCAGTTTTTGCACAGCCGATTTATTTCCGCTGCCCATAGTCCTGCGTGCGATGTCGGTCAGACTGTCGCCGGAACAGACGACATACGTCCGGTCATTGCTGAATCGGCTGCTCAATGCCGTCAGTGTCATTTCAGTGTAATGCTTCTTCTGCGGGGTGCTTGATGCAACTTCTTGAGGACGAGATGTCCGGGAAGAAGGCGACGGAATCACCAACACCTGCCCTATCGACAGCGTCGCCGGGCTGGAGAGTTTATCGCGATTAGCGCGGTAAATCCGAAGATGCTCATCCTCATGCCCCCTGCCATAGACCTTCCGAGCGATCCCAATCAGCGTATCGCCGGAGCGAACCTGGTAGGTTCTCTGCCTGGGAGGCGAAACGACCCCTGCGGGCGGAATCGGCTGGATGTCGGACGCCGCAGGCGCAGAGGCAACGGACTCATCGCGCTGCGGTTCCGGAATCGACGCCGACGGGCTGGAACTTTCCGCCGAAGGCGCAAGTACAGAACGATCAGGTTGCTCGCATAAAACCGCTGAAACCACCTCAGGTCCCGGAGACGACGCCGTCAATACGTCGGGTTCAGCGTTATTGGAGGAATTGTATGATTTCGAAAAACTTATACTCCGCTGCCCAAGAACAAGACCGAAAAGAACAATAAATACCAAACCAACCAGAAGTGCAATGCGTGTTTCATGTGTCATGACAGGCTCCATCCATGCCTCAACTGCACGAGGCTTCCCACTAATGAATCCGTTCAATTGCTCGAATTTTCGACGACCGGCTTCGCGGATTTCTTTGAATTTCGCTGTTACCGGCCGTTATAGGTTTTTTATTCAGCAATCGATACGTCCCGGTCCTGGCTGCGGCGGCAAAGGCCCGCTTGATCAGGCGGTCTTCCAGCGAGTGGAAACTGATTACCGCCGCCCTTCCGCCGACGCTCAACAGACCCGGAATCTTTTCCAGAAGGCGCTGAAGGCTTTCCAACTCGCCGTTGACGGCAACCCGCAATGCCTGAAACGTCCGCGTGGCGGGATGAATCTTCCACCTTGCTCCGGTCTTTCGCGGCATCGCCAATGCGACTATCCGGGCCAATTGTTCCGTTCGCTCGATCCGCCCCGCCTGTCTTGCCCGTACAATGGACCGGGCAATCCGCCGGCTGTGGCGATCTTCACCGTAACGATAGATGAGGTCCGCCAGTTCCGACTCGCCAAGCGTGTTCACCATCTCGGCTGCGGTTCGCCCGGATCGACTATAACGCATGTCCAGGGGACCGTCGGACTGAAAACTGAAACCCCGAGACGGATCGTCAACCTGCGTCGAAGCCATTCCCAGATCCGCCAGGACGACATCGGCGGAAGTAACGCCCGCCTCATCCATAACGGCATCGAGGTCTGCAAAGTCGGCCTCGAACAGCCTGACCCGCAGCCCGAAACGCATTAAACGCTCTTTGGTTTTCAAAAGGTTGGACCCGTCCAGATCGATACCGATCAGCGTCGCATCGCCACCGGCCGATTCCAGCAACGCTTCGGCGTGACCGCCGAGTCCGACCGTACAATCAACAATGACTTGCTTTCCTGCAGGCGCCAGTAACCTCAGCGCCTCATCGAGCAAAACAGGAAGATGGCCGGCATCATCCATGACGCCGGCCTTTCAAACCGCTGCGGCGTCTTCACCCAAAACGGCCTCGACGTGTCGGGAAAACGCTACCCGGGCATACTCGCTCCCCAACGATTGAACCCGCGCCAAACGCCGCGCCAGTACCAACAATCGCTGCCGAAGTCCATCCTGATAGTCTGATGGTGCGGCGCTGTGGTTCTGAAGTTCCGCAAGGGTCGTGCGAAAACATCCGTGTTCCATACGCGATCCACTCGCCTGGGGTACCCAACCGCACTTTTTCGCGGTTGGGGTTCCCTGTCGCTGGGAAACGAGCATGCTGAAATCCTTTCCTTATCCGGGCAACTAATCGCTCCAAACGTGACGCATCGCGTTTGGGGCCTTGCCACGGCGGCCTTGAGAACTCTACGTGAGAGCCTCTATAATTCGCCGGCATCTCAAAAACCCATCCTTGTTATACCGACGCTTCCTGTATTTACTTGTCAGTCCCGACGGATGAAGAAAGCCCGTCGCCGGCATCAAGCACATCTTCGCTGTACCTTGTAAGAGCCTCTTCGACGTAACGCTCCCATTCATCGGTAGGCCACAGTTCGATGTGGTCGCCCTTTCCGATAAGCGTTATGCGATCCGAAACAGTCGCTCGCTGCATGGCCTTATCGGGCAGCACTATCCGTCCCTGTGCGTCCGGCTTCAGAACCCTTGCAAACGCAAACAGCAAATCGCCCTTCTGGTTCTTCCGGCTTGGAAGCGGACTACGCTGAAGAGTCCCCAACAAATGACGATAGTACTTGTCCGGATAAAGCCACAAATGACGGTCCGGACCGAGGATCAAATAAAACTCTTTCCCATCCTCGCCTTGAACGATCTGCTCACGCAATGGTGATGGAATTGCGAGTCTATGCTTGGTGTCAATCGTCTGATCGAACTCGCCAACAAACAACGCCATTGCGTGGTCCCTTTCACCCTTTGATGGGATTGACAGGGAAATTACACCACTGACAGGGAAGCGCCAAGGAAAAAATTTTTTAATCCTTTGTTTAGCAACACCTAACGAATCCCGACTATGCTCAACAAATTCTGTTCATCTAATCCTCAAAACCCAACATATTGTGGCGAATATTTTTTCACCTTTTTTGATTTTTGTTTTTTTGAGTTTTCGACAAAACGCCTCTGGGAGAAAAAAGCGAATTATCATTCGGAGCAAACGCTTTCGTAAAGTCGTTCGTGCGCCGTTACGTTCGCTTCGATTGAGAAATTATCACGCACGCGTTGTTGCGCCGCCGAACCCAGCCGCATCCTCTCATCACGATCGTCGGCGAGTCGATTAATCACTGCCATTAGCGCATCGGTGTCTTCCGAATCAATCAGGAGTCCACTGACGCCGTCTTCGATTAACTCTGTCAGCCCGGGAACCTTTGTTCCTATAACCGGCAGTCCTGCCGCCATCGCTTCTGCCGCTGCCAGTCCAAAACCTTCCCATCGGCTTGGTAATGCAAAAACGTCGGCTGCCGCCAGTACGCCGGCAACGTCATCGGTCTGACCCAACCAAATCGTCAGGCCTGATTCGTCCTCGCTGAGAACCTTTTCAAGAACCGCCGCTTCAGGCCCGTCACCTGCGACAACGAGATGGATATCGCTACGATTCGATCTGAGCCTGCCAATCGCCTCCAGCAACATCGGAAGGTTCTTCTGGAAAACCAGCCTGCCGACGAAGGCGATGAGAATTTCGTTGCCGCCAACGCCCCACCGGTGGCGGAGTTCTTCGCGCCGCTGTAAATTTGGCGAATAGGCATCGGCGTCTATGCCGTTGTAAATAACTTCATATCGCCAAAGAGGAAGGTGCGATTTTCGTGCATGATGGTCTCGAACGGCCTGCGAGACACAAACTATACGGTCGCACCGGTTGGCAGTCATATAAGCCCAGGCGTACCGCCAAGGTTTGAAGCGTGCTTCGGCCACATGAACGGTATGAACCAAATTCGCCACGCCGGTCATCCCGGCTGCAATTCTCCCGGCAAGGTCTGCGTGAAACAGATGTGTGTGGAGCAGGTCGAACCTTTCTCGCTTCAGCAGACTCGCCAGCCTTGCCAGAGCGGTGATGTCGAGTTTTCCGCGAACGTTCAGGACGGTAACGCCGATGCCCGCCCGCTCCAGCCAATCAGCCACCGCCCCGCCGCGAAGAGCGGCTATGTGAACGCTGAACCGGTTTGGGTCAAGTCGTCGCGCCAATTCAAAGACGCATCGCTCCGCCCCCGCCGGGTGAAGTTCGGTTATTAGTTGGCAGATACGCAAACGTTTCACGGAGATAATGTACCATCGCCTCCGCCATCTGCAAGCGTCCCTGCGAGAAGCGAGGCCCGCCTTGAATCTCCACAAGAGAATATTGAATATTGAACTATTGAATTTTAAATTTTGAATTTTGAAGTGAAAGAAACAGATTCGTCAAAAGACGGTTTGGGATTGTTTCTTTACTTCAAAATTCAAAATTCCATGTTCGATATTCATTATTCAAAAAGAAGGTGGGCCTGAACAGCCTACCACTACCACTTGAAAAACCGGCGTCTCACCGTTACATTCCCCGAAATATGACTGACGAATTTACTACAAACAAAGCGATGATACTGGCTCGCGGGCTTGGCACGCGAATGCAGAAACAAGCAGACGGTGTCCGACTCGACACCGCCACAGCCGATCTGGCAGCCAAAGGCGCCAAGGGATTGATTTCCATCGGCGAGGGCAGACCATTTCTGGATTACTCGCTTCAGGTGTTGATGGATGCCGGCATCCGGGATTTCTGCCTGGTTGTCGCGCCGGGAACATCAATGCTTCGCAGTTATTACGAGGCTGTGGGCGAAAGCCTGACCAATGGCCGGATTTCCTTCGCCGTCCAGGACGAACCTCTGGGAACTGCCGACGCGGTATCATCAGGCAGGAAATGGGCCGAAGGGAACCCGTTCATCGTAGTTAACTGCGATAATTTCTATACGCCCGCCGCCGTCCTCGCCCTTATCTCCTCGCCTGCGCCGGCAACGGTCGCCTTCGAACGAGAAGCCTTAATCGCCAACAGCAACATACCCGCCGAACGAATCCGCCGCTTCGCCGTGATTGACTTCGACCAGTCGGGGCACCTCCGCCGAATCGTCGAAAAGCCCGACCGACCCGACGACTACGCCCATGACGGGAAACTCTACGTCTCGATGAACTGCTTTCTCTTCACCGCCGACATTTTCGAAGCATGTAACGCCATCGAACCGAACCCCATCAGAAAAGAGTACGAACTGCCCACAGCCGTGCAATATACAATCGAACAGATGGGTCTTACCTACCAGGCCGTCAAGTGCACCGAGGGCGTCCTCGACATGACCGGTCGCGATGACATCGAGTCGATCCGCCGGATACTGGCCGACCACGAGGTACGATTCGACGCACCGGCCAAATCGGAGAACGTATGATGCCTCGCCTGTGCGACCTGCTTGTCAATGAAGATATGCTGATGCGTCGATCCGCCGGCGTGTTGGCTGAGCGGTTCGGCGTCCCGCACGATACCGAAGCCGTCGGCGCTTTCGTTCCCGGACGAGTCGAGTTCCTCGGAAAGCACACCGACTATGCCGGCGGGCGTAGCCTGCTTATGACCGTCCAAAAGGGTTTCAGGCTTATCGCAACCACCCGTAACGACGATATCGTCCGAATCACCGCCGGACCGACATTCGAAGATGTTCAGGAATTCGCCTATGGACAGACTCCGCCGCACAAGCCGGGGCACTGGGTCAATTACGCATCAACCGTAGGACGGCGCGTCAAGGCCAACTTCGCCGAGAGCGTCGAACTCCGCGGCGCGGACATCGCCTTCATCTCCGACCTGCCAATCGCAGCCGGTATGAGTTCATCCAGCGCACTGATAGTTGCGGTCTTCCTTGCTTTGACCGAAATCAACCACCTGGCAGAGACCGAAGCCTACCGCCGGGAGATACACAACAACATCGACCTGGCGGCCTACCTCGGATGCCTGGAGATGGGCCTGTCGTTCGGAACCCTCTCCGACCAGGCGGGCGTGGGAACCTTCGGCGGAAGCGAAGACCACACCTCCATGCTCTGCTGCAAACCGGGCATGCTCTCGCAATTCTCGTTCGCCCCTTCGGTCTTCGAGCGGGAGATTCCCTTCCCGTCCGGCATGGATATGGTCATCGCCTCTTCAGGCGTCGAAGCGGCTAAGACGGGACCGGCACTGGAGAAATACAACCGCGCATCAATCCGCGCCCGCAAGGCTGCCGACGCCTATAACCGCGCCTGCGGCACACAGTGCAGAAACCTCCGCGACATTGCACTTCAAGTCGGAACCAAAGGGCTGACCGAGGCGATGGAGACCATTCGACGCGGCGCCATCGACGAGGATGAGAAACTGAACCTTCCCGAGCGGTTCGAGCAATTCTACCACGAGGACCAGGAGATAATCCCCGCCGTCGGAGATGCGCTGGAGGCCGGTGATGTCCGGAAAATCGGCGAACTGGTCGATGCCTCGCACGCCGGTGCCCGGACTGGCCTGGAAAACCTTATCCCGGAAACCGACTTCCTCCAACGATCTGCCCGGCAACTGGGGGCAATCGCTGCCTCATATTTCGGCGCGGGCTTCGGCGGGTCCGTATGGGCGATGGTCGCCGGAGAGCAGGCAGAGCAGTTCCGAACCGCATGGGAACAAACGTATAAACAACATTTCCCCGAACCCGCGAAACGAGCGGAGTTCTTTATTAGCGAACCGGGCGCACCGGCACACGTAGTAGTCAATAGTCAGTAGTCGGTATCCGGTCGAAAAAGGATGCGTATTTAACGGCTCCGGGTTTTCGTTTCTTTCCCGGGCTACTGAC
>JAXHSV010000157.1:0-7245 GCA_034190305.1 Planctomycetota bacterium | reverse complement strand
CGCAACTGCTTGGCCGACAAAGGATTACGTGTTTTCTAAACTTTCCCAAACTTTCCAAATCTTTCCCAATTTTTCCAAATCTTTCCGAAACTTTCCGAATTGTTCCCAATCGTTCCCAATCGTTCCGAACGGTTCCGGATTTTTCCTGTTTGCCCTTGCCTGTTGGCGGGTAAGACCTAATGCGAAAGGGCGCTCGGATGAATTCGGATGAATGCTGATTGCTGACCACTGATTGCTGAACGCTGAATGCCGATACACTAATATGCTTCTTTCTTGACTTTTTTACGCTGTCAGCGATGCTGTTAGGCCTGACAGGCCGATTACAACAAAGATTGAACAGACCAGATAGCAGGATTGCAAAGATTACTGGATTACAGGCCTGCCTGCCCGTACGGGCCAGGTCGGGAGGCAGGGATATTTTTATCCTGTAATTTAAAAATCCCAATAATCCCGCTATTCTTTTCGACGAACGAGGTTTATCAATCAGAGTATGAACGAGAAATTTTACATAACGACTCCGATTTACTACGTTAACGACGCGCCGCACATCGGACATGCCTACACGACGATCGCAGCCGACGTCCTGGCGAGGTATCACCGGGCGGAGGGTCGGGATGTGCATTTCCTGACCGGAACCGACGAGCACGGAATCAAGATCGTCAAGGCAGCCGCCGAAAAAGGGGTCAGCCCGCAGGCTCTGGCCGACGAGGTCGTCGTGCATTTTCAGAACCTTTGGGCTAAGTTGAACATCTCCAACGACGATTTTATCCGCACATCGCAGGGGCGGCATGAGGGGCGCGTGCAGGAACTTATCCGCCGCCTCGTGGAGCGCGACGAAATCTACCTCGGAAAATACGAAGGATGGTACGACGAGGGTCAGGAAGAGTTTGTCACGGAGTTCACTGCCGCACAGAACGATTATAAAAGCGCCATCGACGGACGCGACCTTGTTCGATACAGCGAGCAGGGCTGGTTTTTTCGCCTTGGCAAGTGGATACCGAAACTCATCGAGCACATCGAGTCCAATCCGGGCTTCATCCAGCCGGTGTCGCGGCGGAACGAGGTGCTCAGCAAACTGGGCCAGGGCGTGGATGATTTGAGCATTTCCCGACAGAGCGACAAACTCGGCGGCTGGGGCATACCGATGCCCAACGACCCGGACCATTCGGTCTATGTCTGGGTTGATGCGCTGAGCAACTACATAACGGCATTGGGCATACCGGAAATCGGGGATGAATTCGACGGGCGGGCGAAGGCGTACTGGCCCGCCGACGTGCAACTTATCGGAAAGGACATACTCTGGTTCCACGCGGTCTATTGGCCTTGCCTGCTGATGGCGCTGGAGATTGCGCCGCCGAAGACCGTTTTCGCCCACGGCTGGTGGACGTCCGAAGGGAAAAAGATGTCCAAGAGTTTGGGCAATTTCATCTCGCGCGAGGTGATTGACGAACTATGCGAGGAATATTCGCGCGACGTGTTCCGTTATTTCGTGCTGCGCGAGGTTCCCTTCGGCGCCGACGGCGATTTCTCCGGCGAAGCGTTCGGAAAGCGTTATAATACGGAACTGGCCAACGACGTGGGCAACCTGCTGAGCCGGACGGTTAACATGATAAGGCGGTATTTCGACTCGGCTGTTCCCGCTCCGCAGAAGCGGGCCACCGAAGGCGTCGAGGCGGAGTTCCTCGCCGGACCTATTGAGCATCTTCAGGCCGATTTGCCGGGTATAATGGACCGGTGCGAGTTCAGCGAATACGTCGGCGCGGTCCTGTCGCTGGCGTCGGCGACGAACCGATACATCGATGCGACCGCGCCGTTCAAACTCGCCAGGGACCCGTCGCATCGCGAGCGATTGGGGACGATACTTTACACCTGCGCCGAGGCAGTGAGGATAGTGTTGAGTTACCTCGAACCGTTCATGCCTGAAAAGGCAGCCGAAGGCCTCGGGCAACTCGGCGTCTGCGACGGCGACGAGATGACGTTGAGCGAGCGGGGACGCTTCGGGCTGATCGAGCCGGGAACGAAAACGGTCAAATCCGACCCGCTGTTCCCGAGAAAGATATAGCGGTTTTGAACATTGAGTTTGGAGTTTGTAATTAAGATGGCGCGACACAGAGACACAGAGGTACGGAGATTTAAAGAAAAAGTTTTTTTCTGTTTTACACCTCTGTCTCTCTGCGCCTCTGTGTCGAATAAATAATCCGATGAGCGACAACCCTGAAAAGAAGTTGGAAGAAGTCATCCGCCGCGACGGGCGTTATCCGCGCGAGGCGTTTGCGTTTCTCCACGACGCCCTGGCGCGGGCGGTCAAGGAGGTCTATGGCGACCAGGCAGGGGATGAAGGTTCGCGCCATGTTACTGGCGGGCAACTTTGCGAAGCCCTCCGCGACGAGGCGCTGGAGCGGTGGGGTCTGCTCGCGCCGACAGTGCTGGGACGGTGGAACATCCGTGAGACGATGGATTTCGGAAACATGGTCTATCTGCTGACCGATCACGGACTGATGAAAAAAAAGGATACCGACAGTATCGACGATTTCCGCAACGTGTACGACTTCGCCGTGGCGTTCGGACCCGACAAAGTGTTCCGTGGCAACAACTGACCGATGCCAGCCGACAGAAAAAAATCCGACACGTCGCAAAAAGCCGATAAGGCGAAATATTTCGAACCTGTGGACGTAATCGACGGCGTTCCGGACCGAAGCAGTAATCCCCGCCTGTGGAAGTACCTTGTTCTGGCAGCCTTATTCGGCGCGTGGATCGCTTTTCTCGTTATCTGCGGGATTATAGGAGCATTATAGGAGAAAACTCACACTTCCCAAGTCGGATTTCCGTGGCGCGCAGCGCTGAATGTCTCTATCGGCGTAATGCTGAGCACCTTCGACCGCCGTCCTTGACGGTCTTCGCCGTCGGGGCGGGTGTGGCGGAACTTGACAACGGCTTCCTGGGGCGAAGTGGCCTCCACCTCCGTCGTCAGTCTATCATTCTCAAGGCAGTAATGTACTCGATACCGCATGTAAAAGTCCTCCGCAACCTTTTAATCGCGTCCCGGAACGAGCCGGAGCCGTTGGCTAAGGTTCCTTCGGAACCTTACAATTCATATTCATCCGGGACAAAAAAGGTTCTGTGGTTTTGTTCCGTCGCCGCCTCGGCGTCCGCGTCATTTGGACTTGTCGGAACCGCCCGGTCTGAGCATAATAGCGAAGAATCTTTACGCAGCGTTCGACGGCGCATGCAGGCGGTAACAAACAGGAGTGCTATAGATGACGGAATCGCATCTTGTCGTGCAGAATATCGGCGGCGTGGTGGTAGCGAACTTTACCGAATCGTCGGTCCTGGATGCAAAGGACATCGAGGCCATTGAACAGCAACTTTATGAACTCGTTGACGACCAGGCACAGAGGAAGATCCTGCTGGATTTCTCGCACGTCAGGTTCCTTTCGTCGTCCCTGCTGGGTGTGCTGATAAGTCTCCAGAAGAAGTCGCAGGCCATTAAGGGGCAGGTCGTCATCTGCGGGTTACGGGCCGATCTTAAAAAACCCTTCGAGATTACTCACCTGGACAAGTTGTTCAGGTTCCATACAGACGAACAGGCCGGTCTGAAAAGTTTCGGCGTCTATACGGTGTAAGAATTCACATCCGAAATGATGCGGGAGTGTGGCGATGAAAAAGCAGATTCGGATTTTCCTTGCCGGCGTGATGGTCGTAACACCGTTTGCGGTAACGGCCTACGTTATATGGTGGGCGGGTACGGCGATGGACGGGCTGGTCAGGAGCGGTATCGAGAAGGTGTCTCCCGGAATCGAGGACTGGTGGTTTCCCGGTGCGGGGATAATCTTCCTGCTTGTCGGCGTTTATGTTATCGGGCTTCTGACGCACCTGTGGGCGTTTCGATGGGCGGTAAGGATTATCGAACGGATATTCTCGCGTCTTCCGGGCGTCAAAAGCATCTACGAATCGGTGCGGGACGTACTGAACATATTCGGAGGCGACGCCAACCGGATGGGCCAGGTCGTCCGCTACCGCATACCCGGCACGGAAATAGACTTACTGGGCATTCGCACTTCCACATCTCCCCGCCCATCCGGCGGCGCCGATAAGGTGGCGGTATATCTGCCGATGAGTTACATGATCGGCGGCCCTACGGTGTACGTATCCCCGGATTCGCTCGAACCGATTGATATGAGCGTCGAGGAGGCTATGAAGATTGCCGCCACCGCCGGAGCCGCCGGCGGCGAGACCACCGATAAAAAGTAACTCGTATTATCCGGGAAGTAGATCATCCAAAACTGACGGATAGCTATCCGTCGGCTTTTAAACCACAAAAAACCGCGACTCCACCACGACGGACGGGTTATATAATGTTGAATCGTCAAAACTGTTGTTTCAAACAGGTTTCGGAAGCCCTCGTTTGGGAGATACTTACAATGAGACCTATTTTCAGAGTGCGCTTACCGGTATTGCTAACCGTTGTTGCTTCGTTGGTAGTTGTTTGCCCGAACACGACTGGCAGCGTGTTTGCAGACGACTGGCCTAACTGGCGCGGGCCTGATTACAACGGCGTTTCCGCCGAGACCGGTTGGCGGACCGACTGGACGAAAAACGTCCCGAAACAACTCTGGAAAAAATCCGTCGGGGCGGGGTATTCGTCGATTTCCGTCAGTAAAGGCAGGGTATATACGATAGGCAACCGTAATAAGGAAGATACGGTCTGGTGCCTGAGCGCCGATAGCGGGAAGGTTCTCTGGCGGCGATCCTATCCGTGCGATGCGGGCACATACTCCAGCGGGGCTTACGGCGGCCCGCGCGCCACGCCGACAGTGGACGGTAAAAACGTCTATACACTTAGCCATGACGGGCAGGTTTTTTGCCTCGAAGCCGATTCGGGAGAGGTTGTCTGGTCCAGGAATCTGCAGAAGGAGTTGCCGGCCAAACCTCCGAGGTGGGGATTTGCCGGTTCGCCGCTGGTCGAGGGAAAAATGCTGATACTGAATATGGGCACCTCCGGCGTGGCGCTGGACAAGGCCACCGGAAAAATTATCTGGAAGACCGGAAGCGGGATCGCCGGATACACCACGCCCGTACCTTTCACGATGGGCTCGACCAGATGCCTGGCCTTCTGCAACGTCGATTCGCTGGTGGTGCTCAACGCCGCTGACGGAAAGGAAATCTGGCGGAAAGAGCGGAAAGTCGCCTACGACGTCCATGCCTCCGATCCGATAATCTCCGGTAACAAGATGTTCATCTCTTCGGGTGCCAACACAGGATGCTCGCTGCTGCGAATCGACGGCGAAGAACCCGCCGTTCTCTGGCAGAACAAGCAGATGAGGAACTACTTCAACGATTGCGTGCTCTGGAAGGGGCACATCTACGGCTTCGATCGCTTCAACCGCTCGACGCTGAAGTGTCTGGATTTCCTGACCGGCGACGTCAGGTGGTCGAAGGAGAAACTCGGCAGGAATTGCTCTTTCATGATCGCCGACGGAAAAATGATCGTCATGAACGGGCTTGGGACGCTGATCGTCGCCGACGCCTCCCCGGACGGTTACAGGGAACTGGGGCGGGTGAAAATCCTTTCGGGTATCTGCTGGTCGGTTCCGGTTCTGTCGGACGGTAAGATATTCTGCCGAAATTACAATGGAGAACTTCTCTGCCTGCAAGTGCGTCCGGAAACCACCCAGGCTGGGAACGAACGTAAGACGGAGAAAAATAGTCCTGACAAAAAAGAAGCATCCAAGGAGCAAGCAAAGTGAGACTTACCCTGCCACATAGGAAACGTTATTCGGTACTGATGCCTTTTATTGTGGTATCGGCTGTCTTTTTTTCTATCGCGGCGGTTCGCGCAGACGCAGCCGACTGGCCTAACTGGCGCGGGCCGAATCACAACGGTATTTCCGGCGAAAGAGGCTGGATGAAAGCCTGGCTGGAGGAAGAACCGAAGGTGCTCTGGGAAAAATCGGTCGGCGTTGGCTATTCCTCTGTCGCTGTGGTCGGCGACCGCGTGTACACGATGGGGAATAAGGACGGCAGCGACATTGTCTGGTGCCTGAACGCCGATACGGGTACAGAGGTCTGGAAGCATTCCTATTCCTGCCCGAGGGATCCCGCCGGTGGATATTCAGGCCCGCGCGCAACGCCGACAGTGAACGGAAAGCACGTCTTCACAATGAGCCACAACGGACAGGTTCTTTGCCTGGACGCCGATTCGGGAGAGGTAGCCTGGAACAAGAACGTTCCGAAGGAACTGAATGCTGGCATCCCGCAATGGGGCCTTGCCGGTTCGCCGCTGGTGGCGGGTAAGGAGGTGATCCTGAACGTTGGAACCGCTGGCGTGGCGCTGGACAAGACCACTGGAAAAATCGTCTGGCGGACCGGCGGAGGCATGGCTGGGTACGCCACGCCCGTGCTGTTCGAGGCAGGCGGACGGGAATACCTGGTCGTATCCGGCGCTACGTCAATTGCGATAGTGAACGCGGCAAATGGAGACCTGATTGATAAATACGCGTGGAGGAACAGTAGCCAGGTCAACGCCGCCGATCCGATAATCTCCGGCGACAAAATCTTCATTTCAGCAGACTACGGGAAGGGGTGCGCCCTGTTAAAGTTCAGCGGCGACAATCTCAACGAAGTCTGGCGGAACAAGGAAATGAGGAACCACTTCAACAGCTGCGTGTTATGGAAGGGGCATCTCTATGGCTTCGACAAGTCGGGCCTGAAGTGCATGGATTTCGCCACCGGCGGCGTCAAGTGGTCCCGGCGCGGTTTCGGAAGGGAAAGTTCGCTCATGATCGCCGACGGGAAAATGATCATGATGGAAGAGCGGGGTACGCTGGTAGTGGCCGAGCCTTCGCCGAACGGTTATAAGGAACTGGCGCGTAAGAGAGTCCTTTCGGGCACCTGCTGGACAACTCCTGTCCTTTCCGGCGGGCGGATTTTTTGCCGAAACCACCAGGGAACACTCCTCTGCCTGAAGGTAGGCCCCAAACCACCGAGAGTAAATCCCAAACCCGCTGCCAACAAGCCCAAACCCAGAGTCGTTTTGCCCCGAAAGAAGCCTCAGGCCGAGCCGTCCGACCCGGCTGCGGGAAAACTGGGCCTGGCAAAATCCTACCTGGCTTCGGGCAGGAAAGAAAAGGCGAAGACCATACTGAAGGATATTGTCCAAAATCACAAAAACTCCGTGTACGCACGCGACGCGGTTAAACTGCTGGAGTCAATCAGGTAGGGGGAGAAACTGTGAGGACAACGCTG
>JAXHSV010000156.1:0-7272 GCA_034190305.1 Planctomycetota bacterium | reverse complement strand
GCGACACAGAGGCGCAGAGATTCAGAGAATAGAAAAAAGACCAATCTGTTTTTTTACATCTCTGTACCTCTGCGTCTCTGTGTTGAAATTCCAATGCTCACAGATTCAATCTTGACACAGTACTAGCCACGGCGGACAGATTGGGTGGGGAAAGCGTTGCATACGGATGTTTCTACTATTGAATGCCATCGGCAATACACCGCCGAGCGCATTAATTAATTGCCGCCGGTATAAGACGTGCAACACCCCCACCACTACCAATACCCAGCGCCACGGTATTCCGGTTCTATCAAACCTCGCTGAAAGCAGCACTCCGACCTGCCGGAAGGCAGGCACGCTGGTTTTTCCCTGTTCCCTGGTCCCACCTGCCTGCGACTCGACTGAGCTCGTCGAAGTCCGGCAGGCAGGAGTCACTAATCCCTGTCTGTTAGTTCTTGACATACAGAGCCGCGTGAGCGACATTGCGTCCTGTAAATAGGGTTATAAACATATGTCAAATCGTCAACGGCAAAATTACTTCGCGCCCTTTTTGGCGGGAATACTGGCTTGGCTGGTCCCCGGCGCCGGGCACGTCTATATCAGGCGCACACTGCGCGGCATTATTATTTGCATCTGCATCAACGGCCTGTTCTGGACAGGTGTCGCCCTGGGCGGGATATTTACCGTCGAGCCGCTGAAACAGCGTTGGTGGTTCGCCGCTCAAATGTGCGCGGGTGTTTCAGGTGTAACGGCGTGGTACCGCCAGGAGCAATACCGACGGGCTGTTACCGAAGGGTTCGACGATCCGCAATTGCGAACTCCCACCCCCCCACCGTGGACCCGTCAAGACAAGAACCTGCCCGAAAAGTGGTGGTACACTTACAATCAAGCGTTGGTAAAAGAAGGAATCAGTCTCAGTTATCCGGGCGAGACCGTCGCCCTGGCCTACACCGGTGTTGCCGGGATGTTAAACCTGATGTGTATCTTCGATGCCGTAATGCTGGCTGCCATGGGACAGTTCGGTGAACCGGAACGCAACGAGCGAAGGAAAAAAACATGATATTCAAACACCCCGTTCAGATGGGAGGCAATCACATCTGGCTGGTTATACCGTTGTGCATGGTCCTGGCGGTAGTGTACAAGACTATTCGCGTCCATAGCCTCCGGCAACTGTTTATGCAAATCCTGAGCCTGTGGGCCTATATCTTCGTGGGCCTGGCGGTCCTGGCTGTAGCGTTCTGGATTCTGGTAGAGTACGCCGCCAGCGCATAAAGAACGGACGGCCCGGGTTTTCCCCGGGCCGTCCGCCGTTCCTGGTTGATCTTGTATTTTACGCTTTATCTTATCTCGCCACTCGCCGGCGTCTAATCATCAGCCCGGCAGCCCCTATCACCAGAAGCACCAGTGTGGCGGGTTCAGGTATTGTAACCTGTGCGATGTAGATGCGATTCTCTTTGAAATAAATTTCGTCACCCGATGTGTGATCGAGGGGAGTGGGGTCCCAGAATATCTGCCCGTGATCGATATTCCAACTGGTGTCAACATAGAAGATAATTGGAACGGGGTTCACCTGGGGAACGCCCACCTGCCCGCGCGTGGTGCTGTCGGAGTTGCCGAAGTCCCAAAAGACTATCTCGTCGATGTTACCGGCCCGAAGCGTGGCTTCTGATACGTCAATGCGAATTACCTGCTGATCGGCCCAGTTTCCGCCGTCCTCCGGATTAGGGACATATTCGCTCTCGCCGGCCAGACCCGCGATAACCCCGCCGTCAGAAGCGCCGTCGTGATAGACCGAATCATTCAGGAAGGCGTCGGCATAGAGATATGGAGTTGTCCCATCGTGCTCAAACAGGTTTGCCAGGATTTCGCTGGGTCTGCGGTTGGACCATATCACGTCGCCTGCTCCTAAACTCAGCGAGTCGCGTTCTTCGACCTCCATCGAGTTGATGATCTCGGTAAGGTCGGCTGCGTTGTATCCGTTGGCGGTCATACGTGTGGCGTTTGCAGCCCAGGAATATGTCCCGGTCGCATCGTCGAACACCGGCGGGTGGAACCTGTCGCCTCCGGGTCCCAGGGAGGGAATGTTGACATTTACGTCATTGGCCTTGTCGCTAATGTCATTACTGACGGAGACCTGCGGGTTGGAGTAACTCTTCCCGAATCCGGCAATATCTATGCTTCCGTCGGGGTTGGGATTCAGCCCCCTGCCGTTGTGTACAAAAATGTCCATATCGACAAAACCGGCCTGGGTCTGAGGGTTAATCGGAACGGTGCCAAAAGGTTCCTCTGAGTGAATAACCCAGCCGAACGCATAACCGTTGCGGGTTTCGTGCCGCTGCTTGACGACCGCCTGGACGGTCGGATCGGTCGAATAAGTATATCCGCCCTTCCAGTCGTTGTTATCGAACTGGCTGTAGGTCATGTAGAACTGAATGGTGTTTTTGTTCTCATCCGTAGGTGTCTGCCCCAGCCAGAAGTTCTCTTTGGTTGGGTCGTTGTGCGTGGCATAGTTAATCGGACCGGAGTTTATGTCGCTGCCGGAAGCATAGGTGCAGTCGCCGCCGTCGCGGCTGTAGTTATGCTGCGAGTGGCTTGACGCCGGCGTCCACCAGTTTTCGAAGGTGTTGATCTCCGTGTCGCCGGGATTGAGAATCCCGTCAAGCCGGTCGTCATTGTAGACGTACCACGTCTTGACATAATCGGTTCGTAAGCCTCTGCATGACGGGTCGGAGTTCGGTTCCGAGGGGGCTGCACGAACCACTGACGGGACAACCATGAGCATTGCCACGAGCGCTATTAATACCTTACTGAGCAGTGAGCCTTTCATTCAAATATCCTCCTTCCAGAATAAATCTGATATTGCGAACACAAAGCACGAGCTTGGCGCTAATCCGAATTTCACGATCCGTCACGACTTGTAATGCACATCTTTAATAAGTCGCTTTAAGCGTACTGAAGTGCTTATGAGCGAGCGTTTTCGAGCATCATCATATACTTCGCCATCACCCTCTCCGGCAGCAGAAATAAACCTCACTTTATCTACTTATTATAGGTTCAATAAGCAAATTTGTCAACATGGAAAAAACGAAGAAAAATACTTATGTTTTTTGCCGTTGCCGCTAATTAATCGTATGGAGAATATCATCGGCAAAAGGCAGGCTGATTCGTTATCATTACAGACCCCGAACCGATGCGAAAATGTCGCGGGAAGTGAAAGCCGGTTACAGAATACTGTTATTTCAGGTATTTTGCGGCATTTTTGAAGATTACCAAACCGTCGGCGCCGGTACAATCCTTTCGGCGGCGGGTCCAGGTGGGGTGCTGAGTTGGGTCCACGAATCGTTCAGGATGCGGCATGAGGCCGAAGATGCGCCCCGTCGGGTCGCAGATGCCGGCGATGTCGTCGATGCTGCCGTTGGGATTTCCGCCATCGTATCTCACTGCCACCTGACCGCCGTCGCGGATACGTCCCAGCACGGCGTCGTCAGAAGTAACGAACTTGCCTTCGCCGTGAGCGATTGGCAGCGAGAGCGTCCGTCCTTTGGTCAGGAAGACGCACTTGTCGCTGTCGGCGCAGAGGTTTATCCATCGGTCAACGAATATGCCGCAGTCGTTCCATGTCAATGTCGCGTCACGGTTGGCCTGGGTGGGATCGGCGGCGCCACAGGGCAGCAGGCCGCTCTTGAGCAGCACCTGGAAGCCGTTGCAGACGCCCAGAACGAGCTTGCCGTCGGCGACGAACCTGTTCAAAGCCCCTGCCAGGTGATGAATCATCTGATTGGCCAGTATCTTGCCGGCTGACACGTCGTCACCATAACTGAAACCGCCGGGAATCATCAGAAGTTGATACTCATCCAGAAGCGCCGGGTTCTCCGTCACGCGAAATACGTGCACGCGCTTGGCCTCAAATCCCGCCAACTCCAGCGCGTACTGCGATTCCTTATCACAGTTCGTCCCGGCAGCACGAAGGACCATTGCTTTAGGTCTTGCCATAATATCCCTTCTTTAGCCGCGAACTCCGCTAACAACGCGAACTTTTTTTCTATTATATTCTTGTCCGCGAAGTTCCTGCCGGCAGGCAGTCGCGCTGTTCGCGGCTATCTATGACAAACTACCAATCATCCTTGCCAATTGGTCACTTTTTTTCCCTGAATATAGGCCAGGAGCGATCCTTTTGGCCTGTCAGCAGTATGAAGTTCCATGTCCGCTTTGGGGTCTTTATTGTAAGTGTTTGTCCGCGGTCGGTCTTTGCTGCTTGGGCCGTAATGCGAAATTCGCCACCGGCCGGAGCAGTCTCGATGACGGTGATAAAAACGGCGTCCTTGCGTTTCTTGCCGTTTGCGATGACCAGGGCATCCAGTTTGCGGTTACGGTCGGACCCGTGGGGGTCTTTGACAAGATGTTTCATCGCTTGAGCCGTTACGTCCTTCGGCTGAAGCGCCGTCAAACGAAGCATGCCTTTTTTACCGCCTGCGACGTATTGTCCTTTACCTGTCGGCTTGAAGGGGAAATCACTGTGAAAGGACAGTTCGAACTTCGCCGGCTCTTTTGCCTCGAACTCATCGACTATAATCCAGCAGTCCGGTTTGATGTGGAATACGTGCCGCAGGAATTTTTTCAGACCGGCCTTGTCTTCGTAGGCGTTTGTTACGTCGCCGATGATGTAGTCGAAATCTCTTCCGGCGAAAGCGCGAAGGATTTTCGGCCCGCGGCTTTGGGCACAGAGCGAAGTTCCGCTGAACCACGCGGACCCCTCGCCGATCTGACCGATACCGTTGATAAGGGCTGTATTCTGGTTGACCGTCTCCTTGAAGGTGTAGCGGTCGTCGGCAATGAGCCAGTCGCCGAAGGCGAACAACTGAAACGCTCCGGCGTCGGGATGCACGTGCCCGGCGCCCGGGTCGTACGAGAAGGCCTTTATGGCATGGTGGCCGATGCACGGCCCGCACTTGAAGGCAAACAGGGATTCGTCGCCGTCCCAGCCGCTGCGCATGAACACCAGGCCCATGTCGTCGAAGTGCTTGAACGTCGGCAGGTCCGTCGGCGGGGCCGGTTTGACAGTCGGGTCATACCACAGAAGGTTCAGGAAGCACGCGGAGCATTTGCAGACGCCGGCCTTGTCCGTCTCATCGGCCAGCCACTGGGCATGTCCGTCGCGGTACTCAGCGGCGAGTTTGCGCAGCATGTAATCCGGGCCGTACCACCAGTAGCGAGGGGCGTCCGCGAAGGACATCTGGCTCGCATCACGTGTCCAGTAATTTCGGCCCAGCATGGAATACTGAACGAACGAGGTGGTGTTTTTGAACCAGGCGTTGTCCTTGAACAGGTCTTCGCCCAGCAGATCGCGGGCGAGGTCCATGTATTTCAGCATGAATTCGATCCCGTAGGACCAGTAGGGAACGCCTTCGTGGCTGGCGCCGTCGGAACCCAGCGAGGCCATAGTTTTCTTGAATTTCTTCAGCGGGATCGTGATCCAGCCGTCGATGTTTTCGACCTCGCCATAGAGCGCCATCCCCGCCGCCGACAGGCCGGTCATACTGACCCACTGGTGGTTCTGAAGGTAGGCCCGATGCCACCAGATCCCCCTGGTGAAGAGTTGTTCGAACATATACCGCCCGCGCCGCTGGAGGCAGTTTCGGATGGCCGTTCGGGTCTTAATGTCGAGGTCGTGATAGAGCCAATCATAGCCCAGCGCCAGGCCGAACAACTGATGCCCTGCCTCCAGGCCCGTCCCGTCGGTCCTGCCCAAGCCCCAAGTGGGGTAGGCGGCCGAGGTAAGCATCCAGTCGGTCGCGGAGGCGAGGTATTTCTTTTCGCCCGTCAGGACGTACATAATCGCCAGGTATGGCATCATGTTGCCGACCCCCCGCTGCCACAACTGCTCTGCGCCGGAATGGCCTTCCGGCAGTTTTTCCGCCCGGTATTTCGGCGGGCCGGTCTTGACGCCGCGGTCGGCCACTTCGCGGACCTCGGCAAGGAAGGAGCAATATGGCTCGGTGCGGACCTTCTTTTTCAATTCAGCGATCCGCTCGGCCGTCAGGTACAAGCGGGGATGGACGTTGCGCCTAGCCGCCAGGGCCGGCGGGACTGTCCTGAAGCGGGCAGCCTTAATCGCAGAAAACTCGTCGATTTGGACGACTTGCACGTCGTCGATCCAGGCGTCCATGGTTATCGGTTTCGGCGTGGCCCGTTCCAGTATGATTTGCCCGCCGGTGGCCGTCTTCGGGCAAACGAATTCGACGACCATTTTCTGCCAACCACCGCTTTTCAGGTTGTAGGGATCGGTTCTCGCCCGCCCCAGCCTCTTGCTGTGATTACTCTCGGCGTCTTCCCATTGACCGTCTGGTTCCCGGGCGAGGAATACAACCTTGAAGTAAGGCCCAATTCCCGAGGAGATATTCCTGATTAAAAACAATGCGGTCAGACGGTACTTTTTCCCAACCTCCAGCGAGAAACCGTCGGTGCCGATGAAATCCCACCCGCCGGTCTGGTTCTGTCTTATGTGCAGGGCGCTTCGGCCATCTGTTGAGCCGACTTCGGCCCGGATACCTTCGGCGACCCGCCAGACCTTACCGTCCTCAAAATTCGACGAATAGGCAGCCTCGCCTTCACCAGCGGCTATGCAACTCGACAATGCAACCATGCACAGACAGGCTGATATTACTGAAATGTGTCGTTTCTGATTCGTCATGATGTTCTCACGGACTGTCTTAGGGCGCGAACTACGCGAACTTTTCTCTAATTCAATTTCTTTTATGTTTTGTTCGCGCTGTTAGCGGCAATTTTTTATCGAATCACCAATCAAACGTTCCCTGCCAGGCCTGTTTCGCTTCGGCGATGGACACGTCGATAAGGGTTTTTCCGCCGGCGTTGAAGATAATCCTGCCGGTGTCGGTTATGCATCCCAACTTGCTGCAAGGTATGTCTTTAACGATTTCCATAAACGCTCTTTCGTTTTCCTGTGCGACCTCGACGAGAAATCGCCCGGCGTTTTCAGCGAAAAGTTTAGCCTCAGGCGGAACGCCTGCGCCGCCCGAAAGGTTTATCTCCACTCCTAATCCGCCGGCGAACGCCATTTCCGCAGCTGCGACCGCCAGGCCGCCTTCGGAAAGGTCATGACAGGTCCGAACAAGCCCTGCGGCGATGGTCTTTTGCAACGCTTCCATCACCTTGCGGGATTCGGCAGGATTCACCGGCGGAACATCGGTTCCGCTTTCGGCACCCTCGACCAGCAGGTAATGGCTGCCGCCAAAATGTTCGCTCGTCGTACCCAGCAGGAACAGGATATTCCCC
>JAXHSV010000155.1:0-7338 GCA_034190305.1 Planctomycetota bacterium | reverse complement strand
GGCAGTTGGACCGGGCTGAGGACGTGCTGAAGAGAATCGACCGGGACCGGCCCGACTTCCGCCGGTTCGACAATCTGCATTCCTACAAGATCAATCCGACCGGAACCTTTTCGTGGCAGGAACGCAGGTCCGCCGTAGCGAAATGGAACCCGGTTGATCTTGTCTGGTGGAAACTCCGCAAGGCCCGCAGGCGATAGCCCGGCTGATTAATCCCCGAACGAAGCCAGCCTGCCGGGCGATCTTATTCGCTCTGGTCAAACATCTCCTGCTCGGCTCTATTGATGTCGGGAGTGTCAGGCCGGGTTTTTCTGTTACATAAGACCGTCGTATGCGAAATCCGGCAGGGGGCTTAGAGTATTCAGGCATCTTGACATGTCGAAGGCGCGGTGGTAATAGCGTTCGTGTCGGCGGACATTCTCGATGAAATCCCAGGCATGCCGGGCGCTGCGGCGCAAAAGGCTGATAAAGGAGAATTAAAGATGTCGGTAAAGAAATTGGTGGTTTTGGCATGTATCTGCCCGGTATGGTTTGCCCCTGCGGTGGCTGCGCCCGGACAGGCGAGGGTCTCCGCGAAGGGGCAGACGGATTACTACGCCCGCTATCTCGCTCATCACAAGATTCAGCGGGAGTTTTTCCACACCTGGCCTAATTCCGGAAGCATCTCGTGGGGAGAATTCGACAGCCTGGACGCCTTCGCCTTCATGTATGCCGCCCGGGACGATACGTACTGGCTGGACGTGATGATCGAACACATCGACGCGATGTTCGCCAATATGCGCGACACGCCTGACCCGCAGGACCTAAAGTTTTGGGAGGGATACAAGGACGGCTTCAAGGGCTGGGGGGAGACCGATTATGACCCCCGGCATAACTACCAGGAGTATATGGTCCACGACGGACGGGCTGTTTCGCCGATCCTGAAGTTCGTCGAGTTCGTGTACAACGACGCCTCGCTGCACGCCGGGTACAAGGACAAGGCCGACCTGTATCTGAAGACGGTTGAGGAAAACGTCATAGCAAAGTGGCGCAAGAACTGGCAGGCGGACAGATACAAAGGCGAGTTTAAGGGAATGGGGATCGACCTGGAGCGATGGGGCGGGTGGAGTCAACTGCGGATGCCGAACAACCAGTACCTGGCTTTTACGGCAGCACTTTGGATTGCCAATAGCATTTCCCAATCGCAGTATTACAAGCCGGCAGAGGCGGGCCTGCCCGAATTTTATCGAACGCAGAGCGCCGCCATGCTCGAGGGTTTTAAGAAGGACGGGCTGGTTCACGTCGAGAAATACGACTCGTACTGGTGGGCGTACGGGCGGACGCAGGGGGTGATTGAGGGTCGTCCGGAGCACCTTGGCTACGCGGGCATGGACTGCCAGGCCGTCATCGAAAGTCATCTTCGCAGCGGAAAGATCTTCGACGCAAAAGAGATGAAAATCTTTGTCAACACCTTCATTAAGGCGATGTGGAACGGCGACAGGCTTAAGCCGGCCTTTGCCTACTTCGTAAGCGGCGCCGGCGGGGGCGACAGATGCCTCGACCCGGACATGATTCGCTTCTGCGCCGTCGATCCGGTCATCTACGAACTTGCGGACCGCTGGTTGGAAAACCATCCGGGCAGCATCGGCTCCAACCGTCTGACGGCTGTGATGGCCTATCTGCAGAGCAGGCCGTCCCGTTCATACTCGACCACCTCAAAAAGCAAACCGCAGCCGACAAGGAATACGAATGGTGGTGGGCAAGGTGGGAGGCGGTGCTTTCGCTCCAGAAGATCGGTCTGAATACACCCAAGGTTGTCGCCGCGATTGAGAAGGAGGCAACCGGTCATAATCGCGACAATCGCCGCCTTGCCTGCAGGGTGCTGGGCGAGATGGGCGTCAAGGAGTCCGCTCCCATCCTGCAAAAAGCGCTCAAGGACGACGACTGGCTTGTGCGGTGGGCGGCAAGGGAAGCCATAGAAAAACTTCATTCGAAGAAATGATCGCATCCGCATCGCGGCGGAGGAACGGAAGCGAGCATTTACCTCGCTATATAAGTCCGTCGTATGCGAAACCCAGCAGCGGGCTCAGGCCGTTGAGGTATATGGACACATCGATGGCGCGATGGTAATAGCGCTCGTTGCGGCGGACGTGCTCGATGAAATCCCGGGCGCGCCTTTTCGCCTCGTTCACCTCGCCCGAGCACATCGCCAGCAGATACCGACACAGCAGCAGCGACATCCGGCTGTGATATTTCAGATACTTCCATGAACGGGCCTGGGCGGGATCGGCCATCGACATGCCGCGCTCAATCATCGGCTGAAAGGCTTCAATAACGGCGGGAATCTTTTTGAGTTTGCCGATGGACTTGCGCTGCCGGGCGGCGGTAAGTTCCCGCCTCAAGAGGCGAGGATTGAACAGGTTCGATAATGTGCGGAGGTATTTTTCGACCGTCGGGCCTGCCTTTCCGAAGGCGGCGGCGAAGTAATCGTCGGCGATTTGCCTGAAGGATAGTTTCCTGTTCCACAGCGTCTGCGCCATCACGGTCATTCCAAGCGCCGACGGCAGGCCGAAACGCTGCGAGGCCCCGTCGATCATCCCGTTCAGGCCCATATCCCGAAGGGCGCGAATGTCGCTGTGCAGGACCCTGGCCATACCGTACTGACCGGGGTCCTTTCCAAGGTCCCGCCAGAAATGGTAGTCGAAGATGAAGCACTCGCCGCCGAAGGTTTTCCGCCAGGCGTCGAGGTATGCGAGGTTTTCGTCCGGTCCGATCGGAGTGTCGAGTTTGTTCCTTCTGAAAGGTTTCAGTTTCGGGCGTCGGCCCGAAGCGGCGAACGGCTCAGAAAAAGAGCGTGTGAACGGAGCGAACATAAGGATGAAGCGGTCGGGGTTTTTTATACGCTCGGCCGCCGGCGGCCAGAGCAGGTCCTCGTATATTACGAAGGCTATCTTCGTTTCGACGCCTCGGCGGGTCAGTTCGGCGTCAATGTCGTTGAGCATCATGACGTAGAGGTCTGCGGGGCGGTGGTCGCGGCAGAGTCGGCATTCGCAATGGCTGTTGACTCCGTCAGCGAGCCAGAAATGCAGAACCTCGTCGGCCCGATGCCGGCAGGCATATTCGACGACCGCATCGGTCAGCATCCTGCGGACCTTCGGGTCGCCGTAGCATAATTGCGTATCGACGGCGATTCCGCCGCATAATTGGCGCTTCCCGTTGACACGGGCGAAATACTTCGCCGCTTCGGGAGGGATTTTTCCGGTGTGTTTTTTCCAGCCGGTCGTTCGGATGCCCAGCACCTCGGAAGTCCAGCCATGACCGATCCTGTGGAGTATCAGCCCGCGTTTTTCAGCCTCGGCGAGCAGGGCGTCCGTCATCTTCTCAGCGCGAGCGAAGGTCAGCCGATGCTTCGGCCAGTGCGGGTTGTACTCGTGTTCGCACCACCGGCTGAAAAAGTGTTGAGGCGTGTGAAACTGCACCAGATAACCGTTCATCCCGGCTTTGGGTATCCAATCGACCATGTCGCGGGCGTGTTCGTAACTGACTGCCCCTTCCATGCAGATTCCGCGATGCCGGTAAGAGGCCCGTTCGTGAACGCGGACCGCCTTGACGGCCTTTTTCAGATTGGGAGTTACTTCGCCGTCTTTTCCAGGCCGGATCCAGCGAAATCCAGCCTCTCTCAGGTAGCGACAGACCGCCAGCAGCACGCTTCGCGGATTGGCCCCGGCAATGATGCCGCCGGTCCGGCCAGTGCGGATGAATAACTCATCATCAATCGGATCCTCCGACGCCGCCTGCGGGACAGCGCCCGGAAAATCCGCGAATTGCCCCAGCCATATTCCCGTGGATGTCTTATCGTATAGTTTGCGAGGCCTGATGATGAATTTCCGCCCGGTCGCCCGGGCCAGATATTTCCGCAACTCCCTCGCGGCAAAGCGAATCGCCGCATCGGAACCTATCCGATAGATTTGCACATTCGACATGCCCGCTCTCCATGGCGCTCAGGTGCCCCTCACGTCACAGCATGGTTCATTCGCTCTGGTCGAACATTTTCTGAGCGGCTGCGACTATGTCGCCGGCGGCGAGGTGGACCATCTCGAGCGTTGCTTCCGGCGTGCGGGCGGATTTGGGTATGCTCCGCAGCACGAGCGTATCGACCATTACGCCCTTGTCGCTGCACGCGGCGGCGGCGGTAATTTCATCGGCCAGACCGCCGAGGTAATTGTCTTCCACGACCAGTATTTGCCCCCGGCAGTCGTCGCCGATTCGGAGTATCTCATCGGTCTCGACCGGAAGCGAATAGACGTCGATCAGTCCGGCAGACAGTCCCGCCTGCTCCTCAAGCGCCTCCAGCGCCTGCCTGACGACGTGCACCATGTATCCGCTCGTAACGATGGCCAGGTCCTCGCCATCGACCAGATGCTTGAAGCCGCCGACCTTGAAGGTTTCTTTCTCATCGTAGATGAAAGGCATGTCCGGGCGGTGAGTCCGCATATAGCACATCCCGTCGATGTTGGCCATCAGTTCGGTCAGTTTGAACGCGCTGACGGCGTCTGAAGGAAGCATGACTCTGCAGGCGGGCGCCCCGTCGGCCCGGCGGGCGCGGGACAGGGCGCGGAAAAACGCCATATCAGTCAGGCCCATCTGGCTTGGCCCGTCTGCCGCCAGTGAGACGCCGGCGTGCGAGCCGACCAGTTTGATATTCGCGCTGCCGATGGCGGCCATTTCAATCTGGTCGAATGCGCGGGTGAGGAACTTGGCAAAACTGGAAACGAAAGGCACCTTCCCCGCAGCCGAAAGACCGACCGCCGCAGAAATCATGTTCTGCTCGGCGATGCGGGCCTCGAAATACCGCGGCGGATAGTTGTCGGCGAAAAAAATGGTGAAGGTGGAATTTCTAACATCCCCGTCCAGCGCAACGATGCGGTCGTCAGCGCCGATGGCGTTCAGCGCCGCTCCGTAGGCCCGGCGGGTGGAAAGGACCTTTTCCTCGACGGCCTGTTCCAGCCCGACCGCCCCAGCCGCTTCGGCGAACGCGCCGGCAGAAAATCCGCCTCGTGACGGGAGAACCACCTGTTTGGGAGCGGATAATTCCGCTACGCCGACATCCGGGTCGGCGTCTCCGACGACACTCAGTTCGGCAGCCTTTGCGTCCAGGTCGGCCAGAGCGGCATCGACCGCCTCGGACTTGAGCGGCTTGCCGTGACTGTTCTCGTCGGTAAGCGAACTGACGCCCCATCCCTTGACCGTCCGGGCGATAATCGCCAGCGGTTTCTCGCCGGCTTTGGCGCCAAGGGCGTCGAATATCTCTTCCCAGTTGTGCCCGTCGATGGTGCGGACGTCCCAGCCGTAGGCCAATAGTTTGGCCGCCAGTGCGTCGGGCGACTGCTGCGGGGAGACGTAGGCGTTTTGCGCCTGTCCGTTGCAGTTGAAGATGGCTCGCACTGCGGTGAGTTTGTGATCGACAATGAAGTCGAGTGCTTCGGCGATCTGTCCTTCGCGCGCCTCGCCGTCGCCGCAGATGCAATAGATTTTCCGGTCCAGCCCGTCCAGTCGGGCCGCCGCCGCCAGACCCGCAGCCGTCGAAAGCCCCTGCCCCAGCGAACCGGTCGCCGAATCAAAGAACGGAAACCCGATGGCCGGATTGGGGTGCCCGTCCAGGACCGAATCGGCTGAACGAAGCGTCAGGGCGTCATCGAACCGCAATTCCGAAGGCCTCTCCCTTCTACCGACCACACCGCCAAGGTCGCAGTATGCGGCATAGACAACCGGTACGGCGTGACCTTCCGAGAGAACCATCCGGTCGGCGGCGTTGTTCCACGGGTCTTTCGGGTCGTATCGCATCACGCGGTACATCAGGGCCGATACGATATGCACCAGCGACAGCGCCGACGACGGATGTCCGCTGCCGGCTTCGGTGCACATCCGAACGATTTGTTTTGAAAGTTGTATTACCTTACGGTCCAGGTCTTTATAGTCTGCCACGCCATATCTCCAATACTCGTGAATTCGCCGAAAAGACAGTAGTTCCGTCTTGCCCGTACGGGCGAACCGATAACCTACGCAATTATCCCAAATAAGGCAAGATGATTATCACAAACCCCTGAAAGGTCGGCGCAACGGAAAAATCTTTCCGGCGAGATACAACGAGAAGCCCCCTTATAATTCCCATGGTTCCGGGTCGGACCTCAGGGCCTTTGGCGGGCCTAGTATCTCCGCGCAGATAATTGCCGTCCTTGCGGCCTTGGGATTGCTGAGGTTCAGCCGGATTTTCGGTTTCTGGCCGGTGGAGGCATCAGCCGGCGTCTGTTCGGCGCCGATACCGGATTTCAGAACCTCGACCCGCGCCAGTCTTCGACTTCGGTCGGTCTCTTCGGCTGTGATGTGCCGGCGGACCTTGCGGACCTCTTCACGGACGCCCTGGGCCAGGTCGGCGCTGACAGGCTGTTGTTTCACTCCGGCAACCGCCTGTCGGGCAGGAGGAGGTGGTGGAGGGGGCGGGCGGCGAGGCGGCGCCGCCCGGGTAGCCGAATCCGCCTTCTGAAGTCCGGCGGCGACCTGCTGAGCGTGGCGACGCTTCGCCTCTTCAACCCTGCGGTCCGCCTGTTCAATCTGTTTCTTCTCCTGGGCCTTTTTGATAATGTGCCCAATCAGACCTAAAATGAGCATTACCACCAGGACAAGAATATTAATTATCCCGCCGTCATCATCGACAGCCAGCAGACTGCCGACGGGCCCGAACAGGTTGTGCCACGCAGGTATCATTGGTTCGGCGTGATTATTTCTTCGTGCTGTCTCCGCCGGCAGAACCGCCGCCGATGTTATCGCGCATATGCGTATCGGCCTGTATGTTCCGCAGACGGTAGTAGTCCATGATTCCCAGGTGTCCTGCCCTGAACGACTCGGCGATGGCCATGGGTATTTCGGCTTCGGCGAGGACGACTTTGGCGCGGTTTTCCTGGGTAACCGCCTTCATTTCCTGCTCTCGCGCCATTGCCATTGCCCGGCGTTTTTCGGCTTCTGCCTGGAAACGGCGCTTGTCGGCTTCGGCCTGGTCCGCCTGTAACTTCGCGCCGATGTTCTCGCCGACGTCCACGTCGGCAATGTCGATGGAAAGAATCTCGAATGCGGTGCCCGCGTCCAGACCCTTCTCCAGCACCTGCTTGGAAATTTTATCGGGATTCTCCAGCACGTCCTTGTAGGCTTCGGACGAACCTATGGTGGTAACGATTCCTTCGCCGACGCGGGCGATGATAGTTTCTTCGGTGGCGCCTCCGACGAGACGGTCGATATTGGCGCGGACCGTTACGCGGGCCTTGGCCTTGACCTGGATACCGTCCTTGGCGACCGCGTCGATGGTCA
>JAXHSV010000154.1:0-7368 GCA_034190305.1 Planctomycetota bacterium | reverse complement strand
CCTCCTTGGTAGTAATACAATTCCTTTGATGCCTTTTATAAGCGGGAGAGCAGAGACATGAAAAATCGAAAACGAGTGCATGGTTTTGGTTTGTTGGCCGGATCAGTTTGCTTACTTGCAATTCTCGCCTGTGATGGAAAATCACAGGATCAGGCCGGCGCCGTCTCCGCCAAACCTGATAAATCCGCCCGGATAGTCCCCGACGACCTGGTCTATCAGGGGGCGTTTCGCCTTCCGGACGGGCCTGAAGAGTACGCATGGGGCTGGAGCGGGCAGGCCTTGGCGTATTATCCTGCCGGCGATCCAAAGGGTCTAAGCGACGGCTGCCCAGGCTCGCTTTTCGGGACAGGTCATAACTGGAATACATGGGTTTCAGAGATCAGTATCCCCAAGCCGGTGATATCCAAAACGAAAAACCCCAGGGAATTGAACACGTCAAAGACGCTTCAGGAATTCGCCGACATTCGCGGGACATTATTCAAAGGCCGCGACCTCGAACAACCCAGAGTGGGGCTGGCTTATCTTCCCGCCCAGGGCGAACAGACCAGCGGCAAGCTGTATTTCTGCTGGGCGGCTCACATGGGGCAGGAAAACAAGTCCCCCGCGCACGGATGGTGCGAGTTGAATCTTGCCGGGCCCGGTTCGGTCGGTCTTTGGAACATCGCTGGACTAAGCCAGTATTTGACCTGTGATTACATCGCGCCGATACCGACCGACTGGGCAAAGCAGAACACGCCTGGTATGCTGCTGGCAACCGGACGCATGCGCGACGGAGGGCAGGCGTCTCAGGGCCCTACGTTGATTGCTTTTGGCCCGTGGAACGAGGGGAATCCTCCCAAACCCGGAGCCGAACTCAAAGGCGTCGTTCTGCTGAAATATTCAGCCATTACCGACGAAAAGCAGCACAAGATGAAAGGTTATCATCACTCGGACGATTGGTCCGGCCTAGCCTGGCTGACGTCGGGTAAGCGGTCGTCGGTAGTCTTCGTCGGCACGAAAGGCCAGGGCAAGTGCTGGTACGGTTTCGCCAACGGCGTGGTCTGGCCTGAAGAGGGGCCGTATCCGCCCGTGCCGCCTCACCCGAACGATCAGCGCGGCTGGTGGTCCACTAACTTCGCAGCGCAGATATTGTTCTATGACACTGCCGATCTCGCCGCCGTCGCCAAAGGCAAAGCCAAACCGCATGAGCCTCAGCCGTACGCGGTTATGGATATAAGTAAATTATTGTTCAAATCCCGGCCTCGTGCTCAGCACCGCCTGGGTGCGGCGGCGTTCGACCCAGCCGGCGGACTGCTGTACGTCGTCGAACCCCGAGGCGATGAAGACAAATCGCTCATTCACGTCTGGAAGCTCAATGACACTGCAAAATAAGGCGATACGGGGCCGGGGAAAATGCGGGATGTTATTCCACATTCCAGCGGGCGCTGAGAATCCGGAGATTTCGCGCTCCCTATCTGCGATGAGAACACACATACTATCGACGGGCCGGGCGGCGTAGCTCAGAGACAGAGCGGCCCGCAAGGGCAGGGCGCAAGTTCAAATCTTGCCACGCCCGGTTCCGTCATTTTGTGGGCTATGAGCGAACAGACGGATGCCAGTTTGGTCGGCGCGGTTCTGGCCGGTGATATTGAACCATTCTGCGCACTGGTGCGCAGGTATCAGGACCATGTCTATGGCGTGGCCCTTGGTGTACTCGCCGACTTCCACCTTGCCTTGGACGCTGCGCAGGAGGCGTTTCTGTGCGCCTACTGCGATCTGCCGAATCTCAAGGATCCCGACCGGTTCGGCGCCTGGTTGTGCGGGATCGCACGCAACACTGCCTTCGAAATCCGGCGGAACCGGCAGCGAGAGGAGGCCTTGGCGCGTAAGGCCGCCGAGCGAGTCGGGGCTCCCGAGCCGGCCGCATCGAGCCAGCAGATTGCAGCCGAAAACGAGGAGCAGGCACTCGTACAGCGGGCCCTACTCAATGTCAAGGAGAAGGACCGCGAGGCCCTGACACTTTACTACGCCGACGGGCTGAATTACTCGGAGATATGCGGATTCCTGAGCATCAGCAAGGGAACGCTCAAGGGTCGCCTTCAGCGCGGCCGAGCGGCTTTACGAAAGGAACTGGCCATGGTTGAGCAAGCCTGCAAAGACAACGCACCCGACGAGGCCTTCGCCCGCCGCCTGGAGACGGCAATCCGGGTGTTCGGCGCCAAGGGACCGGCAAGGAACCACCTCCCCTCGGCGTGGCACGAGGCAATTCGCGACGAAGAGCGGAGAATCCTGAAAGAAGGCGAAGAGGGTTTCCGCATCGACATGGCCCTTTCGCGCTCGGGGTCACGCCGCCTGAGGTGGCGTACCATCATTCGTTTCGGCCTTCGGCGCGACGAGAGAAGCCTGCTGGAGCTGGAGCGAATGCTGGAAGACCGCTCAGCCAGAGTTCGGCGAGCGGCACTCAACTGGTATGCCAGCCGTATCCACCCGGACCGGTCCGTCACCGGACCACATGCGATTGGAACTCCCACAAGCAAGAGCCTTCCAGGCATTGAGAGGCTGATGGCGGGGATGACCGACGAGAATTTCAATGTCCGACGCGCCGCCGTGCTGTCGCTGGGCGCCTACCGCAATGCCGGCGACTCACGCGTGACACAGGCCCTGGAAAAGGCCTTGGACGACAGCAAGCACAAGGTGCGCCATGCCGCTGCCCGCATTCTGGGTGTGCGATGTCCCGGTTGTGGGTGGACACGGTAATCCGGTAACATCAGCCCAGCGGATCGTGCGTCGTGGTCCGGGCCTCCATACCGTCAGTCTGTTTTTCAGGAGGGGGTTCTCTGGGGATCAGATCCGGGCCGAAGTTCGGAACAGTCCCCTGGCTGGGGGTGCGCATTCCTTCATATGGCATCGAGTTGCCGAACGCCGGAGACGAGTCAGTCTCCTGTTCGGCGACGAATCCCAGCGGCGTACTTCGAGCGGCGATTCCACAGCCCGCCAGCAGAACGTACATCCCCAGCGAACTCCATAGCCAGACCGTGCCCTTGGTCTTGACGATTTTCTTCATCTGGCTCTTGGCCTCTCGAAGCCCGGCCGGACATGGCGTCGGCCCGCTGCCGCCACTCTTGGCGGCTTGATCCAGCGAGTGGTCTATCGCGTCGTCCACGTAGTCGATGGACGCCGCCAGAATAACAATCACCGTCCCGGCGACCCCGATAAGCAGCAACCACGTGCCGACCGTTGTGGACTTTGCCTTGCCCGTCACCCCAAACCAGCTGAGAAGCAGCGCCAGGACAGGCAGCAACAGGCCCATGTACAGCCAGGTCCTGCTCTTGAGTGGTGGCTTGTCGGAACCGACAGGGCTGTCCTGCCGGGCATAGGCGGTATCGAGCGAGATATTTCCTCCAGCCAGTTCCCAGCCGCTGGCTTGTCCGATCTTCGCGGTTATCTCGGGAATGGCCCCGCTCTGCGCCGTCATCGGTGTCTCCGAAGCGTTGCACCTTTGCATTGTCTCGGTGAATTGACTGGCGTCGCAGGAGACTCTCAGCCAGGGCAGGAAGAAGAAGGCTGCCAGAAGCAGTGCAAGTGGAAGCGGCGCGATCATGCTGGCGCGAGGTTTTGGGTTGTTTTGGGTCATATCCGGGCCTCCTTGACTACAGTGCAAACAGCGCGTAACTTACCGGAAATACGCATATTTGCTTCTCGGATAGATTCGAAGGTAACGTTAGTTGTAATAACCACCAAAGTCTTAATACATCAAGGGAGCATTTTGGTATTAAAACGCACGAGGGGAACTCCTATAATGTCGAGTGAAAGGGAAAGGCCATGAGATTGATTTTTTCCATAGCACTTTTGGCGATGCCGATTGCGGCGGCTGGGCAGTCAACCCAGCCTGTAACAACCGCACCTAGTGGCTCTGTAAAACTTGGTCCGCGCTATACCGACCGGTTGGTCGGATTTTCGCTCTGCCCGCCGACCGACACAGATCGCATCAGGCAGACCTCAACCCGCCGGCTGGTCGGATGGGCGCGAAGAGACACACAGACCGACGCGGTCCGCTGGTCGCTGGAGGTCCTTCGGACAAAGCACAAACCGACCGATCTGCTTCTTTCAGAATACGCTCAGGCCATTGCAGCCGAATTGTCCAGGACCGGAAATTTCAAGGTCGAGTCCACGCAGATTTCCGTCGTTGCAGGCAAACCGGCGATGCACTTTAGCGGCACATGGACCGCCGCGTTCGAACTTTGGCAACGACAGACGTGGGTGAGAACAAAACCCGGCGAACACCTCGTTTTGAACATCAGCGGGGCTCCCACCGCCAGGGCGGAGATGGACGCCGTCATTACGGCGGTTCTCGATAGTCTGACATTATTTGACCCCAAAATCGCAACGGCTGAATACAAACAAAACCTGGCGCAAGGCTCAGCGGTCCTGGAAAATATGTCCGTCGCGAAACTTCAGACGATAATCAGCAGGCATCCTTATTACTGCCTAATCAAACTGAAAGGCAAAATTATCGGTTTTATCCAACTGACCGAATCGATAACCAAGCAACAAGACACACAGGGCCTGAACGTCGTCAGCAGCGGCGCGCTTATACTTCCCGATACCCCCATGCAACTGACGTATAAGACGTTGTTCGCTGCGCCCGACCGGAATTTCGAGCAGTGGAAGCAGGTGTCCATCCAGGGCAGGGGAAAGACCGCCTCGGTGGAAATCCGGGATGCCATTAAGAAGGACACCATGCTGCTGGTCCAGGTCAACCGTCCGGGTGTGCACCGGCAAAGCTGGAAATGTGAAGTGCCCGAAACCATCCGGTCGGCATATCTTCCCGAAGCCTTCAGCGCCACGCTTCCGAGGTTGCTGGACCGCTCAAAGGCCGAAACATACGCCTTCGCCGTGTATAACCCCGAAAAGAACGACTTCGATATGCGGACCGTCCGGGTCGTCGGGACTGAAACCATCCGCATAGGCGCAAAGTCAGTCAAGGCGACCCACCTGACGAACCAGATGTCCCAGCAGGCCCCGACGGCCAACCTGTGGGTGGACGAAAAAGGCATGATCCTGCGGATGCAGACGCCCGGCGGGCTGACGATGGAACAGTCCGACCGAAAGGAAATCTCCGCGCGATTCGCAGCCGAACTTGTCGAACTGGATAAACTCTCATCAAGGGCAAAGAGGAAATAAGATGCCGGAAAGCAAAATTCACGATGTGATTATCATCGGCGCAGGCCCGGCAGGGTTCGCCGCTGCGCTGTACGCCACGCGGGACCGATACGATACGCTAATACTCGACAAGTCCGGTCTTCCGGGCGGGCAAATCCTCCTGACTGAACGGATCGAAAACTACCCCGGATATGAACTTGTCAGCGGGCCTGACCTTATCGCGCAAATGACCAAACAGGTGGAAAATTTCGGAGCCTCTGTAACGACCGGCGCCGAAGCCACATCACTTCGCCGAAAGGACGACGGCGTCATTGAAGTCCAGGTCAACGGCGGGGAAAAGACCTGCCTTGGCCGGGCAGTCATACTCTGCCCCGGAAGCGATTATCGTTCGCTCGGCGTCCCCGGCGAGGCCGAGATGCGGCAGGCTACGCGAGTCTCATACTGCGCGACCTGCGACGGGGCGTTCTACCGCGACAAACACGTCCTGACCGTCGGGGGAGGAAACACCGCCGTCGAAGACGCCATATACCTGGCTGAAAGGTTCACAAAAAAGATCACGCTCATCCACCGTCGAACGGAATTCCGCGCACAAAAAATTCTCGTCGAGGAACTTTACGATAAGGCCGACAAGCATAATATCGAGATCAAACTGCCATACGTTCTCGAAGAAATCATCCCCAACTCCGCCGGTGACGATATCGACCACGTAGTGATAAAGAACGTCAATACAGGCGGCGTCGAAGAGATGAAGGTCGATGGCGTTTTTATCTTCGCCGGGATGGTCCCGAACACGAAATGGCTCGCCGGCGCGGTGGAGTTGGACGATGCCGGATACATCAGGTGTAACTGCCAGACGTTCCAGACCTCGCTGCCGGGAGTATTCGCTGCCGGTGACTGCCGGGCCGGTGCAGCCATGCAACTGGTAACCGCCTGTGCCGACGGCGTTGTGGCTGCGATGATGCTCAAGCAGTATTTCCGAGACCCAGCCGCATGGACCAGTGAATCTGCCGAAGGCATAGGCGGAGCCGGATGGTGAGCGCCGTGGGAACCGGAAAGTACAAACTCCTGGCCGTCGATGTCGATGGGACGCTAATGAATCACGGCGTGATGGACGATGCCGACGTTGATTCGCTCCATGAAGCCACTCATGCCGGTATCGTCGTAACTCTTTGCACCGGACGGAGTTGGGAAGAAACCAGAAATTTATGGCAAGACCTCCGCCTTCCCGCCCCGCACGGGCCTGTCGTCTGCGCCGGAGGGGCGCTTATCGTCGAACCTGACACCGGGCGGACACTCTACAGCCGGACGTTCGACAAAACCACCGCGCAGGAACTTACCCAACAGATGCAGCGGATGGGATATCCGGTAATGGCGCTGGTCGATGCCTGGCGGGAGGGGTTCGATTATTTTCTCGTAGGCCGATATGATGACCGCCCGCTCTATCAGAATTTCATCAACGCTACACCTCGTCGGATTCGGCAGGTTGACCGGCTCGATTGCGACGGCTATCCCCGCCCGTTGCGAATCAGCGCCCTGGAAGAACCCGGCGCAGGCCGACCCGCCGTCGAAGTGCTCAAACGGCACTTCGCCGGGCGGATCGAGATTCAGGACATCTACCTCTCGCACCGCGACGTGGATATTGTCGAGGCATTCTCTGCCGGGACCGACAAGTTCACTGCCATTCAGTACGTCGGGCAGGGTTATCGAATCGCCCCGTCTGCCTTCGCCGCCATCGGCGACGACAATAACGACCTGGCAATGCTGCGGGGTTCGGGCATCTCCGGGACGCCGGCTGACGCCCCGGACGAACTTCGCAAAACGGCGAAAATGATACTTTCGCCGCGCGGTTCGTGCCCCGTATCCGAATTCGTTGATGCGGTGCTTAATAGTTAACACCATCCAAACCCTGCCTGCCGGCATTGTAGGCAAGCCGGTAGATGAGCGAAGTGAATCTAGCGGAAAAATCCGGAATCGTTCGGAACGATTGGGAACAATTTGGAACAAAACGGAAAAGATTCGGAAAAATTCGGAAAGTTTCGGAAAGTTTCAGAAAATTTGGGAACATATAAAAAACTGTAACTCCTTACTATACGACTAGTTGCGGCTTTCGAGGTCATTTTTTTGTCCAGTTTTAAAAATCAGTCCACGAATTACACGAATTACACGGATTATTCCGGCGAATAAAACCTATGTGCCGGCGGGAGATAAACGAGCCGCGGCCGCAAG
>JAXHSV010000153.1:0-7400 GCA_034190305.1 Planctomycetota bacterium | reverse complement strand
GTTTTCAACCTGTGCACGCCCAATAACCTTTCGAAGCAGCACAGGTTGAAAACCTGTGCCACCAACATATTCAACCAAAATCAATATGCACCCGCACGCGGGTTATCGCTTTACTTCATTTAAGGCATTGGGGATACTGGTGTCGTGATCGAAAAGGTCGTAAAAAAGAGGCATCTTCACGACAGGTCCGGCACCAAAGAGGATTTGCAATACTGGATGGGCCGGATGCCGGAAGAACGCGTCAACGCGGTAGATTTCCTTTGGGTGCAACGACATGGACAAGTCCCCAGACGACTTCAAAGAGTTGTTAGAGTTATTCGCCGCTAAAGGCATCGAATTTGTTGTCGTCGGCGGATACGCTCTGGCGTTTCACGGCGCTCCTCGATTCACCGGGGACCTTGACCTGTTTGTACGCCCGGACCACGAAAATGCGAGGCGGATAGTTTCGGCCCTCAAGGAATTCGGTTTCGGCTCACTGGACCTTTCGGAGAGGGATTTCGAATCTCCGGGTCAGATTGTGCAATTGGGCAGACCGCCCGTTCGCGTCGATATTATCACATCGATTGACGGCGTACAATGGGGCGAAGCGTGGTCGGAGAAGGCATCCGGTAAGTGCGCCGAAGTCCCCGTCTTTTTTATCGGACGCCGCGATCTCATCAGAAACAAGAGAGCCGTCGGTCGGCGACGAGACCTGGCCGACCTGGAGGCACTCGGCGAAGACGAAAGTTCCGATTGAGCGCCGGTAAGATATATCGCATTCTCGGCATCGATCCGGGTCTGAACGTTACCGGATATGCAGCCGTGGATTTCAGGCGGCGCGAGCCGGTGATTATCGAGGCCGGTACTATCCAGACCGACGCCAAAGCCGACCTGGCTGGGCGCATCGCGCAAATTCACGCCGAACTTACGGAAATCATCGCCGAACTGACCCCCGACCTTGTGGCGGTTGAAAAACTCTACGCCCATTACCGTCATCCGCGTACAGCCATACTGATGGGGCACGCCCGCGGGGCGATCCTTCTGGCATGTTCTGCCGCCGGCGTGGCGGTGCGGGATCTGCCGGCCACCATGATAAAACGGTCGCTGACCGGAAACGGACATGCCTCGAAGCAGCAGGTCCAGCGGGCGATTCAGGCAGTCTGCAAACTAACCGAATTGCCCCAGCCGACGGATGTCGCCGACGCGCTGGCCATCGCTCTGTGCGCCGGAAGACAGGCGTTTTTGAAAAAAGTGTTTTAGTTCGCGCCGTTCGCGGCTAAAACAGTTAACTAATGATTGCCCGTATTTCAGGACGGTTGGAAGAGATGGTCGGTTCGTCGGCGTTAATCGACGTCGGCGGAGGCTTGTGGTATGAGGCGTTCGTACCGGCCTGCGACGCCGAACGGCTTAGACGGCGCATCGGCCAGGACGTCGTGCTGCATACGATCCATTACTTCGAGGGCGACCCGTCCCATGGCCAACAGACGCCGAGGTTAATCGGCTTCCTGGCCGAGACCGACCGCGAATTTTTCCGCCTGTTCACCACGGTCAAGGGCATCGGTTTGCGCAAGGCCCTGCGAGCTCTGGTGCGCCCGCCGACGGAGGTCGCCTCGGCTATCGCCAACAAGGACGCAAAGTTCCTTATTGCTCTTCCTGAGATAGGGCGGCGAACGGCGGAGCAGATTATCGCCGAATTGAGCGGGAAAGTGGACGAATTCGCCGGCGAACCGGCGCCGGCAGCCGAGGCCGAGTTCTCCGAATCCGCTGCAGAGGCAATCGCAGTGCTGGTCCAGCTCGGTGAACGACGCGCAGATGCGGCCGCTCTTGTCGAACGCGTCGTCGCCGTCGCGCCGGAACTTGATTCACCGGAGGCGATGATTCAACATGTCTATCGCCTTAAGTCCGGCGGGCGATGATGCGAAAGAGAAGGATAAATGGCGAGAAAAAAGATAATCTCCCGTGAATCGGCAGGTCCCGACGACGAGCAGTTCAACGTCGCGTTGCGTCCGCGCCGCCTCGATGAGTGCATCGGTTCGCCGGAACTGATGGAGAAGATTCGTATTGCCGTCGCCGCTGCACGCGGGCGGTCCGAGCCGATGGAGCACGTCCTTCTACACGGGCCTCCGGGGCTGGGGAAAACCACGCTCGCCTACGTTATCGCGCACGAAATGGATGCCACTATCAAGGTTACTTCAGGACCGGCGCTGACAAGACCGAGCGACCTGATCGGAATCCTCACCAACCTCGAAGCGTCCGACGTGCTGTTCATCGACGAGATCCACCGCCTCTCAGCGGCAGTCGAGGAGTACATCTACCCGGCAATGGAGGAGTTCAAGGTCGATTTCATTGTGGATTCCGGTATGCACAGCCGGACGATAAATTTGCCTCTCAAGCCCTTCACCCTTATCGGCGCCACGACCCGCGCGGGACTCTTAAGCCCGCCGTTGCGTACGCGGTTCGGCATCGCCCATCATCTGGAGTTCTGGTCCGATGCCGACCTGCTCAAGCGGATCGAAATGTCGGCGGGAATGCTGGGGTTATCCTGCGACGCCGAAGCCCTGGCGGCAATGAGCCGAAGGGCGCGCGGCACGCCGAGGATCGCAAACCGCCTGCTTCGCCGATGCCGGGATTACGCACAGGTCGAAGGCGACGGTAAGTTGACGGTCGAAACCGTCGAATCGGCCTTGAAACTCGAAGGCATCGACGACCTCGGACTGGACGAACTGGACCGAAACTTCCTCCGCGTCATAATCGAGACCTACCGCGGCGGGCCTGTAGGAATCGAAGCCGTCGCCGCAACACTCGGTGAAGAGACCGATACGCTCGTTGATGTGGTCGAACCGTTCCTCCTCCAGATAGGTTTTCTCGCCCGCACCCGACGGGGACGACTGGTTACCGTCAAGGCCTACGAACACCTCGGCGCCAAGTACACGCCACGCGAAGAAAACGGAAAACTGTTCGAGGCCGACGCCTGATATTGCGGATTACGGATTGAAAATCCTTGGTGACATGAGATGTGGAGGATTGAAACGTGGAAGAAACGCAAATCAGTAACGTGGTTGAAAACAAGGAACAAATCCGCGCTATCAAAAGGGCAGGGGAAAATTGCATCGTGCTTTTTGTGATCTTTGTGATTGCTATGTTTGCCTTTGGGAAATCTCCTGTTAATCGCATAACGAGCGATGGAGGTAGCCGCGTCAGTTACAACATAATCAGTTGTATTGGAATTGTTGGCGCTCTTTACGCGTTATTTTTTATCCCGCTTCGACTTCGAACAATCCTGAAACTGACGACGGCAAAGAAGGTCTTGGGTCTGATAGGTGGAATCGGCCTGATTCTTCATTCAGTTATCGCGATTGCGATGCCGCTTTCTTACGGTGTTCCCCAGGCTGTGGGGACCGGAAGCAATCGGCCAATGGCTTAATCCGGATCGGAGCAATGGCAGATAGACGAAAAGGAGTATCGAATCGAATCAACCTATTATCTGAACCTCCCCGATGGGCTTCAGTACACCATTGAATATCCCTGGAAGTTCAAGACACCCGTGACGGGAATGAATGATGAGCGTGCATTAGAAATTGCCTTTCCGCTCATAAAACACGCATACGAAAAAAGCCTTTATAAACGTTCAAAAATTTCCAGGGTCGGGCAAGGCGATGTGGCGCCGTCACGAATAGGAGTGGTTCTTTTTGAACGGCGCGAGGGAAAAACGAGCGGTTATAGAGTCGCGCTTAGTTTGGATGAGGTTAAAAGGCGAAGCGAGCATAGCGAACCATCCACGCAGCGAAGCGAACAGTAACGTAGACCAAAGTCGCCACAAATCCTCAATTAATATGCGGCGATTCGGTGGGCAGCGGCAGTCATGAAGACGATGTGCTCTTTTTCGTCAATTTCGGAAAAGAAACGCCACGCGCCGATGCGATAACGCCACGTTGAAGGGGAGTAATTTTTGAGTTTCTTTATATTTGGGCCGAAGTGCGGGCGGAGGCGGCCTTCAGACGTTTGAGAAGTTTCTCGTCGGCAAAAGGTCGTCGCGCTATAATAATCTCTTAAAACTCATCCAATCTCCGGGTAATGCACCCTGAATAATTCAATAATCCGCGTTGTATCGCCGGGGTAAGCGAGTTATACCATATAGGAAGACGTAACGGGTAAGCGCAGGAAGGAGCAGGCCATGAAAAGCAAACACGTGGAGGCCCTCGCCCGTCTGGGCGCAGCTGTAATTTTCGTGACGGTGTTATCCTTTACATGTCTAACCGGTCCGGCTGGTGAACAGGCTCCGACCAGTGCTCCGGCTACTTCTCCGGCGGCTCGGTTGGAGGCGCAAATTCAGGCGATCAGGCAGGCCGACGATCCCCGCGAGGCGATGTCGGCCTATGCCCGCGGATGCGCGCTGGACCGGAGCAATACCGAAATCCACGATGCCTACATGCGCCGGATGATGAAGTTCGGTCTGCCGAAGATAGCCTATTATCCGGCCAACGTACTGATTCGGATTGATCCGGACAACTCCCTGGCGTGGGGTATCGTCGGATACATTCAAGGCAGACGCGGCGAACTGGCGGATGCATTTTCATCCACAATCCGCTCACTTGAAAACCGTCGCGACGACCCGTCCGTTCTGCACAATGCCGGACAACTGGCCGCCTGGTACGACAGCGAACCGGACCCGCCCAGGGTCTCCGACCGCGTCCGACGGTCGCTGGCGCAGATGCAAAACGAACTGCTCACAAAGAAGCAGTATTCGTCTGCCTATAAAGGGATTGCGGCGGCCTACGCGCAACGCGCCGTCCTGATGGAACAGCTTGACAAACAGTTTGCAGCCGCCGAAGCAGAGGTCTTGTCTGCCCGGCAGGTGTTGATGGAAATCGACGGTCAACTGCGGGAAATCAACGATGAGATCGGCCGGCGGAAACGCATAATAGATGAGCACTGGAGAGAGTTGCGGTCCGCTGCCGGGTATTACTACCGCAACGCCAGAGGCAGAATCGTGCACTATCACCGCTACAGCCGGGCCTATCGTGATGACCTTTACGACCGTATTCACCAGGAAGAGCGCGAAGTCGAACGGCTCCAGTCGGAGCGCAGGGGCATCCGAATCCCGGGAAGAGCGGCGATGGTCGAACTGAAGGGTAAGGAAGCTGTCCTGGTTCGGCTTAAACAGCAGATGCGCAAGGCGGAAATTCTCACCGAGCGGGAATTCCGCTGGGACCCTCCGGCAGTCGATGGCGTCGTTACGCCTGAAATCGAGCACTTTCCGGTATCGACACGCCCGGCGGCGCCCGCTGACCCCGAGGTCCAGGCCGGTCAGCGCCTCAAACTGGCCCAACTATACATTCGGCACGAGATGAACGAAAAGGCCGTCGTCATTCTGGAGGGAATCCTGGAAGACTACGCATCGACCAGGGCAGCCGTCCAGGCAAAGATACTCCTGGCGAAACTCGAACCGGCTGACTAAGCGGTCTCATATAAGTCTTTTGGGGTGGTACAGCCTTTCCAGGCTGTGTCGTCGTGAAGAACAGGCAAGAATGCCTGTTCCACCATGCAGAACTTACGTAAGACCGCTTAGTCGCCTCGGCAATTCAGGAACAAGGCGCCCGCACGGGTGGAGGCCTGCGGGCTTTTACGCCTGTTATTTTCAGTAAACATTCTCATAAAAGGGGTAGGCGCAATACGCGAAAGCAGGTATAATAGTAGAGGAGGAATAAAGTGAGAGGGACATTTCTGACGTGGAGGGTCCCTGATTCCTGTCCTTAAGGATCGGTATCGTTGTTATGCCGAAGGCTCGCATTGGAGAATTTGGAGGGTGTACAATGTTAACATCACGAAGCATTATAGTATGTGCACTGTTGATGGTTTTTTCATACGGGGCTCAGGGTGCGGTTGTATCCTTTGATTTGAGCGTTGAGTTCAGCGGGGCGACGCCGCCGGCCGGAGCGGAGCCGTGGCTGAATGCAACCTTTGACGACGAAGGCTCGGCGGGGTCTGTTACACTGACGCTTACGACTACCCCCACCCCAACCACCGGCCTGACCGGCACAGAATCTGTCTCCGAATGGATGTTTAACCTTGACCCGAGTCTGAACCCGACGGAACTGATTTTTTCTTCGCCGACCAAGACCGGAAGTTTCGATAATCCCGTTATCAACACCGGCGTCGATGCTTTCAAGGCCAACGGAGCCGGTTACTTCGATATCGAGTTTGCCTTTATTATCGGCGGCGGGCCTAGCACACGCTTCGGCGCCGGCGACGTCATCGAGTACGCCATCACAGGGATCGACTCGTTGACGGCGGAATCCTTCAATTTCCTCTGCACATCCGCCGAGCACGGCCCGTTCCCCACCTCCGCGCACGTTCAGAGCATCGGGGATGAAGAAGACAGCGGATGGGTGACGGTTCCTGAACCGGCGACGCTGTCGCTGCTGGTTCTCGGCGGGCTGGGGATTCTGAAGCGCAGGCGGCGGAGATAGTCCGCAAATTACACACAGGCAGGGACGACGGGCGGCTCCCGAGGAGCCGCCCGTTTTGTATGGCTGAATATGCGGATCGTTTCCCCACGAGCTTGTATGGCAGTCCCATTTTTATTCGCCTGCCCGCCGCCTTGGGGAAGGTTACCGGACAATAAGAGTTAACAAGAACAGGTCTCGTAATATAATAATTGCGCATTGGTGAATATTCGTTGCGAGGTATTTGGGGAGCCCTCGCGTGCTCGACTGCTCAATAACCTTTGCAATGGTCGCGACATTTCGGCCAAGGAAGGTTCCGGATGAAACACGCAATTCTTGTGCTGGTCGCCATGGTTTTCGTGCCCGTCTGGGGCTCCACGTCATGGGCAGCCATCACGATCACCCCCACGCGGATGGGCTACGTATCGTGGCAGTTCAACAACAGCAGCATTTGGCATGCCGCTGGGACAGGCTCCGCGTTGATCGAGTGGCCGGATTCGTCCTATCCGATTTACTACCACACACGGTACAACAACTATCCTGAATATTGCATGAGTTTTGATGAATTATTATAGCGCGACGACCTTACTAATTATAGAACAGGGATTTACAAGAAAACCTGTTCTCAAAAAGAAAGGCCGTCGATATGACAAAGCGTAACTCACAACCGCTGCTGTTTTCCAGCCTTGGACGCAAAAAGATTCAGGCGGACTTCAACGGCGGAGACCTGCTGCGCCGGTGATCAGGTCATGGTGGAATTTTATCGGTTTTTTAACCCTTTTTGGAGCAGGTGGCATTATTAAACAGAGCCGAACGGCAAAGCCGGTATTGAGCATTGGCGAGTGGCGCGGGTTGCGTAAGATATTTTGTGTAAGTTTGCGGCGGCATCAGAAATGACGAACAAGTTATAACGCCAGACCCAGCCCAGCCATAGCCATGGCTGGGCTGTAATGTCCGCTCTTCGACCGATTTTGC
>JAXHSV010000152.1:0-7453 GCA_034190305.1 Planctomycetota bacterium | reverse complement strand
GGCTTAAAGGCCGTTGTAGAACTGCAAGGTCAGGACGACACTCACGGCCCGCTGCCGCACTGGTTGCCTTTCTCTGATAGCGTCCTTTATGAACACGACGACCACAACATCAATCACCCGGAGGCGCGCAGAGAAGTCGTCTCTTTCATCAGGACGGCGGCCGAACATTTCAAGGGTCATCCGGCCTTACTGGCGTATGACACTTACAACGAAGTCCACTTTCAGCAAAGCGACCATTGGACGCTGAGGGATTTCGTCGAATTCATTAAGAAGCAATATGACGGCGACATCCAGGCGTTGAACGCAAAGTGGGCGACTTTCTACAGGGATTTCGATTCGATAGCGAAGCGCAGACCGAAGGTTATGGCCAGTCAGTGGTCTTCAGTGGTGGCGATGCGCGACTGGTATCGCTTTCAGCAGCACAACTTCGCCGACCGTCTGCGGGAATGGGCCGAAGCGGTTCGTGAAGTGGACACCGATGTAGTCATAATGGCCGACATCCTCATTTGCGACACCATGCACAACCGGCCCGAAGGATTCGGCACGAACGACTGGCTGACGGCCGAAACCAGCGACGTGCACGGACTTTCCTGTTACGCCAATATGTTCTGTCTAGAGTGGTGGAAGAAAGACGCTTACTCGTGGGCGCACTTCTGGCGGCAGCAGATCAGCGCCGCCCGCGGCAAGCAGGTAGTCATCTCGGAACTGATGACCTCTAACCGCAGCATGTTTCCAGCCGATTCGTCCTCGATGACGGACCAGACCAGGCTGTGGAGTTATCAGGCCTTGTTTAACGGTATCAAGGGGCTGATCTATTGGGCGTATCGTCCATGCACAAGGGGAATGCAGGTGTCCGGTCGAGGTCTGACCGACTACGAAGGGAACCCGAACGATTTTGCCGTCCAGGTCGCCGAAGGCAAGTTGCCTCCGGTGGCCGAACGCGTCGGTCCCGAACCCTGCGTAATGAAAGGCTGCGACGGTATCGGCAAGTACGGCGGCACCTGGATGCGCATAGCCAATACGCCAGGAGATGCAGCAGGTCTGATGCACCACAGGATGAGTTATCAGTGCCTGCTGCGCTGGTCGCCCATGGGTTGGCCTATCAAAACCCACCTGGTCAAGAGTCTGGAGATATCGCAAGACAAGCGCGAGTTCACTTTCACGCTCCGAAAAGGCGTCAAGTGGTCCGACGGGCATCCGTTCACCGCCGACGACATCATGTACTGGTGGGAGTATGAGTGCTGCGACAAATGCCTGAACATCCGCCCGTTCAACATCATGAAAGTGAACGGCAAACCCGGAAAAATAGTGAGACTCGGACCTTACCGCGTCAAGTTCGTCTTTCCCGAACCCAATGGTCTGTTCGTCGCCCAAATAGCGACGTCCATCGCCCGCAGGATAGTCGATAGTCCCGCCCACTATCTGAAGCAGTATCATCCAAGGGTCGGAGACAAGGAACTGATTGCCAAACGAATGGCCGAACGTAATCTCGCCTCTCCCCAGTCGCTGTACATGAATCTCAAAGATCCCATGAACCCCGAGCATCCTCGCCTCTGGCCATGGGTATGCCGGACCCATAAGGCCAATGCTCCGTTTACTTTTGTTCGTAACCCGTACTACTACGCGGTGGACACGCGGGGCAATCAGTTGCCGTACGTTGACCGGGTGATGTTCGACGTCAAGTCGTCAGCCATGATAGGACTTGCCGCTGCAAACGGTGAGATTACCTTTCAGCATCGCCACATCCGCTATGACGATTACACGATGCTGATGAGCCAGAGGGATAAGTTCGGTTACGACGTATATCATTATTATCCCAGCGAACGAAGTACACATGTCATCTGTCCGAACCTGAACCTTTCCATCGACCCGGGCAAACCTGAAACCCGCCTCAAACACGAGTTGCTCAACGACAGGCGTTTTCGCCGGGCGCTGTCTTTGGCAATAGATCGCCAAACGATCATTGACGCTCTGATGGATGGTCAGGCAACCGCCTCACAGGTCGCCCTGGCCCTGCGAGCCTGTTCTATGAGCCTTCCCTGAACAACAGTTACATCGAATATGACCCGAAGCGCGCAAGCGAACTGCTCGATGAAATCGGTCTGACCGGGCGCGACGGCGAAGGTTTCCGCACGTTCAAGAACAGTTCGCGTATGACTTTCATCTTCAATTACAGTACGTATACCGGTCTCGGACCTGCACAGTTCGTGGTGGATGATTGGGCGAAAGTGGGCGTGCGAGTCATTCTGCGAGAACGGTCCAGGAACCTGTATGCCATAGAAGAAGTAGCCAGGCTGCACGACATTAATATGTGGAGCGGAAGCGGAGAGTACTATCCCATTATCGCTCCGATTTACTTCCTGCCGGTGCCTGGAAGTTATTTCGTCTGGGGATTCACGCGGTGGTACGAACGCGGCGGTCCCGAAGGCAACCTCCTCGCCGGCAGGGCATATGGATGTATCGAGCCGCCCAGAGATCATCCGATGCGCGAGGCAATGAAGATATATGCACGGACCTGCCGGGAAACCGACCCGGTCAGGCAGGCAGAGATTTTTCGCGAAGTCCTGAAAATAGCGGCCCGGAACACGTGGTCGATTAACATCTGCACGCCGCCGCCGAAGATCTGTGTCGTAAAAAAAGGTTTCAGAAACGTGCCCCGCCGAGGTGTTTGCTGCTGGGACTTCATGTCACCGGGTAATTTCGGACCCGAGACGTTCTATTTCGAGAATCCGAAAGACTCGCCTGGCGCCATTCGCCAGATGACTCGAGAGATTATCACTCCAACGGTTCTGGGAAAAAGGGCCTCGGTGGATAACGGGACATCCGACGGCTCGATGGTTGGCTCATTTTTGCGTTACGGGTTTCTTGCCCTTTCAATCCTGATAGTCGTTCTTGTTGCCGTAAAGCATCCATACGTTGGACGGCGGCTGCTGATTATGATTCCCACGCTGCTGGTCATTTCGGTCATCGTCTTCACCGTCATTCAATTGCCGCCGGGCGATTACATTAACACATACATAATGCGGCTGAGGGCGTCCGGCGAGGCGCCCGATCTCGCCGAGTTAGATGAAATCAAAAAGATTTTCCACCTCAATGAATCGCAGCCTGTGCGTTACGCCCGTTGGATGGGCCTGAAATGGTTCACTACGTTCAAGTCCAAGGATGCCGGGCTATTGCAAGGCAACCTGGGACGTTCGATGGAAACCCAAAAGTCGGCGAACGATATTGTCGGGGATCGGATCATGCTGACGGTATTGATTTCGCTGGGGACAATACTTTTCACATGGGCGGCGGCGATCCCGATAGGCATCTATTCGGCAGTGAAGCAGTATTCCATTGCGGACTATGTTCTGACGTTTATCGGCTTTATCGGTATGTGTGTACCGGGTTTTCTGCTGGCATTGCTTCTGATGTATGCCAGTGGCGAATGGTTGGGGATTCCCATCAGCGGACTGTTCTCCAGCCAATATGGCGCCCAGCCGGAATGGACGTGGGGAAAGGTGATTGACCTGCTCAAGCACATCTGGGTTCCGGTAATTGTCCTTGGTGTCGGGGGTGCTGCCGGGATGATCCGTGTGATGCGCGCCAACCTGCTGGATGAATTGAAAAAGCCGTATGTTACCACTGCTCGGGCCAAGGGTGTCCGCCCGATGAAACTGCTGTTTAAATATCCGGTTCGACTGGGGTTGAATCCGTTCGTTTCCGGTATCGGTGGGTTGTTCCCGCAATTGGTCTCCGGAGGAGCGATTGTCGCCATGGTCTTGTGTCTGCCGACCGTCGGACCATTGATGCTCAATGCATTAATGAACGAGGACATGTACCTTGCCGGCTCTATGCTGATGGTGCTCAGTCTGCTCGGTGTAATCGGCACACTTGTAAGCGACCTGTTGCTGCTGTGGCTGGACCCGAGAATTCGCTTCAAAGGGGGGAGCCGATGAGTGTGTTCAAGCGTAAAACCGAACCATCTGAAAAGAGCATATCGACTAAAACTCTGTCCCAGTGGCAGTTGATTCACAGGCGATTTCGGAAGCACCGCCTGGCCGTAACGGCGATGTTTGTGCTGGCGGCCATATATACGTTGGCCGTTTTCGCAGAATTCTTCGCGACATATCCTGCAAACCTTAAAAGAATCCCATACATTTACTGCCCGCCGCAACAACCACGATTCAATTTCACCGACGGGCTGCATGTAAATATGGTCAGGCAGCATACTGATCCGATCACATTTAAATAATCATATATTGAGGATAAAAACGACGTTGTTCCGCTGGGTTTTTTCGTAAAAGGCGAACCGTATAAACTGTGGGGACTGATTCGGTGGAACCGCCATTTCCTCGGCGTGGATACCGAAGCGTATCAGGCACGCCATAAAGATTCGCCGACCAGTACCGATCCTCCTTTTTTCTTTTTAGGCGCCGACAAGTACGGGCGCGACATTTTCAGCCGGATTATTTACGTCGCAAGAATCTCGCTGTAGATCGGCCTGTTGGCTATTGTCGTTACCTTTTTCATGGGCGTAACAATCGGCGGCATCAGCGGGTACGTCGGCGGGACTGTCGATAATATAATCCAGCGAGGAATCGAGATTATCAACGCCTTCCCTCGCCTACCGTTGTGGCTGGCGCTGGGAGCGGCAATGCCAAGCGACTGGTCGAGCCTGAGAACCTATTTCGCCATAACGATTGTGCTGAGTCTGTTGGGGTGGACCCGCCTGGCTCGCGTGGTGCGAGGTAAGATTCTGTCGTTGCGAGAGGAAGACTACGCTACAGCCGCAAAACTACTCGGCGCAGGGCACGGGAGAATCATTTTCCGCCACTTGTTGCCAGGCTTCACAAGCCACATAATAGTTTCGTTGACGTTGCGCGTCCCGATGATGATACTGGGTGAAACCAGCCTGAGCTTTCTCGGCTTGGGTATCCGCCCGCCAATAGTCAGTTGGGGCGTGATGCTCCAGGATTGCATGAACATGCAGGTGGTGGCCAATTATCCATGGCTGCTGCTGCCGGTTTTGTTTATTGTGTTGACGGTGTTGTGCTTCAATTTCTTCGGCGACGGTATGAGAGATGCCGCCGATCCATACGCATCGAGGTAAAATATGGTCAAGGAGTTCCAAAGCGTGTTGTAAAAACGTTACGGGATTTATATATTACTGTTCCGTCCGGGGGTAGCCAACCAGTGTAAAAAGAAAGGACTTGATTCAAGGTGTCAATCATGTTTGAAGCGAAGACAGTTGTATCCGTCAGGCAGGACAATATCTTCATCAACGATGCGCCCACTTATGCGGGCAGGAGCGGAGTCGAGGGTATGCTGTTTAATGTTCGCACCGTCAATTCGACATTCGACGATACGCTGGGGGAGGTGGACTGGCGGGACGACGACGGCTCACACCCGGAAAACGATTTCGCCGGTTACGGGAAATGGGGCTCGCCGGACTCGGCATTCGCCAATACGCAGCGGTTCATCGACGCACTGGACCAATAAAAGGCCTACGGTATATTGGCTGTCAATCTGAACTTCCAGGGCGGACACGCAATATGGAACAGGCCTAACATTCCGGAAGGTCGAGGAAGCGCATCGACGCGCCCCAACGGCCATCGGGATTTTTACCATAACAGCGGCTTTGACTCCGAGGGCGCCATCGATCCGAACTACGCCAAACGCATCGGCGATGTCATCGAGGCATGCGACCGCCTGGGGATGGTAGTTATTTTACAGATGTTCTATTTCGGGCAGGACACGGTCTTCCAGAGCGAACAAGGCATCCTCGCAGCCGTCGATAACGGCGTGGATTTCATCTGTGAGCGAGGCTACCGGAATGTCCTTATCGAAATCGCCAACGAGACCATGGAAGGCCACTATCATCATCCGATCCTCAAGCCGGGGCGGACGGCGGAACTGATTTCCCGCGCTCGCCGACGGGGCAAGGAAAAGCACGGAAGGACTCTCTTTGTCAGCACTTCGGAGGCGGCGATGCTGAAAGTCGATGAAGGGTCGTTCATGGCAAGTAATCAATGGACAACCGAAGAGATTAATCGCGTATTCCAGGAAGCGGACTTCATCCTTCTGCATGGCGGCGATGATATCGAAGTCGGCCCGGTTGGAAGCGCAAGCCTGGTGGCCGGTAAAGTCGATTATTTCCATTCCCAGCCGTGGTTCACCGAATCGCCCAAGCCCATCATTTTCAACGAATCCAACGGAAAGAATGCCTTTGATGCTATTGTTGAACGAGGCGCGTCCTTCGGGCTTCAATCGAATGATGCACAGAACGTCTGGCCGGCGAAATGGGGCGTGTGGCAGCCGAAGCATCAGTGGTTCTTCGATAAGACCAAGTCGCTGACGGGCAGTTAGGCGACAGGATGTGCTGCCGGGCGCCGATAAGCAGGCGGAAATCACTGCGCTTCAATTTTCGTATCATTAAGATCAACGATGTCCAGCAGGAAAAGGTGGTTGGTCTGGTTCGCCGGATCGCCACCGGTAAACAATATGTGCTTCCGGTCCGGAGTCAGTTGTGGATGATAATGAGAACGTTGTCCAAGCCAGTATGTCTTCATGTTGCCGATAAGTGAAATCGGCTTGTTCACTTTATCAGACACAAGTTTCTGAAAGTAATACATGGCGTGGTAATCGCTTTGCCTGTCATGGCTTTCGTAAAACCATAGGCGAGCCTCCGGGTCACAGCCGGTATGCACGTAACCTGCCAGACCAAGATCATATTCTGTGCGTTTGTGCGTATCTGGATCATAGATGCCGCCAATGTGATTATTGACTTCGTACATGATGCCTTTATCGGTGGCGATATAGTGGCAGGTTAGACCCCATTCATCCTGCGTTCGCAGATGCTGGTAATATCCGCCGCGCAGATCGGTCATCAATATTGCATTTTCATTCGCGAGATGGCAGAAAAGAATCCTCTCGTTGTCGTAAAAATTGCTATGCGTAAGCCAGGAGTTAATCTGCACCAAGGTTCCGACCTTCCCGGTGGCAATTTCCAGTACGTCAAGTTTCCCACCCCGCGCCTCGTGCTTTCTGGGGCCGTCAGCCAGGTTTTTTTCCCACCAGTCCCTGTCCGAGTGGACAAATACAAACCGCTTCCCGTCCGGGCTTACACCCGTCAGGGCGTTTGGAACCCGGTTCTCCGGCACCACATACAGCAACCGGTCTTTCAATGTGTGAATGTGAACTGCACGGATTTCATTTGAATCGAAGTAGAATTAATTCATTGGTCACGGTGTTGAAGGCGCTGAGAAGATCTCGCACCCCGTGCCCCGGCGCCTGTAGCCACGGACGCCACAGTGAGTTCGGCGTCTTTGCATCGGTCAGTTTGACTGTCAGGCCCGTTTCAACATCGATCTTATAGAGCTGAACTTCATCCTGTTTGTGCCGATAGAAAACGATGGTTTTACTGTCAGTTGTCATCGACGGTATGAAGTAGTAAAGATGATAATCGAAGCAG
>JAXHSV010000151.1:0-7610 GCA_034190305.1 Planctomycetota bacterium | reverse complement strand
CTTCGCGCATAATCGCTTCGGCGAGCACAACCGCCGTGGTCGTTCCGTCACCGGCGTCGTCGGAAGTTTTCGACGCCACCTGGTTGACCATCTTGGCCGCCATGTTGGCGAACGGGTCGGACAGTTCGACTTCCTTGCTGACGGTAACGCCGTCTTTTGTAACTTTAGGCCCGCCGAAGGATTTTTGCAGCAATACGTTCCTGCCCGTCGGACCGAGTGTAACCTTAACCGCAGCCGCAAGCGCCGATGCGCCTTTCAGCATCGCCGCCCGTGCGTCGGTATCGTAAAGCATCTGCTTGGTTGACATTGTTCGCTCCTCTTTCTGAACCACAAAGGTCACGAAGAGCACAAAGAAAAGAAAATACTTTGTGTTCTTTGTGGTTAAATTATTTCTCGATAACGGCCAGGACGTCGGACTCGCGGAGAATCACGTATTCTGTCCCGTCGATCTTTACTTCCGTGCCGGTGTATTTTCCGTAATAGACCTCGTCGCCTTTTTTCAGGCCCATTTTTCCGCGATTCCCGCTTTCCAGCATTTTGCCCGGGCCTGTGGCGACGACCTTTCCTCGCTGGGGTTTTTCCCTGGCTGTGTCCGGAAGGACGATCCCGCCGGCGGTTCTTTCTTCTGCCTGGGACTGCCTGACCAATACCCTGTCATCCAATGGTTTCACTGCCATTTTCGTTTGCTCCTTATGTGCTTTTATTTATCTTTTATAGGAAGAACGCGGGCAAGCCTGCCCGCCCTACAAACTTCCCGCACTTTCGCTCCGCTCAAGTGCGGATTTTTTCCTCTGTTACAATCCGCAATCCGAAATCCTCAATCCGCAATTACATCATTCCGCCCATACCGCCCATTCCGCCCATTCCGCCCATTCCGCCCATTCCGCCCATTCCGCCTCCTGGGGGCATTCCGCCCGGCGGCATACCACCTTCATCCTCGGAGGGTTTTTCAGTGATGACGCAGTCGCATGTCAGCAGCAGGGCTGCGACGGATACAGCGTTTTGAAGGGCGGACCTCGTTACCTTGGCCGGGTCGATTACGCCGGAAGCAAGGAGGTTTTCGTATTCAAGAGTATCGGCATTGAAGCCGAAATCTCCGTCGCCCGCCTGGACCTTCCTGAGCGCAACCGACGGTTCTTCGCCGGTGTTGGCGACGATCTGCCGAAGCGGTTCGGTGATGGCGCGGGCAACGATTGCGGCGCCGGTGGCCTCATCGCCTGTGAGTTTCAGTCCGTCTATCGCCCTGGTCGCCCGGATAAACGCCACTCCTCCGCCGGGGAGGATGCCTTCCTCGATGGCCGCCCGCGTGGCGTGAAGGGCGTCCTCGATGCGGGCCTTCTTCTCCTTCATCTCGCTCTCGGTGGCGGCTCCGACGTTAATCTGCGCGACCCCGCCGGCAAGTTTCGCCAGCCGCTCCTGCAACTTCTCGCGATCGTAATCAGACGTGGTGGTTTCGATCTCGGCGCGAATCTGGTTGATCCTGCCTTTAAGGTCGGCGGTCTTTCCCACCCCTTCGATGATGGTCGTGTTGTCGTTATCGACGGTTACTTTCTTGGCCGTTCCCAGGTCGGTCAGCGAGACGCTCTCCAGGTCGATACCGAGGTCTTTAGTGAAGACCTTCGCCGCCGTCAGTATTCCGATATCGGCGAGCATTGCCTTTCGCCGGTCGCCGTATCCGGGGGCCTTGACCGCACAGCACTGCACGATTCCGCGGAGTTTGTTGACCACCAGCGTCGCCAGAGCCTCGCCTTCGATGTCCTCGGCGATTATCAGCAGGGGTCTGGACGCCTTTGCGACCTTCTCCAGAAGCGGGACGAGTTTCCCGACGTTGGAGATTTTTTCTTCGTGGATTAATATGAGCGGTTTTTCCATCTCGCACGCCATGGCGTCCGGATCGGTAACGAAGTGCGGGCTGAGGTATCCCCGGTCGAACTGCATGCCCTCGACGACATCCACGGTTGTCTCGATGCCCTTTCCTTCCTCAACGGTAATGACGCCGTCCTTTCCGACCCGTTCGAAGGCGTCTGCCATGACTTTTCCAATGACCCGGTCGTTGTTGGCCGAGATGGCGGCGACGTTAACGATGTCGTCTTTATTGGAGATATCGACGGGTCTGGACATTTTACCCAGCGCGTCGGCGACCTTGTCTGCCGCCTTGCGGATACCGCGCGTCAGCGCCATCGCGTCGGCGCCGGCGGTTACGTTTCGCAGACCGGCGGCAAAGATCGCCTGGGCGAGGACGGTTGCGGTTGTCGTCCCGTCGCCGGCGACGTCTGAAGTCTTGCTGGCGGCTTCCTTGACGAGTTTTGCGCCCATGTTTTCGGCCTTGTCGGACAGTTCGATTTCCTCGGCTACTGTTACGCCGTCTTTGGTAACGGTCGGCGCGCCCCATCCCTTGTCGAGGATGGCGGTCCTTCCGCGCGGGCCAAGGGTGCTTTTGACTGCGTCGGTTACTTTATTTACGCCCGCCAGCATGGCGCTCCTGGCGTCGCTTTCGAAGGCCAACTGCTTTACTGACATAGTGAATTTCTCCTTACATGATAGCGCACAATTCCAATACCAGGCCCGGTTTACTTCTGATGGGCCAACATGACGGCGCAAAATACCCGCGCCGACCCATCCGATGCCAAACAGCAGTTAGCAAGGTGTGTGCCGTGAAAATCAAGTCCTTCAACGACAGTGGGTTAGGAAAATCGCGTGCATCGGGGCCTCCTTACAAACCTGTCATAAAATGCGCTTCGGGCGGGGTCTGGCCGGCGATTTTGGCAGATTGCGATAAAAGATTAGCGGGGATGCAGAGGATACATGGGATAAAACATATTTTTCAAAACCCCAATAGGTGTTTTTCCTTTTTTAATTCATTTCTTATCCCCTGTACCCCATGCATCTCTGCTAATATTCTGGAAAATTCGTTGAACCTTGCGGTATGTTCACTATAATTCGCGCGGGTGGAGAAGATGGGTTTTTATTGAAAGGGATAGTCATGGCGGATGAACAGCAAGTCATCAGAAGCGTAAGTTGGAACGAAGTCTTCAGTTTTTCGCACATCCTTAAGTCCTTCAAGATGGCCATCCATCCCAGTAAGATTATTCTCGCGTTGCTTGCAATTATTCTTACCTGCGCGCTGGGCGTGGTGATGGACAAGATATGGTCGGGTGTAAGCGATTCGTCAGTGGTCATGCCCGGCGAGACCTGGGGGTTCTGGACTGCGCCCAGCCGGGCGGCGTTCCTCGAACAGAAGGAGAAATGGCTCGAAAAAGACCGCGTTGAAAGTCTGGGGCGGATGCTGAACCTCGATGCCGACATGACCGCCGAAGAAGCGTCCGGACTGGCCAAGGATGATTTCGACGAAGGTCTCGAAAGGGTCCGCAAAGCGATTGACCGTTTAAATGAGAAGTCGCTGACGACGGCGGAGGATGATTTGAAAAAGGAAAAAGCGCGTATCGACGCCCTTGAAGTAAAGAAAGAGCGGAAAAGGCAATTGAAGATAGCGGAAAAGGCTTACATCTCGGCAAGGAGAGCCGCACTTCAGACGCATATCGCCAGGACGAACAATCTGGAACAATTAGCCGGTAGCGGAATCTTCGCCGGTTTTATGGACTGGGAGGGTAGATGTCTCTCCAATGCCGTCGGCGCTGTGCGTCGCGGGAACTTCGCTACGGGCGTTTCCGACCTCTTGAATCAGCGCGGTTCAATGACGCCGGCGGCTATTCGCGCCCGGACCATTCCGAACCGCACGCCGTTCAATGCCTCAACGAACAACCCTGAAGGCTTCGGCGTCCTGGCGTTCGTTGCGCTGATGTTATGGGGCCTGTGGTGGATGGTATCTACGTATAAGTTTTATTCGCTGATTTATATTGTTATCGCACTGGCGATATGGTCGGTGCTTGGCGGGGCGATTTGTCGTATTGCCGCGCTGCACGCCGCCCGTGAAGAAAAAATTTCCATCAGGGCGGCATTGTCGTTCTCGCTGTCGAAGTATGTCGGTTTCTTCACTGCCCCGCTGCTTCCGCTGGGCGTAATTGTCCTTCTGGGACTGCTATTGGCGCTGGGCGGGTTGATAGGGGCGATACCGGCAGTCGGCGAATGGGTCGTCGCAATACTGTTCTTCCTGGCGCTGATACTGGGAGTGGTGATTGCATTCCTTACAATCGGACTTATTGGTGGGGCGCCGTTGATGTGGCCTACAATCGCTGTTGAAGGATCCGACTCCTTCGACGCCATCAGCAGGTCGTTCAGTTACACCTTCCAGCGCCCGTTCCGATACGGGCTGTACTGGCTGGTAGCGGCGATCTATGGGACGATCTGTTACCTGTTCGTCAGACTCTTCGCGCTTATCGCGCTGCTGGCGGTGCATTTCTGGGCGGGTTGGTCTATGACTGTCGCCGGTAAGGAGAAGTATGCCGCAGGCGCCGGAAAACTGGACGTCATGTGGACCAAGCCTACGTTCGATTCCTTCTATGGCCCGTGGCAGAGTGAGGCTATGACCGGTTCCGAGGCAGCCGCTTCGGTTATCCTGGCTGGGTGGGTGTACCTCGTTATCGGCGTGGTGGCGGCGTTTGGGATATGCTTTTTCTTCTCGGCAGCGACTAACATCTACTACCTCCTGCGGCGGAAGATCGACGCGACCGACCTGGACGACGTGTATGTCGAAGAGGCAATAGAACAAGAGGCCCTCCCGGAAGAAACGCCCCCTGCCGATACCGACGAAGAACCCGCCGGCGAAGACGAAACCGGCGAGGAGAAATCCGAATAACCGGTTGGGGCAATTTTATGGAAGATATGCGCGGCGGCTCCCTCGAGCCGCCGCGCTTTTTCTCAAGCTTTTACTCCACCGGTTCGAAGCGAGCCTGGAAGAACCGCAGTACGTCAGGTTCGTATGTGAATCGCAGACCCTTGACCTTCCCGGCGTTTTCATAGACCTCTATGACGCCTTCTGCCGTTACGTCCATGTGCGCCTGGGTATAGACCCTGCGAGGCAGCGTCAGGCGGACCAGTTCCAGTTTGGGCATGTAGTTTTCGCCGGTGTCTTTGTTTCGTCCGGCAGAGACCGCGCCCCGTTCCATCGCGCGCACGCCCGACTCGACGTAGATCGCAGCCGCCAGAGCCTGTGCGGGGAACTGCTCCTGCGGGATGTGAGGCAGGAAAGTTTTAGCGTCCAGAAAGACCGCGTGCCCGCCGACAGGCCTGACGATCGGAACGCCGGCGGCGGCGATTTTATCTCCAAGGTACTCCACCTGGCCGACTCGCGCGCGGATATGGTCGTCGTGGACCGATTCGGTGATACCGACGGCCAGAGCCTCCATGTCGCGCCCGGCCATCCCGCCGTAGGTGTGCAGGCCCTCGAATACCACCACCATGTTGCAGGCCCGCCTGTACAGCGACTCGTCGTTCATCGCCAGGAAACCGCCGATGTTGACCATCGGGTCCTTCTTGGCGGACATCGTCGCAATGTCCGTCAGCGAACATATCTCATAGACGATTTCCGCGACGGACTTATCGGAACAGCCTTCCTCCCGCTGCTGGATGAAGAAAGCGTTTTCCGCCACGCGGGTCATGTCGTGGGCGATGGGGATCCTGCGTTCGTCGCACCACTGTCTTAGCTGCCTGATATTCGCCAGCGAGATCGGCTGGCCGCCGGCCATGTTCACGCAGGTGGCGATGCAGACGTAGGGAATCTTTTCGGCGCCGACCTTACCGACCAGGTCGTCCAGTTTGTCGAAGTCAACGTTTCCCTTGAACGGATGCGGATTTGCAGGGTCGTGCGCCTCGTCGATAATCACATCCACGAACGTCCCGCCCGCCATCTCCTGGTGCAGGCGCGTGGTGGTGAAGTACATGTTTCCGGGCACGTAGTCGCCGTCCTTTATCATGATTTGCGAAAGGATGTGTTCGGCGCCTCTGCCCTGGTGCGTCGGGACGGTGTACTTGTAACTGTAATACTTTTCCACCGTTTCCCACAGATGGTAAAAGTTGCGTGAACCTGCGTAGGCCTCGTCGCCCATCATAAGCCCGGACCACTGGCGGTCGGACATCGCCGAAGTGCCCGAATCGGTCAGCAGATCGATATAAACGTCTTCGCTGCGCAGCAGAAACGTGTTGTACCCCGCCTCCTTAATAGCCGCCAGACGGTCTTCGTAACTGGTCATCTTGAGTAGTTCGACCATCTTGATTTTGTACGGTTCAGCCCACGATTTCCTTTTAACCTGCTTGCTTTTCATCTTTTGTTACTTACTCCTGTTTATGGGGGTTTCCCGGCAGAACCGGTCGGTCATGCCGGCGATGTAATCGCATATTACGCGGGCAAGTCCGTCGGCGTCAACTCGGCTCAGATAACGGCTGGGAAGCAGGGCCGGTTCGGCCAGGTACGCACGGAAAAGTTCCGTAATTATTTTCCCCGCCTCGGCGTGGTGGCGCAGTACTTCGGGGTGCTGATATACGTTTTCCAGAAGGAATTGCTGCAATTGTTCCAGCCGGTCTGCTGTCTCGTCGCCGAAGGCGGCACAGCGATGCGGATTTTGTTGCACGTCGGCGGGACAGGGTGGCGTGGTCGCGGTGTTTGCGGCCACGAGAAGGTCGATTCGACGGGCAGTCTCAGCCAGGGCGTCGTCGGCAAGGATGCCGAGTATGCCCCGGCAGGCGGAGATGCGCTTGTGAATTTCCCTCGCTGTCGGCATTTTGTCCTCGGCCTGTTTCCACGCCTGCCGCCATAGTTCCAGTTCGGAGAGCCGCTCCAGTGTTATCCACCCGGCAGACAGCGCATCGGAAAGGTCGGCGGACGTGTATGCTATCTCATCGGCGAGATCGACCAGTTGCCCTTCCAGCGGGGCAGAGGGGATGTCGGCGAACTGCTCGATTTGCGGGCTGTCGTATCGCGTCTCGTGCCTGGCGAGGCACAGGCGGACGGCGTTGGTAAGGTTAAGCCCGCGAAAGTCGGGATACGGATGTTCCAGATAATCGACGACTCTGAGGCTCTGGCGGTTGTGTTCGAATCCGCCGGCCTCGGCCATTAGTTCGTTGAGGATTTTTTCGCCGGCGTGTCCGAAGGGCGGATGCCCCAGGTCGTGCGCCAGCGCGACGGCCTCGGCGACATCCTCGCTGACCCGCAACGCCCGCGCCAGTGTCCGGGCGACCTGGGCGACTTCGAGCGTGTGCGTCAGGCGGGTGCGGTAGTGATCCTGCTCGTGCGGAACGAAGACCTGCGTCTTGTAGTCAAGTCGGCGGAAGGCAGAGCAGTGCACAATCCGGTCGCGGTCGCGCTGGTAGCAGGTGCGGTATGGATGTGCGCTTTCGGCGTGGACTCGCCCGCCGCTGTCGCAAACGCCGAGGGCTACCGGCGAAAGCCGATTACTGTGCGAAGCGATGAAATCCGCTTGAAGGTCAGGGTTCACAACAACCACCTATTGTCTATTGATGTTGTTCAGAATATTATCCCCCGTTTCTCAACAGATACGATTGCGAAAGGAGTTTCGGATCAATCGCTCGTTCACGCGGCAAATAGATGGCTACGTCGATGCCGATACCATGCAGGTACTTGCACATTAGCGGTCCAACGTCAGCCCAATCCAGGCCACCAAGGCCGCAACCCAGCGCAGGAAGTGCAACCGACT
>JAXHSV010000150.1:0-7615 GCA_034190305.1 Planctomycetota bacterium | reverse complement strand
GCCGCCCATACCGAACATCAGTAACGGGCCGAAATGCGGATCGCGATTCATTCCGAGTATTACCTCTCTGCCATTGGTGCACATCTCCTGAACAAGAACGCCGAGAATATCGGCGTCAGGGACCTTCCTGGGAATGCGGTACATCATCAGATCAAAGGCATCCATGACCTGCTGGTCGCTGTTCAGACCTATCCTGACGCCGCCGACGTCCGATTTGTGAAGGATGTCCGGCGACCATATCTTCATCACGACCGGGTAACCCAGTTGATCGGCGATGTTAACCGCCTGCTCGGCGGTCATTGCGATCGTTCCCTTGGGAGTTACGAATCCATACGCATCCAGTATCTCCTTGGATTCCATCTCCGGTATTTCTCGGACGCCCTGCCGTATGTGTCTGTCGATAATGTGCTCCACTTTGCGGCGATTGACGGGAAAGAGTTTTACGACTCGCTTAGGTCGGGATCGCCAGCAGATATATTTGTTCATCACCTCGATGGTTGTTACTGCGCTTTCCGGGGAATCGTATTGAGGAATTTTTCCCCTGCGCAGGATACGAACCGCTTCTGCGATCTTCTGTCCGCCGAGGAAGCAGGCAAGCACGGGCTTTGAGGGTTTTTCGGCGGCGGTTGCGACGATTGCCTCGGCGGTGCCGGCGCAATCCGTCATCGCCTGCGGCGTCAGCAGCACCATAACGGCGTTCACGCCGGGATCGTCGAGTACGACGTCGAGTGCGAATTCATACCGGTCGGGCAGGGCGTCGCCCAGTACGTCAATCGGGTTGTTTATGTTGGCTGCGGGTGGAAGATTCTTTGCCAACCGTCCAATCGTATCGTCCGTCAATTTAGCGAAGGTCAATCCCTTTCGTTCAATTGCGTCGGCCGCCATAATACCCGGACCACCGGCATTGGTGATCACTGCGATGCTCGGTCCGGAAGGTAAAGGTTGATCGACGAAGGCCTGTGCGTAATCGAACTGTGTCTTTATGGAGTCGCAACGAATAATACCGGACCGGTCGAACCCGACCTCATAGGCGGTTTCACTCCCGGCCAGAGAGCCGGTATGAGAGGACGCAGCCTTGGCGCCGGCGCCCGTGCCGCCTGATTTAATCAGCAGTATCGGCTTTTTCTGCGAGATGAGTTCCGCCTGGCGAACAAAATCGCCGCCGCTCGTGATACTTTCCAGATAGCCGGCGACAACCTTAGTATCTTTGTCCTGACCGAACGCCTTGATAAAATCGAGTTCGTTAACATCGACCTTGTTGCCAATGCTGACAAGGGCGCTGAAACCGATGTCGTTCGCCTTTGCCATATCGAGAATCGCCGTCATCAGCGCGCCGGACTGCGAGATGTACCCGATGTGCCCGATCCTCGGGAGGTCACCGCCGAAACTCGCATTGAGCCGATTGCCCGGAACCATAATGCCCAGACAGTTCGGCCCGACAATTCGAATCCCCGCGTTTTTTGCAATCCGAAGGACCGATTGTTCGAGCGCACCACCTTCTTCGCCGACTTCCTTGAAACCTGCGGTAATGATTATCACCGATTTGACGCCGACGCCGGCGCATTCGGTCATCACGGACGGTACGGCCTTGGCGGGTACGACGATTACCACAAGGTCCGGAATCCGCCCGATCGACTCGATATCCGGATAGCAGGTAAGCGATTCCACTTCGTCGGCCTTGGGGTTGACAGGATAGATGTCCCCCTTGAACCCGCCGGCAATCAGGCTGGCGACGATCTCATGACCGACCTTGCCCTTTTGACGGGATGCCCCGACAACAGCGACGGACTTCGGATTAAAAAAGGCCTCAATGCTCATGATGACAATCCGTGTAAAGAGAATACATTTGATTTAACCTTTTCGATTGTAGCGTTGACTTCAGGATCCACCGCTCTGCGCTTCCGAGCGTCAACAACCAGCATACGGTCTCTCAACCCGCCGTGCCAGTCCGTACTTTCGAGCAGCACACCACCCATACCTATACTCATCTCGTCCGCCGCCAGGTTCTGGCCTGACAAAATGCTCCACGCCAGCGCCCATCCGCGAGCAGTGTTCTCGATGTGGTACCCGCCGCCACCGACCGCAAGGATCGGCTTGCCGAAATCCAGGACAGACTGCACAACCTCGGCGTATGCGTTATTGGTCAATTTCAGGTGGGCCAGCGGGTCGCCGGACAGGCAGTCCATGCCGAGTTCCAGCACAATCACGTCCGGGTCATACGCGCCGATCAGCGGAAGCGCCACTGCACGAAATGCTTTGATGAAGGCTTCGTCGTAAGTATCGACCGGAAGGGGAACGTTGACGCTGTAGCCTTTCCCGTCACCGACGCCGATTTCATCCTCGAATCCCGTACCGGGGAAAAGCGTCTTTCCGCTTTCGTGCAATGACAGCGTCATAACGTCGGATCGATTGTAAAACGCTTCCTGTACACCGTCGCAATGGTGAACGTCCACATCGATAAAGAGCACCCGCATTCCCCCAGCCGCCAGGTGCATACAGGCCAGCACCACATCATTGATATAGCAGAAGCCCGATGCTTCGGCTGGGTGTGCGTGGTGATACCCGCCGGAAGGATTAAACGCCACATCAACATCACCGGAAAGGATCATCTTCGCACCCGTCAGGGTTCCCCCGCTCGCCAGGGCAGCATACTCATAAAGACCGATGAAGACGGGGCATTCGTGCGTGCCCAGTCCCATGCGCAGACCTTCGATGTCCAGGTCGCCTTTCGACGCCTTCTGAAGAACATCAAGATATGCGGGTGTGTGGAAGGACTCCAATGTCAGTCTGCCCGCCGCTTCGGGTGCGATTTCTCGCCGACCCTCACCGGTCAGCAGACCCATCGAAGCCAGTATCCTGCGAGCCTTACCGGCACGTTCGCTGCTGAAAGGACAATCGGGTGGATAGTGGTATTTCTCAATTTCAGCAGAATGTATGAAAACAGCCTTGGTCGGGTTCATCGTATCAGAGTCCACGAATCCTAAAGAGGCAAGTTACGTTAATTACATGAAACGAGGAGAACCTTTTGCATCATAGTGTTACCCGGGATTTTGCATAACTATGCAACATGGTCTGACTCTTGTCCCCAGCCTACCGTCCATGGCATATATCCTTTCGATTTGTTGGAGGCCGAAATGAGCATAACCCGAACGACAGGCTGTTTTTATTCAGTTTTTAGAGTTATGTAAAATCCTGCGTCTCTGTGGCGCAATCTTCTTTTTATCTCTGCTTTTCTCGAATTGTATCATCGCGCTCAGTGCATGCTGGACGTAATCGATTCTAATCTCGGTTGAACGCCTGTTGAACGACTCGCTGAATCCCGGATGATCTTTCGGCAGAGTGCGGATCGCTCGCGGAATGCCGCCGGCATATTTTCCGGAGCGAATCTGCGCCCGAAGAAGGAACGACATGCCCGAATCCACAGCCTTGTTTATCCGCTCTCGCAGCAACTTATCTTCATCCGGCAGGAACGTCATCGCCGCCAGCAGCCCCTCCAGCCTGATGGCGGTCGGGCACGTGCTGCCGTCGTTCCTGAAACAACCGTGTTCCGGCGAATCGGAGGGGCGCTTGACCTGATCATTCAGTATCCTGTTGCAGATCTGACGGGCGTGTTGGAGAATGTCTTTGCGAGGAATCGGCTGTTTGCTTTTTTCATACACACCAAGCAGTTTCGCCGTCGCCAGCAGCGCCCAGTGATCCGCCTCCACTACGGATTTTCCGGCGCGGCTTCGAGCCAGATATGCCATCGCCTCGGCAGCGCCACCGAGCCACTGCGGCGAAGGGTCTTTCTCGTACAGCATCATCAACCCCAAAGCCGCCTCGCCGGGGTAGTACAGCGAAACCCATTCGCCGCGAAGCCCGCCCCAGGCTGGAACGTATCTGGAATAAAAACTCCCATCGGTTTTCTGCATAAACAGGATGCACCGGCCCAATTTTCGCAGGTCGTCTATCGGCGTCGTGCCGGGATTGACTTTTTCTGTGCTGAGCAGCGCCACAAGCCCCAGGCCGACGCCGCCGAGTTTGACCTGGGGATGCATGGACTTTTTGACTATCTCCGGCCTGGACCAGACGCCGAGCAGAACTTCTTTGCCCGGAACGGGCGCAACGGCGTTTTTCTTCAGGAAGCGCACCGCCCTATTAATTGCATCTCGCGTTTTCCTGTCGGGCCGGCGTTGTTCATACATCGCCAGTGCATATATCGCCCCGGCGTGACGGAGCATATTATATGCCGGCTTGGGGGTAACGTCGGGATTGGTATTAATCCGATACGTGAACCGCCCATCTTCGCCGCAAGCGCGAACCAGGTAACCAGCCGACAGGTCAATCGCCGCCGTCAGCCGGGAGGCGTTGGCGTCGTGGCCGGTGACGCACCCGGTGCAAAGCACAATGCCGCAAAACGCCACAAACACACTGTAACGATTCATCATTTCGGTTTCGTTTCTTTTTGTCGTGTTGCGCCACGACGCCATGAACCGACGACGGCGCCAGCAATCCAGAGCAAATGCCCCGCCGTTTCAACGACCTCTTCAAGAAAGAGGTGAATCTCGTCTTCTTTCGGAATGATGGCGAGGCGCCATGCTTTATCTTTGAAAACCCGCCTGGCGACCAGTTGCGAAAGGATAAACGCCCAAACCGAAGCAGCCACCAGGGAAATGAACCAGCGGTCCCTGAGCGTCTCGGCGATTTTTTTACGCCATATCACCATACAGGCCGCCACGATGACAAAGGCTGCGTATATGCCGAGGTGTGTCCAGACAATCACGGTCCAGTTCTTCCAGTCAATCTCTCTCAAAAACATCGCCGCAGCCAGGAACGTCAGCATCAGAAACAACGGTTTTCTAGTAACTATGGCCCGAACGGCATAGATCGCCAAACCCGCAGCCGCCAGGTACGGCGCGAATATCTCTAACCAGTCGGCCGACGCACTGGAAGCACTGCTGTCGAACTCCAGCAAATTGGCTGCGACCGTCGCTCCCGCCAGCACAACCGGTGCGATAAGCAGCAACCACCAGTTAACCTGTTTATCCCATCGAGCCGGAATCGCCGTATCGTCTTTTTTCATCTTCCAAAAACTCCTGATGAGGCCCAACCATCGCGAGAAAAAGATAGCAGGATTACAGAATTTTTTAGATTACGGGATAAAAACTATATATAAAAAAAACCCTGTAATCCAGTAATCTCCGCCTAGCAGCCCGTGGTGAAAGTCATCCTGGCTGCGAGCGGGTCTTTCACCCGATACACTGCGTCGCAAAAACTCGACGAATCTCTCGGATTCGCCTGCGTTTCTGCTTCTTGTACCCGGGCGAAATCCTGCGCTCTCGCCGAAGAAGCACTTTCGCCACGGACTGCTAACGGCCGGCAGGCCTGTAATCCTGCCGTTTTGTCTCCCACCATTTTTTCCGCGTGCATGCAATAGCGCAGTGGCGTCGGCGTTTGTCGCTTTGAAGCCTAACTGCTTCATGTCGTATGGAGCGGGTTTGCCCAGGGGCGTGTTTAAATAAGGCAAAACAACGGACAAGACGAAATGGTTATTGTGCACGATGCCGGCTGCGGTTTGCTTTTTGCCGATCTCTGAATCGCCTTACCGAAACTTTTTTCAGCCCAACCTCTTTGGCCGGAATATTCATCAACCTCGATTTCCTCCATTAATTCTTTAATTCCAAATAAAGCCCCGCCCCAAAATGCCGAAATAAAGACCATGGGAAGATGTACTAATGTGGTTACTTTCAGGGAACATGACAATCGTATCACGGCCTAAGGATGCAACGGAGGCAGTAAGCCAACATGCTCATACGGTCGCAGTCATGGGGGATTTGAAATGAACTTGAGGCAATCTACGCTAAGCCAGATCACACAGGTGCGGTGGGGACTTCTTCCGGTGCTGATCTTCGTAGCCCTGCTGGGATTGCTCAACCTGCTGGTTATCAACCAGAAGGTGGTGCTTTATTTATTCTACATTCCTGTGGTCTTTGCCGCATGGATGCTTCCGACGCGTCATGCCGTAAGCGTCGCGCTCCTGGGCGCCTTAATGGTTATTGCTTATGTCTTTTTCATTCCGAGGGGACTGGAATATACCGCAGGTAAATTCTTCGTATGGATTGAGTTGGCGATCTGGGGCGGGATTCTCATAGTCACTGCCTATCTGGTCTCCAAGCTGCGGATATGGACCCACGAGGCGCTTCGCAATCTGGAGCAGGCCTACAGCGGGGTGCTGTCGATCCTGTCAAAGTTTATCCAGACTGTAGATGCCGACACCGAGGCCCACAGTGCGCGGGTCTCGGCGTGGTCGGTCCGAATAGCGAAGGAGCTCGGTCTGAACGCCGCCATGATTGAAGAAGTCCGCATCGCGGGTCTTCTGCACGACGTTGGAAAGGTCGAGGTCAACGTGAATCTTCTCCGAAAGGCCGCCGCACTTTCAAATGAAGAACAGCAACACCTCAACGGGCATCCCCGGCACGGAGCCGAAATAATCAAGCCTGTCGGCGGGATGCTTTCCAACATCGCCGACGCTATAGAGGCGCACCATGAAAAGTATGACGGTAGCGGATATTACGGGATGAAAGCCGAGCAAATTCCCATTATTTCACGGATCATCGCCGTAGCCGATGCCTTTGACGCCCTGCTTTCCGACAGACCTTACCGGAAGGGCGTGGGAATCTTCAAGGCGATGGACGGCATCATTGCGGCTGCGGAGTCACACTTCGATCCCAAGGTCGTCATTGCACTGAAACATATTGTCAACCGCGACGGCGAACGGGTGCTGGAAACTCCCCTCCCAACAGCAGACGAGGCGACATTCTTCTAGTGCAATGACGGAACGCAACCGGGTAAAAGCCCGGTATTGCTCAGAACCAGCCGATTAAAACGCCCCCCATTTCTGGTCGCCGGGGATGTAATAACTCGGACATATGTGGCGGAACATAAGTGCAATTTTCGTGGCCTTGTCGAGCATTCCCTGACTTTCAGACGCCATCTTGTCCAGTTCCGCGCCAACCTCTTTGTTGAAATAAGCAGCAGTGGCCTGATCCTTTTCTTCCTCGGTGGCGAACTGTGAGCGAATCTTCGCCAACTCGCCGAAGTCCAGCCAGAAGCCCCCGCATCCGGGACATTCATCGACCTCGACCTCCTTCTTGATGCCGGAGAAATGCCGCATCATCACAAGGTCGTCGCACTTCGGGCATTTCTTCCTGGCCTCGTGGTCAACGCGGACGTTTTCGTCCCGCTCAATATCCAGCAGGACCTCGCCGGCTGATTCGCTCTGGTTATCGACCTTCTGCAACTCGAAGTTGTCGAACCAAATACCCCCGCACCCGCCACGACAGACATCGACAGTAATATCCCCAGCCGCCATTTCCACCAACTCTCTACCACACGCCGGACATTTCATAATTTGTTCTCCTGGGATTTTATATTTTCTACACGGCGGGTTAGGGAACCCGTCGTGTTATGTTTTACATCTCGCGCGGCGGATTTCCGCCGACCGATAAGCAGGTCCAGGCCCGCCCGCCGATGCTACTTTTTCCGCAGGAACTCGTCAATTCCCGCAGCGGCGCGTTTTCCATCGCCCATTGCGAGGATGACGGTGGCGGAACCGCGAACGATGTCCCCGCCGGCG
>JAXHSV010000015.1:0-22031 GCA_034190305.1 Planctomycetota bacterium | reverse complement strand
ATGCCATTGCCTCCGTTAAGCACGCCTTGGCAAAGGCTGAACTTCCGGTTCCAAACGGGCCTTTTGAGATAGCGGAGGGGAACCCAAAAACAGCCCTTGTCCTTTTTCCTGGGCTGGATGATTCAGGGAATCTGATCCAGACAGGTACGTTGGAAGACCTTTGTTTGACAACAGTTGAGAATCAACCGATGCTTGATTGTGTCGATGCCTTTCTGTCTTGCTGTAAGGATGTGGGGGCCGACATGCGGCATCGACACAAGATGAAACTGCATACTTATCTGGCAGGACACGATAAGTTTGTCGGCAAGAAAATTGGAGAAGCCGCCCAAGCGGGCGCCTGGGACTGGGATCATTCGAGGATGAAGCCCTTCAAGCAACTTCTCTGTGCTCTGTGAGCGAGTTGGTGAAAAGCACCAAGGCGATTCGACGGATTGCCACCGCTTCCTTTTAATAGTTTCGATATTTCACAGGGTCTTTCGCTTCTGCTTTGGCGAAACCGGCAAGGCGGATTCGGCATGCGTCGCATCGTCCGCAGGCGGCCCCGTCGTCGGAAGGGTCGTAGCAACTGTGCGTCAGTGAATAATCCACACCCAACGCCAGGCCGGTGCGGATTATCTGCCCCTTGGTCATCTCCAGCAGCGGCGCGCGGATGTGGAACCGGCCCCTGCCTTCAGCGGCAGCGGCTGTGGCGAGATTCGCCATCGTCTCAAAGGCGCGGATAAACTCGCCGCGGCAGTCCGGATAGCCGCTGTAATCGACCGCATTGACGCCGATGAAAATATCGAACGCGCCGATAACCTCTGCGTAACCCAGAGCGACGGAAAGGAAGATCGTGTTCCGCGCCGGAACGTAAGTGATGGGAATTTTCGATTTTCGATTTTTGATTTTTGATTGCAGCGAGGCATTATTCTTGGGTACTTCGATATCGTCCGTCAGGGCGCTGCGGCCGAAGCCCGCTGCGGCGGAAAGGTTGAGTTTCACTGTTCTGTGCTCGACGGCGCCGAGCGCTTCGGCGATTCGCCCAGCCGCCGCCAGTTCAAAGTGATGCCGCTGACCGTAATCGAACGAAAGCGCATGACAGGCGAACCGGTCCCGCCGGGCCAGAGCCAGCGTCGTGGCCGAGTCCACTCCGCCGGAAAGAAGCACCACCGCCGTTTTCTTGCCTTCGCTCGTCATCAATCACACCACTGCGACTCTGTCGTAAGATGGCAGATATACTTTCATGAGCGTCATCGCCGATCGCCAACCTTTACTACCGACGAACCGTCGGAATCCTCGGATCACCAGAATAACATAATCCGTCCCAATTTCGAACTTCCCGTTGGATCTTGGCGAAAGTGCTTGCAAAACGGCGAGGAACGCGCATTATGAACCGAATCGAAGAGATAGTGTTTTGCCCTGGGCGCCTCGCCCTGTCGGGCAGCAGGCTTGGGGCGTGAAAATGGCTGAACGGTCAGGGAAAAGACGGAAATGGGAAAAAGATTTCATCGGCGCTTCGTCGTTGCGCAGGCCTCGGCAGCAGTACTGGGACTGCTGATCGTATGCCTGCTGCCGCTCTGCCGGACGAATGTTCGGGACGGAACGGCCTCGGCAGCGGAAGATGAACGGGGTCAGCCGACGACCAACGGTAAGGCTGCTGCTCGAGACTGGCCCCAGTGGCGGGGACCAGACCGCGACGGGGTTTCCAAGGAGACCGGCCTGCTGAAGGCCTGGCCGGAAGGAGGCCCCAAACTTCTTTGGACCGCCAAGGGTTTTGGAGGAGGCTACTCCAGTCCCATTGTCTCCAAAGGCATCATCTACACAGTTGGCGATATCGGCAACGAGTGTTTCGTAATCGCCCTGGACCTGGACGGAAAGATCAAATGGAAAACGGCCAACGGCAGCGCCTGGACAGGCGACTACCCGGGGGCGCGAGGAAACCCGACGGTCAGCGGCGGGATGGTCTATCATCTCAACGCGCACGGTGACTTGGCTTGTCTCGACGCCAAAAGCGGCGATAAACTCTGGTCGCGCAACGTCCTGAAGAATTTCGGCGCCGGAAATATCGCCTGGGCGCTGGCCGAGTCGGTACTGATAGACGGAGACAATGTGATTTGCAGGCCGGGGGGAAAGGACGCCTGCTTGGCGGCTTTTGACAAGAAGACAGGAAAAACGGTCTGGACTACCAAAGGCGACCTCGGCCAGGCCACTCACAGTTCGTCCATCTCGTTCACATTCGGCGGGATTCGGCATATTGTCTCGCTGACTACCGCCGCGGCCGTCGCCGTCAATGCAGAGAACGGGCAACTCCTTTGGCGATACTCCATCCCCTCCAGCAATCAGATCATCCCAACACCTGTGCACAAGGACGGGCAAGTGTTTATCACGACGGGGGACTTCTGTGGCAGCCTCAGGCTGGTCGTAAAGGACGGCAAGCCGGCAGTGGAGGAACTTTGGAAAAACAGCAATCTGAAAACCTACATGAGCGGGGCGGTCCTTGTCGGCGGGTACCTGTATGGCTTTCACGGTGTCAACAGCGGAAAGTGGTCCTGTCTGGAGTTCCAGACAGGCAGGACAACGTGGACAGTCAAGGGCGTTCCTAAAGGTGGCTTGGTATGCGCGGATGGGATGCTTTACTGCATTGACGAGCGCGGGACTGTCACTCTGGTCAGGGCCAATCCCCAGGCATACAAGCAGGTGGGGCAATTCAAAGTGCCCGTCTGCGGTTCCGGTCCGACCTGGGCGCCTCCGGTGGTTTGCGGCGGGCGCCTGTACGTCAGGCACGGGGACTGCCTCCACTGCTTCAACGTCAGTGCGGGCCCTTGAGGAAAACAGACAAAAACAGCAACAATTTCGCTGCACGCCTTTAATTTTCCGTGTAATCTGTATCTGTTATTTCCGGCGGATTCGCTTGGCTCATCCGCCGGATTTAGATACGGATACCGGGAAAACCTGTCATGAAAAATATTGAGACATTCGACAATCCGCATCCGGGTCGCGATTACGTAATCAAACACGTCGCGCCGGAATTCACGTCCGTCTGCCCGAAAACGGGTCAGCCGGACTTCGGCACCATCGAGGTTGAATACGTCGCCGATAAACTCTGCATCGAACTGAAGAGTTTCAAGTTTTACCTTCAGGGTTATCGCGGCATCGGTGTTTTTTATGAGGATGTGGTCAATCGCATCCTGGACGACCTCGTAGCCGCCTGCGGGCCACGGTGGATGAAAGTTACAGGCGAATTCACACCCCGCGGGGGAATCCACAGCGTAATCGCAGCGGAGTATAAAAAATAAAATAGGCCACAGAGACACAGAGGACGCAGAGGAAAGACAAGTTGGGACAAGAAAAATGAATACAAAAGAAAAAATTCGTTTTAATTCTATTTCTTCTTTGCGAATTCTGTGCCTCTGCGGCCCGGTTTTTTAACAATGGTGGAAAATCTAAATGAACGATGAATGGCAAATAGACGTCTCGCCGCGTCTTCGCAGGCTGCCGCCGTATCTGTTCGGGCGGATTAACGCGCTGCGGCACGCCAAGCGCGTCGCCGGAGTGGACATCATCGACCTTGGAATGGGTAATCCCGCCGACCCCCCGCCGCAGCAGGTTATCGAGAAACTCTGCGACGCCGCCGGCAACCCGCGCAACCACCGCTACAGCGCATCGAGCGGTATCCCCAACCTCCGCCGCGAGGTGGCCCGTCTCTACGAGAGGCTTTATGACGTTACGCTCGACCCCGACAGCGAGGTAATCGCCGTCATCGGCTCGAAGGAAGGTTTTTCGCACATGTGCCTGGCGCTTATGGGGCCGGGCGATACCGCCGTCGTGGGCGACCCGTACTTTCCCATCCACGTCTATTCAGTTGCGCTGGCAGAGGCGAACGTCATCAACGTCCCGCTCGGTAACGACGAGGTCTTTCTGAAGCGTGTCGCCGACGTAGTCGAGCACCTCTATCCCCGCCCCAAGTGCCTGATCCTTAATTACCCGCACAACCCGACAGCGATGACCGTCGATGGTGTGGAGTTTTTCGAGGCAGTGGTTGATCTGGCGCGGCGAAGCGGCATCCTGGTAATCCACGATTTCGCATACGGACGGACGTGCTTCGACGGGTACGCCGCCCCGTCCTTCCTCCAGGCCCGCGGCGCCAAGGACGTCGGCGTGGAATTCACCACGCTGTCGAAGCCATACAACATGGCCGGCTGGCGGATCGGTTTCTGTGCCGGAAACGCCGAGATGATCCGCGCCCTTGCCACTATTAAAGGCTACTACGATTACGGTATCTTCACGCCCATCCAGGTGGCTGGCCTCCTTGCGATGCAGACCGGCGAAGACGCCGTCGCCCAGCAGGCGCAAACCTATCAACAGCGGCGCGACGTGGTGGTGGCGGGCCTGCATCGGATCGGATGGGAAGTCGAGAACCCCCGCGCCGGAATGTTCGTCTGGGCCCGCGTGCCGGAGAAGCACCTGAACGGAGCCGGAACAATAGATTTCGCCATGCGACTGATGACGGACGCCGAGGTCGCCGTGGCGCCCGGGCGCGCCTTCGGCGAAAACGGCGAGGGATACGTCCGCATCGCACTGGTCGAGAACGAACTGCGCCTCAAACAGGCAATCCGCCAGATCGACCGGGCGCTCAACAAGGGCGCCAAGGCCCCATCCGCCACCAAACGCAACAAAACCGAATAAATAATGTCCCGAAAGGTCAAATCGATTGTCGTGGAGATAGTCGCCACTGCGGCGGTGCTGGTTGTCCTCGGCGTGTTGTCCTTTGATGTTGACTCCGATGCGTTGGTGCGTCTGTCCAGTCGTCCTGTGGGCATTATGGGCACGGAGTGCAAACTGACGGCTGTCGCTCCCAGGGACCGGGCATCGCCGGCGCTGGAAAGAGCCGAGGGCGCTCTGCGCAACGTCGAATCGCTTATGAGCGTATATCTGGAGGCATCGGAACTGTCGAAACTCAACAAAGCGCCGGCAGGCAGGTCGATACCGCTGTCGCCGGAGTTGATGAAGGTTCTTTCTGCGGCGGGGAAATTCAACGAGCAGACCGACGGGGCGTTTGACGTTACCTGTTACACGTTGATTCGGCTCTGGAAAAGATGCGGGTCTGAAAACCGCTTGCCGGGCGAAGCCGAACTCGCCGAAGCCCGCAAGCGCGTCGGGATGAAACATCTTCAAATCGCCCCTGACGGTGTAACGAAACTCGCCGGCGGCGTGATGATCGATCTCGGCGGCATCGCCAAGGGATACGCCATCGACCGGGCAATCGAGGCGATGAAAAAAGCCGGGGCTGTCGGCGGGGTAGTCGATGTCGGCGGGGACCTGCGATGCTTCGGCGTCAGCGGCGAAAGCAAGCCCTGGCCGGTGAAGATTCGTCATCCGTTCGACAAAACCCGCATCTGCGCAACTCTTTCGGTAACGGCAGCAGCCGTTACCACCAGCGGGGACTATCACCGATATTTCGAGATTTCCGGCAGGCGATATAGCCACATAGTCGATCCCCGCACAGGAATGGCTTTACCGGCCGGTCATGCGCCGTCTGTTACGGTAATTTCGCTGCCTGTCGGGGACGTCCCGCCCAGCGCCGCGGCTGCGGACGCCTGGGCGACCGCCGTCAGCGTCCTGGGCGCGGAGGGAATCGAACTGATTGACGCCCAGCCGGGCCTGGAGGCAATGATTATCACCGGAACGCCGGATCAGCACGAAATCCGCATGAGCGAAGGATTCAAATCGCTCCTGTCTCCGGGCGGGCAAATCAATCTGGAGTAATTCAGACCAGTCGGAAACGATTCGCCATCCCGCAATCCCAACAACGCGCCCGCCCTTCAAGCGAGACGAAACGTCATTGTCCGATAAGTTTTTTCATGTATTGAGCGTATGCAGGCAGGGCTGTTTCAGGTTCGGGTATTTCCGGATGCCACTTCTTTTCCCACTCCAGCGTCAGGTATCCGTCGTAGCCGCCCTCTTTGAGAAGTTTTACCATTTCCGCCAGCGGGACATCGCCTTCGCCGCCAAGACAGTATTCATATTCGTCGTCTCCGGTCAGGCGGGAATCCTTCAGGTGCGTAGCGACGGTGAACCGTCCGATGTTGTCATAGGTCTGTTTCGGCGATTCGCCGCCAAGACGGTAAGGATGGTGCAAGTCCCACAGGATGCCGACATTCGGCGCATCTAGGTGTTTGAAGAGTTCCGCCAGCAAAGATGAGCGGACCCAATCGTCGTGCGTCTCGACTGCAATGGTTATACCTTCGCCGGCTGCTTCGGTCATCCGGCACAGAGTTTCAACAGCCACTTCGATTGCTTCGGTCGGCGGCGTACCTTCGAGCGACCCGCCGAAGATGCGAATGATCGACGCGCCGAACGTCCGACAGAGGCGGGCGTACTCGCTGACTTCCGCTATGTCTTTCCCTCGCTCTGACGGGTCCGGTCGGAACATCCTCGCGCTGCTGGAAAAGGCTGATACCTCCAGCCCCGTCCGGGAAATCATATCGGCCGTTGCGGCAAAGTCGGCCGAAAAGGCCGGAAGACGCCATATCTCCATCTCGCCCTCAAGCCCGCGGAAATCGATCGCATCGTAACCGTACTGTTTGAAACCTTCGACAATCTTCTCAAGCGGCCAGTCCGGACAACCAAGCGTTGTACATGAAATTTTCATCATCTACTCTCCTTTCAGCAGAGCCGACCATGGCGCCAGCCCGGCGGACGGATACGCAAGGATAGATAACACACGTTTGCCTGGTAGTCAATCGCCGCCCAATCCTGATGTGCCGGTATATTGCACCTGTAGGTGAAGGCAAAGGATGCGAAAAACATCAGCGACGGCGGATCTTGCCGACGGTGAGATTATCCTTGCCGAAGCGCCGGAGGAGAATATACTAACCAGTCTTGCCTACCGGCAGGCAGGTAGGCGGTTTTGGTTGGCGTGGGCCGGGTCTTAATCGCCTCGTCCCGATGGTTTTAAAAAGGTTCCAACGGAGATTCTTATGTCAGCGAAGAAACCACAGGACATTCGTAATATCGCACTTCTTGGTCATGGCGGGGCGGGAAAGACCATTCTCGCCGAGGCCTTGCTGCACGCCGCCGGTGTTACCAACCGGTTCGGGACCATCGAAGACGGTACGACCGTGATGGACCACACCGACCTTGAAAAGCAGTCGGGCCACTCTGTCGATCCGTCGATTGCGCACTTCGACCACAACGGAAAGACGATAAATCTAATCGACGCGCCGGGTTATCCGGACTTTGTCGGCGGGGCGATTTCCGCCCTGGGCGGGGTCGATACTGCCGTTATCGTGATATCCGCCCACGCGGGAATCGAGGTCAACACACGCAAACTCTTTTCCGCCGCCGGTCAGGCGTCTCTTGCCCGCGCCATTGTCATCAACAAGATTGACGCGGAGAACACCGATTTGCCGGCGCTGCTTAAGGCGATAAGCGAGACCTTCGGCTCGGCTGTAAAGTGCATGAACCTCCCGACCGACGGCGGGAAAAAGGTCATCGACTGCTTCGGTAACGATTCCGGTTCATCCGACATCGGCGATGTCGGCGACGCCCACACCCAGTTGGTCGAATCGGTCATCGAGGCCGACGAGGAAATGATGGAGGCCTACCTCGGCGGCGAGGAAATCCCCGCCGACAAACTCGGCGGCGCTTTCGCCGGCGCGATGACTTCCGGGACGCTGATCCCGCTTTTCTTCACTGCCGGACGCGAACAGGTGGGCGTGGCGGAACTGATCGACGCCATTGCGAAGTATTTTCCGTCACCGGCTGACGCAACGCCCCGCCAGGTCCGCTCCGGCGCCGGTCCGGACGCCGAAGCCGTCGAAATCACCGCCGAGACCGACAAACCGCTCGTTGCGCAGGCGTTCCGCACCACGGCAGACCCTTTCGTGGGGAAACTATCCTGGATACGAATCCTTCAGGGAAAGATTACCGGCGAGAGCACGTTCTCAATCCGTGACGAACGCAAAACTCTCAAGGCGGGGCACGTTCTGAAAGTCCGGGGCGCAGAGTCGGCTGAAGTATCCACAGCCGTTGCCGGTGACATAGTCGCGCTGGCCAAGATTGAGGAAATCCGCGCCGGTGACATACTTCACGCCGAGTCCGGGCCGATGTTCGCCGACATCCCGGCGGCGCCGACGCCGATGTACTCGTTGGCTGTTGCGCCCAAAAGCCGGGGCGACGAAGGTAAAATCTCCGAGGCATTGTCGCGCCTGGCGGAGGAAGATTCAACCTTCCGCGTCGTCCGCGACAACCAGACCAACGAAACGGTCATCTCCGGAATAGGCGATCTGCACATTCGCATGATGCTAAAGAAGATGTCAAGTCGGTTCAATCTCGAAGTCGAGACCAAACCGCCGAAAATTCCCTACCGCGAATCGATTACCGCCACCGCCGACGGGCACTACCGCCACAAGAAGCAGACCGGCGGAGCCGGTCAGTTCGGCGAGGTCTATCTCCGCGTCGAACCGCTCGAACAGGGAAGCGGATTCGAGTTCGACCAGGAACTCTTCGGCGAGTCCATCCCGCGTCAGTACCTTCCCGCCATTGAAAAGGGCGTCCGAGACATGGTCGTCTCCGGGGTGGTGGCAGGGTACCCGATGCAGGACCTGAAGGTTGTCATCACCGACGGAAAGCATCACCCGGTCGATTCAAAGGAAGTGGCGTTCCGCACCGCCGGAAAGTTCGCCTTCATCGACGCGGTTCAAAAAGCCAAGGCCGTTCTGCTCGAACCGATCGTTACCATGGAAATCACCGTTCCGTCCCAGTACATGGGCGATATTGCCGGCGACCTGTCAAGCCGGCGCGGACGAATCCTCGGCCAGGACATGCTTCCCGGCGGTATTGTCTCAATCAGCGCCCAGGCCCCGCTGGCAGAGGTCGTCCAGTACAACAGCCAACTCCGTTCCGTAACAGGCGGGCAGGGATCGTACACGATGGAGTTCAGCCACTACGACCCGGTCCCCGGAAACGTACAGCAACAGATCATCGCAAACGCCCAAAAAGCCAAAGAACAGGAAAAGTAATCGGAAATCAAATACCGTTGATCAAAACTACACGTTATTTCCTGGAGCAAGTACTCCGAAAGCGTTCCTATTTGCGGATAGAATGGGTAGAATCGGTATTGGACAACCCTGTGCGCCGGGAAGTACAACCGGACGGTCGTATCCGTTTTTGGGGCTTCGTGGAGGAGTTAGGCGAAGTGGCACTGCGCGTGGTAACACTGGAGGACGGAAAAACCGTCCACAATGCCTTTCCGGACCGTCGTTTTACGCGACCGGGAGCGAAAGATGAAGATTGAATACTATCCCGAAACCGATTCTCTTTACATCGACCTGGGCGAAAGCGACAGCGCCAATTCTGTCGAGGTAGCCGATGGTGTGGTGATTGATCTTGACAAGAATGGTAGCATTGTCGGGATTGACATCGACCATGCAAGCAAGAAATTGAACCTCTCGCAAATTGAGACAGTTTCGCTGCCGGCAAAGACTGTCAAAGTCGGATGATCCTGCTACCAGCCTATAAATTTTTACCGTGCGCGAGGCTTCGGTAACAAAGAAGGAGACTGCTAAAAATGGGCAAACTAGCAATTACGGGAGGCAAGCCCGTTCGGGCGAAGCCGCAGGAACGAGTGAAATGGCCTCAACACGACCAGGCTGAGTGCGAAGCGCTCGCCCGTGTCGCAAACAGCGGGCGGTGGCAGCAGGGGCCTGAAGTGGCTGAATTCGAGGAGATGTTCGCCGCCTACCAGCACGCCAAACACGCAATCTGCGCCAATAACGGGACGGTAACGATGGAGATCGCGCTTCGCGCCTTCGGCGTGGGGGCCGGCGACGAAGTGATCATACCGCCGTTGACGTTCTGCGCGACGGGTTTGTGCGCGCTGATGGTCGGAGCGATTCCGGTCTTTGCCGACGTCGAGCGCCACAACAGCAACCTTTGCCCCAAGGCGTTCGAGGCCTCCATTACCGACCGGACGAGAGCGGTCATCCCTATTCACTACGGCGGAACGCCGGCCGATATGGACGGGATTATGGAAGTCGCCCGCAAGCACGACATCAGGGTAATCGAGGACGCCGCACACGCCCACGGCGCCGAGTGGAAAGGTACGCGTGTCGGCGCAATCGGCGACATCGGCTCGTTCAGTTTCCAATCCGAGAAGATGATGGTCTCCGGCGACGGCGGAATCATGACGACCAACGACGACGACTTCGCCGCCCTGTGCAAGAGCCTGCGCACCTTCGGATACGGATATCCCGAACCGCTGATGACCAGCAACTGGCGGTTGAGCGAGTTTCAGGCGGCGGTCCTGAAGGTCCAGTTCACCCGAATCGACGACCAGATCGAATACCGGATGAAGAACGCCCAAATTTTCCTCGACCGCATAGAGGAATTTGACGGCGGCATCACTTACCAGATGGACGAGCGAGTTACCCGCCTGAACGGATATAACATCCCGCTGCAATACAACGCACCGAAATTCAAGGGCCTGCCGCGGACGAAGTTCCTCGAAGCCCTCCAGGCGGAAGGTTATACCATGCACACCGGATACACCGTACCGCTCTACAAGGGACGGTTGTATCAGGAAAAGGCCTTCGGAGCCAGTTGGGCCGGCGATAAGCACGGCAGGAAAATCGACTACACAAAGGTCTGCTGCCCCGTCGCCGAAAAACTCGCCGACGAAGAGATGCTCACCATCGGACACGAGTGCAACCTGATGGGTTCGGCGGAGGACATGAACGGCCTGGTCGATGCGATTGTCAAAATTCAGCAGAATGTTGATGAAATAGTATAAGTAAATCCGAATATCGAAATAGGAAATACGACGCCGAAGGCGCCCCGAAGGGCAAAATATTCAAATGACCGAAATAACGAATTCAAAACAATGACGTTTTCTGTTGTTTGGGGCATTTGGAAATTTGAATTTCGTATTTGTTTAGAGTTTCGAGATTCAGATTTCGGATTTGGGATGTTAAGTTGGACGGTGAGCTGGACAAACTGACCGGCGCGATACTGACTTCTTATCGCTCCGACAAGCGGACTGAGCGGATCGGTTCGGCGTTCCTTCCAAGCCGGGATGCGATAATCGAGATTATTGCCGAACTGCGACAAATTCTGTTTCCCGGATATTTCGGACAACTGGCGCTGACGAAGCAGAACGTCCGGTATCACGTCGGCGGCCTGCTGGTCCGATTGAAAAAACAACTGGCGGAGCAGATTTATCACTGCCTCTGCCACGCTGAGTGCGAAAAACCCTCCTCCGAACAGACCTACAGGAAAAAAGCGGCGTCTCTGGCGGATAAATTCCTCGGGCGGATACCCGCCATTCGCAAAATGCTCGCTTTGGACGCCCAGGCCGGTTACGACGGCGACCCCGCCGCCAAGAACATCGAAGAGGTCATCTACTGCTATCCCGGTTTTTACGCCATTACCATATACCGCCTGGCGCATGAACTGTCCGGACTGAAGGTGCCGCTGATGCCGAGGATAATGACCGAGTACGCCCACGGCGCCACCGGCGTGGACATTCACCCGGGCGCGACCATTGGGAAAAGTTTCTTCATCGACCACGCTACCGGTGTGGTCATCGGTGAGACGACCCGCATCGGAAACAACGTCAAGATTTATCAGGGCGTAACGCTCGGGGCATTGTCGTTCCCGAAGGATGAGCGCGGGCGGGTGATTCGCGGAATAGGCCGACATCCGATTATCGGCGACAACGTTACCATCTATGCAAACGCCACGATTCTCGGAAATACCACCATAGGTCGGGGAAGCACAATCGGCGGAAACACCTTCATAACCGAATCGGTCGCCCCCAATACCATCGTAGGTCAGAAGCCGCCCGAACTGCACCTGCGCACCAAACGCCGATCAAAGCACAAATGATGTAGATGGCGTGGTCGCTGTTTTTACTATTACGGCTGCAACCGCCGCCGGAGCGGTTTTAATGTCATATCAGTCCAGTCAAATGACTTCGCGTCGGCGCTGCGGAACATCGCCAGCCTGATCGGACGCCGATCTTCGAATACGTTATGCACACCGCCGTAGCCGGGGAGTTTATCGACCGGCCTTATGCCGGAGACGCCGTTGTATTCCAATCTCTTGCCGGCGAGATCGGCTACGAATCGGCTGTCCGCCGACGGACTCACCGGATTGTCGAAGACGGCATGGGCGATGGCGGGCACATCTTCTGCTCCAACAACGCCATTACCTCCAGCGTACCGCCGTCCAATTACGTTGCGATGCAGCAGCCTATCGCGAATAGTTCAATCTGCCGCTGCTGAAGGTATAACCATGCACGAATGTATGGATTGACGTGAGCCAACCGAAAAATCGTATGCCCACGTTGTGGTGGGCGACATTTTTTTCTGGCGTTCCGCAACGCATTGTAATTGCGTTAGTTAGATCGTTTCTGTGGGTTGAGATTCAACATGGTTCAGGCACACACTATTTCAGACAACAGTCGTTCGGGATGTTGTTTTGTAACAGGCCCCCGCTTCAGCGGGGGCCTGTTACAAAACAGCGAATGAGAATCTTTCGCATCATACGTGCCACTCTGAATCGAATCGTGCCTGATGATGACCGCCAGAAAATCAGGTTGCTCACCCCCGCTCCCCGTCGCCCATTTTGGTCTTTGAATTTTTGTGGGTTTAGGATAAAATTTCATTCTGTTTTCGAGTATTTGGTTTATCGTCGAGCCATATTCAAGGAGGCCGGTGATGAGTTCCGGTTTCAGTAATTTCAGCGATGATTTTTTCGTCAATTTCGATCTGCATACATCCCTTCCGCTACCGCAAGGGCGGGAGACGGTGCTTCATTTCTGCGAGACTGTCCAGAAACAGTTTCCGGAGATGACCGACTTTCACCAGCGCGAAAACGGGGAGTATGTCCTTGAAGGCGACCGCAGCAGCGGGTCATATCGCTGGCTCGGTCTGGAACAGCAGAGACTGTCGGCCGGGGCGTTCAATCCGGCCGACATCAAGGCTGCTTATGACCAGCACGAATGGGTGCTTGACCGAAGCAGGTATTTTCTGGGTGTCTCGCACCTGGATGTCGAATCACTCGACCTTGTCTATGGGTTCAACCTCGATTGCGTCGGAAACCGCGATGAGATAGTTCACGATGCGCTTGTAAGCGGTAGCCGACTCGCGTCTTTCCTTATCGACACCGACGCCGTGGCGCTGAACTTCGAGCCTTCTTTCATCGTAGCCCTTAACGATGATTGCAGCCTCCAGGCCCGCCTGGCCGTTGAGACCCGCAACTCCATTTACCAGGTCAGTTCGGGAAATTACGAAGAAGAGCCTATCAGCATCTATTTCACCATCCGCGCCCATCCGCATCCGGGTCGGCAGTTCGAGATTGTGAATTCCCTGGCCGAACAGGCTCGCCTCGGAGAAGATATTGTCGCGCGAGTGGTGATCCCCAATATCGTCCGTCCCATCGCATCAGCAATCGCCGCCGCGCAGTAATTCACGCCTGCCCGCCGTTATGCAGGAATTACACGAATTGCACGAATAAAAGGGGGAAAAAAGAAATCGATTTGAGAGAAAACATTCTGTACGAGCAACTTGAAGGAATTTTCGGAACTAAAGGGGTTTCAGATAACTGTTTTTCCTTTTTGAAATTCGCGGACTTGTTCTTTTTTAAGGGCGGACATTGTGCTTTCTGAAAATACAAACAGTCATGAAACATTACTGGTGCGATTGCTGCTGGTCCTGGCGGCGGTTTCGGTCCTCGTTGGTCTTGTCGGCGGCCTGATGATGCTGATTCGTTTGCGTGCGTGGTTGTCGGCGGTAATAATCCTTGCAGGCTCGTGGAGCGTCGCCGGTGTGCTGTCGGCATTGGCCTGGTTGTGCCAAAGAGGTTATCAACAGGCGCAGGCGGATAAAAAAATGATTTCGGCGCTGGAGAGTATTTTGGAGGAACTCCGTGCTGCGTCCGTGCACCATGTTGAACGCGGCGCAGAGACCTCCGCAGCGGAGGAAACTACCGACACGTCCCAAGCCGACCGGGCCGAAGCAATGCTCGAACAACTTCGTGAACTTAATGTGAACTTGCTGCTGACAGATGACCAGCGCCAAAAGAAAGGGCGCATACTGGCCGAAAGCAGCGCAAAAACACTGAAGCAGCGAGCCCATGATGTGCTTCTCGCCGGCGACCTTTCCGGGGCTGAAGATATTCTCGCCGGTCTGATTCGCCTTGAACCGGACTCACCGGATGTCCCCGCCTTGCGCGAAAAGATCGAACAGGCTCGCGCAAAGGCCGAATCTCACGAAGTCGCCGAGTCCGCCCGGAAGGTCGAAAATCTCATGGCGGTAAGCAATTTCGCCGGCGCGCGGGACGTTGCGGAGTCTCTGTTGGGAAAGTATCCCAATTCCGCCACCGCCTTCGATATGCTTACGAGGGTCCGCCGGGAGCAGGAGGCCTTCGCGACCGAAAAGCGGGCTCAAATGTACCAGAAGATAGAGAAAGAAGCATCGGCCCGACACTGGCATTCGGCATTGGAGGCGGCGAGAAAATTCCTTGATGCCTGGCCCGACAGCGTCGAAGCCGAGGCTGTCCGTGTGCAATTATCCACTATTTCCGACAACGCACGGATCGAGGAGGTTCGAATCCTCCGCGACCGGATCCGCGATATGATTAATCGACGCCGATTCGGGGAGGCATTAGAGTTGGCAAGGGACGTAATTGAAAGATTCCCCGAAACCGCCGCTGCAACTGAACTGACTGAACAGATTTCCCGTCTGGAAGAACGGGCTAAATCCGAACCGGACGACAACAAATGAAACAAAGCCACATGACCATTCTTAGCTCGCTTTTGTCCCAGCCGACCGCACCATTTCACGAAGAGAAGATAATCGAGCAGGTCCGCCGCTGGGCGCACAGACGACGGGCCGACTTCAGGCGCGACAAAGCAGGCAACGTTTTCGTGCATTACCACAAAGGTCGTCGCAAAGGTCCACGTTGGGTTTTCGCAGCCCACATGGACCATCCCGGTTTTGTGGTCCGTTTCAACCGGGGACGATCGGTGTGGGCGGACTTCTTCGGTAGTGTCGAAAGAGAATATTTCCCCGGAAGCAGTGTAAGGTTGTTCTGCCCCGACGGGGAAATCCTCTCGACGGTTCGCAGCGTGCGAGCGGAGAAGGGTTCGCATGCCCTTCTGTGCCGGTTGGAACCGGACAAGCCCGCCGACGTGCCCGTCGGGACGGTCGGCATGTGGAACCTTCCGGCAATGCGTATCCGCCGGAAGCGACTGGTCAGTCGCGCCTGCGATGACGTTGTCGGTTCGGCGGCTGTGCTCTGCGCGATGAACGAGGTTATATCTCGCAAAATCGACACTGACGTTACCGCCATGTTGACCCGTGGTGAAGAATACGGTTTTGTCGGCGCTTTGGCGGCGTGCGAAGACCATGAAAGTATCCCGCGCGACGCAATGATAATTGCGATTGAGACGTCAAAGGTAATGCCGAAGGCGCGACTTGGCGACGGCGTGGTTGTCCGCGTCGGCGACGCGATGCGGACGTTCGACCCGTCCCTGACAACCCACGTTACGGCTGTGGCCAGGGCGCTGAGCAAACGAGACCGAAACTTCCGCTTCGTTCGTCAACTCATGCCGGGCGGGACATGCGAATCGACCGTTTATAACATGTGGGATTATATGACAACAGCACTGTGCCTTCCGCTGCTGAACTATCACAACCGGGCGCCGAACGGACGTATCGCCGCCGAGCAAATTCACACAGACGACTTCGCCAGCCTGGTCAAAATCATCGTCGCCATAGCGGCGGAGAAAAAAAATGCCCTCCGGACCGACCTGGACATGAAAAAACATCTCCGGCATCTCCTGAAAACACGCCGGAAATATCTTTAGAAACCCCGACAGAAAGAGGCATCAGAGGCGAATTTTATTGGATGCTTTCAGAAATCCTGCGAGGAGAAGCGATGAACATTCTGATAATAGGCGGCGGCGGACGCGAACATGCACTGGCGTGGAAGATCGCTCAAAGTCGGCATTGCAATAAATTGTATTGCGCTCCCGGAAACGCCGGAACAACCCAGATATCCGAGAACCTGCCGATAAAGGCGGAAGACATTCCCGCCGTTGTGGCGGCTGCAAAGGAAAAACACGTTGACCTGGTCGTGGTCGGCCCTGAAGACCCCCTGGCTGGCGGAATGGTCGATTCCGTCCGCGCCGAGGGGATTATGTGCTTCGGACCGGTTGCTGAAGGGGCGCGCCTGGAGGCGGATAAGGCATTCGCAAAGGAATTGATGCGGTCCGTATCAGTACCCACAGCCGAGGCCCACATCTTCACAGACATCAGGGTCGCGCGCGATTACGTCCTGTCGCGCGATCAGGGCGTCGTGGTCAAGGCCGCCGGTCTGGCCAAGGGAAAAGGCGTGTTCGTCTGCTCTGAACCCTACATGGCCGTCAAACCGCTGGAACAAATGATGACCGAAAAGGTCTTCGGTGACGCGGGTCGGACCGTCGTCGTCGAAGAATTGCTGACCGGGCAGGAGGCTTCGATTCTTGCGCTGTGCGACGGGCGGAACATATACACACTCGAGGCCTGCCAGGACCACAAACCCATAGGCGACGGCGACACCGGTCCGAACACCGGCGGGATGGGCGCTTACAGCCCGACGCCGATCATCGATGAGGAAATGACGGAAAAAATCGAACGCGAGGTGCTCGTGCCGATCGTCGATGCCATGAGGCGGTCTTTCGGGCGATACGAGGGTTGCTTATATGCCGGGCTGATGCTTACGCCGGCGGGACCTAAAGTGCTGGAATTCAACTGCCGATTCGGCGACCCGGAAACCCAGCCGCTGATGATGAAATTCAAAAGCGACCTGGTTGAAGCGATGGTAGCAACGTGCGAGCATAAACTGGACGAGATTGAGATTCAGTGGGATCCGCGCCCCGCCGTTTGCGTGGTGATGGCTTCGGGCGGATATCCGGGCCCATACGAAAAAGGACACGAGATCACCGGTATCGCCGATGCCGAGGCCCTTGGCGACGTAAAGGTCTTCCACGCCGGAACTGCTGTCGCCGACGGAAAGGTGGTAACTGCCGGCGGGCGGGTTCTTGGCGCAACCGCACTGGGTGATACTATCGCCGACGCCCAGAAGCGGGCATACCAGGCCGTCGATAAAATCCACTTCAAAGACGCCTACTGCCGGCGCGACATAGCAGATAAAGCATTGCAAAAACAGTAGCAGGTGGTCAGTAGCCAGTCAGAATACCCGATGCCGAATCTTTCCCCGGCTACCGGTTACTGGCTACCGGCTACTATTTTTTTCACGCTTCCAGTTGCAGTTTCAGCGGGTTGGTGAACGTCAGCGCGGTGGCGAGGTTGTCATAGTCTTTCATTGGCTGGTGGCGAAGGATTCCGGCTTCTGTGGATATATCCTCGTACATGAAGGTGTTTTCCGTCGATCTCGGTAGCCGCATGTCCACGCGGACGCGCTGGCGGAGCGGGATGGTCTGCCCTATCGGCGCCGTCAGAAGCGCCCCGCCGTCGGAGATATTAAGCGTCTTCGTCTTCAACAGTTCGTTGCCTTCACTGTCGGTAACGACGATCGGGCAGGTCAAATCGAAACGCTTGCACGCACGACGTTCGCGATGAGGTCTTGTCATAGCACGTCCTCCTGTGCGTCATTATTCTCTTGTTCGACATTTAATTCCCGCAGCCAGGCGCGAGTTTGCTCCGGCGTCAGCCCGACGCGTTTTTCCGGTGGTTCGGCGTTTTTGGCGGAGGAAGCCTGTCTCGAGCGATCCAGCATCCGAACCAATGCTTTTGAAAAATCTTCGCTGGTCTCCATTTTACATTGCCGTCGTCGAGCGGCGTCGCGAATTTCGCGGTCCGTGCTGACGACCGTCAACCGGCGCGGCGAGCTGTCGGCGGCGATGTATTCAATGATCAATTCATCGGCGGTCCGACCGGCTGCGTATTTAACGTCGATCCGCTCGTCCCGGATCTGCTCGGCCAGCGGACCGTAGGGCGGCGTACCGTCGAAAATCACTCGAACTTTCTCCGGAGCGGTGCGCTTTGAATCTTTACCGCATTCGGCGGCAAATCCACCCATCAGCCTGCACAAACCACCTCGACCGACCTCCAGGCCCACTTCACGAAGGGCGTGCATCAGATTGTTTCCGTCAATAAGAAATGGCACAGTCTATATAATATCGTCAAAATAGGGCCGCTACAATCAGGCGGTATATTTAATTTGTCCGCCGACGATGACGGCGATGGGTTTTCCTTTCAATTTCCAGCCGTCGTAAGGGCAGTTTCGGCTTTTTGACTGGAATTTTTCAGCCCGGACCGTCCAGCGTTTCTTCGGGTCAATTATCGTTACGTCGGCGTCGGTCCCGACGGTCAGCGTGCCGCCGGCGCTGCGGATGACGCCGGCGGGATTGATCGTCAGTTTAGATATCAATTCGGGCCAGTCCAGCAGACCGGTGTCGATCAACGCCTTGGCGTATAGCCCCACGGCGCACTCGAGGGAAATCATTCCGAACGGCGCCAGGGCGAACTCCAGTTCCTTTTCTTCTGTCGATTGTGGCGCGTGGTCGGTGGCGAGGCAGTCAATGGTCCCATCGACTACGCCGGCGCGGACGGCTTCGACGTCTGCGGCGCTGCGCAGAGGCGGATTGACCTTATAGACCGGATCGAAGGATGAGCACGCTGCATCAGTCAGCAACAGATGGTGAGGCGTGGCTTCAGCCGTCACGCGGACTCCGCGCCTCTTGGCCTGACGAATCAACTCCACCGACCAGGCCGAAGATACGTGCTGGACGTGATAACGAGCGCCGGTTCGCTCCGCCAGAACAAGGTCGCGCTGGAGCATCAGTTCTTCGCCCGCCGAGGCGATCCCCCGCAAACCCAAACTGACGGCTACGGCGCCGGAGTTCATCGCGCCGCCGGCGAGGTCCGAGTCCTGGCAATGCTGCATCAGTGCGACATTGAGCATCCCGGCGTACTGGAGTGCGCGGTACATCACAGCCGTCGAGTACACTCCGTCGCCGTCGTCGCTGAAGGCGACCGCTCCTGCCGACAGCATCATCCCGATTTCCGCCAGTTCCTTTCCCTCGCGGGCCTTGGTGATGCACCCGACCGGTAGGACACGCGAGCCACCGGCCTCGGCGCCGCGCTGGAGGACGTACTGAACGGCGGTTTCGTCATCTATCGGCGGATGCGTGTTGGGCATCGCGCAGATGGTGGTGAACCCGCCCGCCACCGCTGCGGCCGAAGCGGTTGCGATAGTCTCTTCCTCTTCGTGCCCCGGTTCGCGGCAGTGAACGTGAATGTCAATCAGCCCCGGGCAGACGATCTTACCCGCAGCCTCAATTACTTCTCTGGCTTTGACGGAAACCTTTCCGACCTTGACGATTTTACCGCCGGCGATTGCAACGTCGGCAATCTCGTCGGTTCGGCCCGCAGGGTCAATCACACGCCCGTTTTTTATGATGATGTCGTTCATTTTCATTATCAGCCGCGGAACAGATTTTCTGTCGGCCCTCCGGGCCTCTGTACTTTTACTGCACCATCTTCCGTGGGCTTACGCCCACGGCTAACTTCTGACCGCCCCTTCGGGCCTTCATGACCGCTGCATTGTAGCTTTACTATCAGCCCTTCGGTCTATACGACCGCCGCTTTGCGGCTGGTTCCTGATCCGCATCAGCCTTTCGGCCTTATACCTTTTGCATTCGCCTACGTTATGCCGAATAATTATGAATGGCGTAAGGGAGTGGTTGTCAGACCTAAGCGGTCTGGCCGATGGGCTCTTCGGAGCCGCCAGTCCCTTCTTTTTTGCGCTCATTCCAGATCTATTCCTAATCCTGGTCGCTCCTTTTCCAACCTCGGTGGCCAATTGTCTCCTTCCAGGCCCGAAGTCAGTCGTTCCGTTTTCAGGACTGAATTCGGACATTTCTTCTTCAGGCCCAAAGGGCCAATCAGAAGTATCGAGGCCACAACACACCAGCCCCGTAGGGGCGACAGAAACCTACGCACAAATGTACTTCTCATCATACTCAACTCCATGCTTTTTCAGCAAGGCAATCAGTTCTTCCTGGAAACTCACCTTCTTATGATGCTCCGGCTGTGAGCGAATATATTGCTTCACCTTGGGCATAACGGATGGTGATACGGTGAACCCCGCGTAACCATCCTGCCAGTCAAAATCTCGCAGATCAGCAAAGGTATCGTGAATCCACCCACTGGAATTGGACTTAACCTTTCCGATAAACTCTGCGATTGCGATAGTTGGATGAACCATTGTGGCTAAGTGAACGTGGTCGGACACACCGTTGGCCAAGAGCAATTGGCTCTTCAGTTTGCGAGTAATACCGCCCATGTACTGGCAGGCTCTTAGCAATACGTCATCCGAAAGAAAGGGGCGACGGTTCTTGGTCGAAAAGACAATGTGATAGAAAAGGTTTGTGTATGACATTGTCGCTTTCCTTCTGTCGGCCCTTCGGGCCTTCACGACCGCCCCTGCGGGGCTATTTTTATCCCGTCCCGGTTCCCCAGGGCTTGGCCTTACGGCCAAGGCTCCAAAGCCCGATACATCGGGCTTTGAAGACCTCTCTGCGCCTTGGGCTAAAAACGACCGCCGCTGACGCGGCTGACTTCTCACCGACCATGCCGTTCACTCGCACAATTCGATCGTTTATTCCACCCCCTGGCTTACCAGGTACAGCACGGCCATGCGGACAGCCAGGCCGTTGGTTACCTGCTGGAGAATGCAATTGTTCGGACCGTCGGCGACTTCGGAAGTGATTTCCACGCCGCGATTTATCGGACCCGGATGCATAATCAGCACGTCCTTTCGGCAACGGTTCAATCGCTCGGCGTTCAGGCCGTAAAGACGACTGTACTCGCGGACCGAAGGAAACAGACCTGTGCCGAACCGCTCGAACTGTATCCGCAGCATGTTTATCACGTCCACCTCGCTCAGCACGTCGTCGAGACTGTGGGAGATTTCGCATCCCATCGCGGTGATAGCGGTCGGTACGAGCGTCGGCGGTCCGACGACGACCACCTCTGCGCCCAGTTTCCGCAGACCTATTATATTGCTGCGGGCGACGCGCGAATGTGCGATGTCCCCGACAATCGCCACCCGCAGTCCTGCGACCCCGCCCAGCCTCCGGCGGATGGTAAAGATGTCCAGCAGCGCCTGGGTGGGATGTTCGTGCGAACCGTCGCCGGCGTTGACAATCGAGGCGGAAACCTTCTGCGCCAACATGTGCGGCGCGCCGCTGGAGGCGTGGCGAATGACGAAAATATCGACACCCATCGCCTCGACGTTTCGCACAGTATCCAGCGTCGTCTCGCCCTTGGCGACGGAAGAACCTTTGGACGTCAGAAGAACCGTATCGGCTGACAGGCGCGACGCCGCCAACTCGAAACTCATCCGCGTCCGCGTGCTGTCCTCGAAAAACAGCAGACCCACCACCTTTCCCCGAAGGGCGGGAATCTTCTTTATAGACCGCGTGGAAACTTCGCGGAAACTCTCGGCTGTGTCGAAAACGTAGGTGATTTCCTCGGTTGACAATTCGTCCAGCCCGACAAGGTGCTTGCGTTTCCAGACGAATTGATCGGTTGCTTTGGTCATTTTTTACCACGTTTTTTCGAAGCGTGTTTTTTGTTGGCCGTTCCTACAAGAAAAACACCTTCGTCACCGTCGTGTTCTTTCAGATGGACCTGAACGCGGGCCTTGGCGGGCGCTTTGACGGTCGCGCCGATGTAGTCGGCTGCGATGGGAAGTTCCCGCCGGCCGCGGTCTATCAGGACGGCCAGGCGAATGGCTTCGGGTCGTCCGAAATCCACCAGCGCGTCCATCGCCGCTCGGACGCTTCGACCCGTATGAAGCACGTCGTCAACCAGAAGCACGATCTTTCCGTCCAGGTCGAAGTTGATTTCCGTGGCGCGGACAAGCGGCATGCCCTTCCGAAGCGACAGGTCGTCCCTGTAGAAGGTGATGTCGAGTACGCCGTAATCGACAGGTTCATCCCTCCCGGCTCGCAGGCGCTCGACTATCCGCCGGGCGAG